>CAYUDW010000053.1:5935-18601 GCA_964442595.1 uncultured candidatus Brocadiaceae bacterium
TTGCGTTGAAGGTGTCCGATCAGGTGCCACTCGACGCGCTCGGCCGCCTCGCCGAGAGCGGTGCGCGCGGCTTCGGCCTCCTGCACGTAATTCTCGCCGATGACGGTCGCGCCGGCCTCGACCACCTCGGCCACCTCCTCGGGCGTGCGCCCCTTGGCCGCGACGACCAGCGTCACGTCGCTGGGCAACTCCTCTCGAATCCGCCGATAATTGTCCGCGATCCCCTGCATCCTGCTCCTACTCCTGCTTACCCCTGCCCTTACTCCTACTCCTCGTCCTCGTCATCGTGCTCGTCGTCGTCCTTGCCGTCGCTGGCCACTGACCACTGGCAACTGCCGTCTGCCGTTGTGCGCTTCTGCCTTCTCAGTCGCCAAAGGCGACCAAGCTCCTCATTTCCCATTTCTCACTTCGCACTTCAGTCTCCGCATGGCCGTCACGCACCCAGTGCTGCACAGATCAACTCAGCCACACGGCGGCCGGATTCGAGCATTCCGCCGAAGATGGGCCCCATGCGCGGCAGCCGATACACCGTGCAGACAGACATGCCCGCCGCGTAAAGGCCGGGGTAGACCTCGCCTGCCTTCTCGACCACGCCGCGCTCGGCCGTCTCGACGTCCATGAACCCTTCGCCGATGCCGTCGGCCAGGAAGTCCGGCTCCCTCTGGCGCAGCATGCGAATCAACTCGGCGGCGTGGCCGGTCGCGTCGATGACCTTCCGCGCCCCCATGCAGACGGGGTCCACGTGCAGGCTGGCCATGAGGATGGCCGTCGAGTTGATCACAACGCCGCAGACGGCGCCGTCCTTAACGACGACGTCCTCCACCTCGGTCAGGTTGAAGACGCGGGCGCCGGCTTGCTCTGCCTGATAGGTAAGGGCGGCGGCCAGCTCGACCGCACCGGCCGTGTAGAGGCCGTCGCGTTCGTGCGAGCGGACGCCGATCTCGTCCAGAATCTCAGTCTGCTCGACCACGATGACGTTGTGGCCGGTGCCTCCGCCCCATATTCCGCCACCGGTGCTCAGCTTCTTTTCGACGATGGTGGTCTTCAAGCCCGCGCCTGCCAGGTAATAGGCGGCGGTGAGGCCGGCCGGCCCCGCTCCGACTACGACGACGTCGCTTTCGAGCGCGTCCAGGAAGTTCTGCGTGTACTCCTCGACGATGGCGCGCGTGATCTCGGTTTCTTTCATCTACGTTCCTCGGATGCGAAAGACGGTCCGGCAGGTTCCAGCCCCCTGCGGCATTGGGCCGCAACACGTCATTATAGTGGGGGGGCCGCCCGCCTGTCGACAGAATGGCCCGCGGGCAGCGAGGGGTCAAGAGGACGAGGCGGCCGTTGCTGCAGGATGCCACAAAGAGAATGGCCCTGCCCGCTCAGCCGCACTCACGATGGCTTGGAGCGGCAGGGCTCGGAACACGGACTGCACGGAACGATGACGGCGATGCTATGCGTCGGGCGCCCGGTCAGGTCACGGTCTCTTCCTCTTCCCCCTCCGCTTCGGGCATAGCGGGTTCAGCGGGAGATGCTCCCCCGGCCGCCTCCCCCTTACGCGAGCGGGCGACAACGATGATTCCTATCAAGACAACTGCCGCCACGCCGAACACTATGGCCCACACCGGCGATGCAAACGCGAGCATCTTAGACCCCTTCCGTACAAGGCTTCACGAACGCCAGATCGGAGCGCAACGCGCTTGGCTCTGAGAACGGCCTCCGCGGGTCGCACCACAGGTACGGCCCTGCTTGTCCACAATTCTACAGGGAGATTGCGCTTTTTCAAGCCCTTTGTTCTTCGGCGGCCTCGGCCGTGGCATCCGCTCCTGGCCGCCCGCGCCCTGCCTGTCTGCCGCTTCTGAGCGCTGCGGCGGGCTGCCGGACCCCGATTCCGGCCGCCAGGCAGACTGCCGAGAGGGCTTCTCACGGCCCTTTAGGCGGTCTTGGGCCCTCAGCATTGCATCGGACACCTGCGTTCCCGGACAATTGGTGCGCGCGGGAATCGTATGCCCGCAGCGTGTCACTTCCCCACAGGAACTCAGATCGGGGGGAAGGCTATGGAGTACCTGGCGCTGTTCATCTGGCTGAGCCTGTGCCTGATACTGGGCGGGGCAATGCACTTCGTGATGGCGGGCGCCCTGGCAAATCGGTTCGTGATGCTGCTGGCCGCGCCCGGGGTGCTCATCCGTAAGTTCACCATGACGGTAACGGCGCTGCTGTGCGGTGGGACGGTCACGAGGGTCAGCATCTACGAGCTCTCGTCCAGGGACGTGGAGTTCGAGGCGGAAGGGACGGCCAGCGTGGGGAAAGTCCTGGTGCCTCTGGCCCCCTTGTTCGGGGCAGCGGCGGTCATGGTGACGCTGAACCGCCTGTTCGGCAGCCCGCTGAACCTGAACTACACCCCCCCGGCCCTCTCGGCGCTCGACTCGGCCGGGCTCGGCGGCTATTTCCGCGGCACGTGGGCCCTGCTGACCAGCGTGGTGCGTCAGGCGACGCATGCGAACTGGAGCAGCACGAGCTTCTACGTGCTCTTCGCCCTGGTCTTCAGCCTCGCGGTCGGTGCCTGCGCACCGATGGAAAGGGTCCGGGAGGCCATCATGGGCGCGGCGCTCGTGGCGGTGATGCTTGCGCTGCTGTCGTCAATCTCCATCCAGCGCGGGCCAGACGCGCTGCCCAGCTCGCCCGCGTGGCTGACCGGAGCGCGCAGCATGATCGTGCGCTTCTCCGGCGTGGCATTCATCATGATGGTCTATGGGATGCTGGGGGCGCTCGTGGTGGGCATCATCGTTCGCCTTTACGAGATCGTGACGCGCTCCAGCGCCGCCAAGACCAGGGCCAAGGCCCCCGCACAGCCCCGCGCGAAGAAGAAAGCAGCCTGAGAAGCCGCCCCCCTATCGGTTGCTCCCCAGCCTCTCATAGCCGAAGACCTCGAAGTAGCCCGCCAGCATCGCGGCGACCTCGCGCACCCATCTGCGTCTCAGATGGATGAGCGGGAAGTATGCCAGGTCCGGCCCGATCTCGCCGCCGAACATCTCCCGGACGCGCTCGGGTGAGGTAATCTCCGCGCCCAGCACCCCCTCGTCCACAAGCTGCTCGACACGGTCGAGGCTCAGTAGGTTCCCCACGTTCTCGAGGGCGTGCTCGGCGATCTGGCGCCCGCCGGTCCGTTCGATACCCGTCCATATGTTGACCTTGACGAAGCCGTCTCCGGGCAGGCTGCCCAGGTCCGCCTGATCCATGCAGCTCGTGCCGTGCAGGACGAGGTTAGGCCCGACGGCATCGGCGATCTGGCGCGCGCGCTCGGGGTGGTACTGGGCCTTGCCGACGTCAGCGGCACGATGTTCCGTGCCGACGTTCGGGACGATCAGGTCGCAGCCGGTCCGATGGAGGAAACGCTCTGCCTGCTCGGGAGTCGTCAGGGGAAACGCCTCGCCCGCCTCGGACGCCTCCTTCAATTCGTCGACGGCTCCCTCGACGACGGTGCGGTCGGAGAAACGCTCGACGTAGTCGGCCGTCCGTGCCATGTTCTGCTCCAGAGGCATGGCGCTGGCGTCGAACATCATCACGGCGAACTCATCGACCCGGTCCTCCAACAGCCACCGGTCCGCGTCCGGCTGGCCGTGGTCCAACTGCGGGAACACGAGGCACGAGGCGTAGGGGCTGCCGGGCGACGTCAGTACCTTCAGGTCGCCCAGCAACCCGAGCAACCCCAATTGCCGGTCGCCGCAGACCCAGTAGTTGGCCAGGTTGCTCCGGCCCGGATAGCCCGCAGTGAAGGCAATGACCACCGGCGGCTCGGGGATGCCGAATCGCTCGCCGGCGGCCTTCGTTGCTTCCAATACGGCCTCCGTCGTCCAGGAGTTCTCGGTGCAGAAGCAGGGCACGGCAACGCGGCGCTGCCGGAGAGCGTCCAGGAATGCGCGGGTCTGCTGCGGGTCGGTCACGATGGGCATGGCAAGGTCCCCGTAGGAGTCCGGCTGCTCTTGATTTTCCGGCGGCGCTCTGCGAGATTCAGGTCTGGCCCATAGAGGGAACGTGCTTGCGTGCGCCGCAGGCACACAGTCTAAGAAGACGCCTTTCTTCTTGTCAATGATCGGAGGACGCGGGTGGCTGGAGAGGAGCCCGAGAGCTTTGCGATACGCACGTTCGAGGACGCGGTCGCCTTTCTCGAACAGGGCATCGACTACGAGAAGACGAACAGGTGGCTGTACGACCGCAGACATCTGAACGTGCGCCGGGTTGAAGAGATGCTGGCCGCGATCGGGTCCCCCCACCAACGTTACAGGATATTCCACGTGGCCGGCACCAAGGGCAAGGGCAGCACGTCCGGTGCCATCGCCTGCTGCCTCCAGCAGGGGGGCTACAGGACCGGCCTGCTGACGTCCCCGCACCTGGTGACGCACCGGGAGCGGATCCAGGTGGACGGCCGTATGATCGACCAGGAGGCCTTCCGGCAGGTCGTGTGCGAGATCCAGCCCCACGTGGAGCACAAGCGCCACGCCGAGCGGGAGACCTTTATCCGGGCCCCTACCTACTTCGAGATGCTAACCGCGCTGGCGTTCGAGTACTTCGCCCGGCGGCGCGTCGACTGGGCCGTCGTGGAGGTCGGCCTGGGCGGGACGCTGGACTCGACCAATGTGGTGCAGCCGGACTGCTGCGTCGTCACCTCCATCGGCTTCGACCACACCGACAAGCTGGGCGACACCGTCGAAGCCATCGCGACCGAGAAGGCCGGCATCCTGAAGGAGGGCGTGCCCGTCGTGCTGGGCCGGCAGCCCTACGAGGGGGCGCTCCAAACGCTGCGTCGCATTGCGGACGAACGGCATTGCCCACGCTGGGAGGTGGGACGCGAGGTCCGGATCACACACAGCCGCCCCCTGGCAGCGCCCCTGAGCGAGCCCGAGGCGGAGGTGGGCTGGCGGTTCGGGCTTTCGACGCCCGGAGCCAGTTATCCAGAACTCACCACTCCCCTGCTCGGCCGCCACCAGATTGAGAACATGGCAGCCGCCGTGGGCGCGATCGAGATGGTCCGGCATTATGCGGGGCTGCGGATCGAGCCCGGCTCCGTGGCCGAAGCCGTTGCCGGGTTTCGCATCCCGGCACGCGTCGAGGTGCTTCAGAGAGGACCGGCCGTCGTGCTCGACGTAGCCCACACCGTCGAGTCCATAGACGCGCTGCTCGAGGCGCTGGACACGCACTTCCCGGGCAGGCGCCTGCGAGTGGTCTTCGGCTGCTCGGCCGGCAAGAAGCTCAGCGGCATGCTGCAAAGCCTGATGCCCCGGTGCCTGCGGTTCACCGCCACCCAGGCGAACCTGCCCCGGGCGATGCCAGCCGAGGAGGTGGCAGCGGCCGCCCGGCTGGCCGCGTCCGGGGGGGCCACTCAGCCTGAGGTCCGGACGGTCAGGGATCCGTGGCAGGCGTTGCAGGAGGCCGTGGACGCGGCCGAACCGGACGAGGTGGTCTGCGTCACCGGCTCGTTCTACGTGGCGGGCGAGGTCCGCGCCGGCTGGCTGAAAGAGCACCCGCAACCCGAAGACTAGTCGGAGCGTTGCCGGCGCTTTTTCAGCTTCGTCAGCTTCTCGGCCTTCCGGCGGGCGCGGGCGGCGGTCCGCTCGTCGCCGACGGCGGCGGCCGCTTCAGCCAGCGCGCGCCATGGATCGCGGTCGCCCTCCTGCAGGCGAACGGCTTCCCGGGCCGATTGGAGCGCCGCCCTGCGCAGCGTTTCCCGCTCCCCTGGCCGCTCCTCGGCCAGCTTGACCAGGCATCGCGCCCGGTATGCCAGCGCCGTCCAGCACTCCGGATCGCGCCGAAGCACCGTCTCGACCTCGGCCAGTATGTCCGCAACCGGAAGGTGCTCGAGGTCGGCATCGAACAGGACCGGATTGGACAGAGGGAACTCGGCCGGCTGGCCGCCGCGCCTCTCCAGCACGTCCTCGCGAAGGCCGACGATGGCCACGTCGTCCCAATAGACGCAGCGCCAGCGATCATCGACGAACAGATGCGTCAGCTCGTTGTTGCGATGGCGAACCAGGAGCATCTCGATCCCCCAGCGATCAAGTATGTCGTCCCAGCCCATTTGCCCGCCCTCGACGTCGAACGCCTGACGGATAATGTCGTCGCCATAGACCAGGCAGCGTCCATCGATGAACACCCGATTGCGGGGCCAGAAGCGCCATATGAAGTAGCCGCCCCATTCATATGAATTATAGACGCGATAGGGCAGTCCCTTCCGCTCGATGAAGTCGCACGCCTTGACGGGCAGAACCAGCTCCGAAGGCCCGATCGACGGCCGTCCCGACAGGATGAAGGGCCGAGCCGCACAGACAACCGCCAGCAGGCACGCAGCCCAGGCGTAGAAGGAGCCTTCCTGTCCGTGTGCCTCGCCCCTCCCCTCTTCACCCCCCGGGCCGAGCCAGCGCGAAGCGTCCAGGTGGTAACCGAACACGGACGGCGCCAGCAGCAGGAACCACTCCATGTGCCTGACAGCCCGGAGGGCAAGCAAGGCGAACCCGCCCATCAGCAACGCGTCCGTGACCAACTCGCCCGCCGCATCTCGCAGCCGCCCTCCCCTGACGCAGAAAGTCAGCGAACGGACCATGATCAGGATGCCCAGGATCAGGCAGGACCAGAAGATGCCGAAGCTCCTGCTGAAAGCGATCGGCTGCCATTCCTGGATGCGGGCGACCAGCTTCACCTCGCGCATGAGCCTGAAGGGATAGATGAGCGTGCCCGGACCGTACGGCGTGACGGCCGCCGCAGTCAGGCAGAGCACGCCGGCGACCAGCAGCGCCCTGAACCGCGCCCCGTCCTTCTCCCGGAACAGCATCGCCGGGTACGGACGCCTGTCCCGCCCGGCCCACAGCCGGACCATCTCCCCCGCCCCGAAAGCGCCGATGAGGAGCAGACCGCTGACGAAGCCGGCGTGCAGATTCGCCCACAGCACCGTAAGGATGGGAAGCAAGAGCAGGTGTCCCCCCTCGCCCCAAAGAAAGCTGTCCTCCGCGGCGAAAGCCCTTGCGCCATCGGGGACCCGAGTCCGGCGCGCCGATGGCCGCAAGATCAAGAAGAACAGGGCGAACAGGACGTAAGAGAAGAGGTAAGGACGCGTCAGGGCGCGCGGCTTGAGCTGCACGCAGGCTGCCAGCACGAGTATGGACGCCACGCCCGGCTGCACCCCCCGCCGGGTCGCCGCGGCCCAGGCTATCATCAGGCTGCCCGAGATCAGAAGGGCCCGCAGCAGCGTGAGGCCGGCCACGTCTCCCGCCCGCCAGACCAGCGTCAGGATGACGCCCGAAAGCCAGGAGTGGTAGACCCAGGGCCGGCCGGCCGCCGTAAAGGAGAAGGGGTCGGCCGTGGGCACGGCGCGCTCCTGCAGCACCAGCGCCCCCGCCTTCAGATGCCACCAGAGGTCGTAGGCGACCAGCGGCCCCAGCAAAGTCAGCGCCGCCGCAAGGAACGTCAGACCGAACAGGAAGCGCCTGTCCTGAACCACCTTGCGGATGGCGGGTGGGGTCATCCCGGCTCCTTTTCAGGCTCACGGGCCGGCGGAGGGTGCCGGGGACGCGGACGGGCTGAACGCCATCGTCCGGCCAGACGCGTAGCCGAGCACGCAGGCCTTCCCTCCGTCTAGGGTGACAATGATAGCCCCCTCCTCACCCGTAATCCAGAGGGGCACCCCGTGCTGGTAGCTAAGCAGGTCTCGCGTGTCGGCGCCGCAGTCGTCCTCCCCGCCGCTGGCGATGGCGAGCTTGGGGCGAACCAGGGCCAAGAGATGATCCAGCGCCGGATCGTAACGGCCGTGGTGCGGCACCATGAGGATGTCCGCGTTGAGGCGGTCTCCGTACTGGCGGCACAGGCGCTCCATGGCCCTGCCCTGGATGTCGCCGGTCTGCAGGAAACTCAGTCCCTGGAACCGGCAGAGAACCACCAGAGACTTCTCGTTCTCCGGAAGGCCGGGATCCAGAACGAACCGGGCCCCAGGATGCAGCACCTCGCACCGGAGCCGGCCGGCCCCGATCCGATCGCCCTCATTCAGGAGGCGTATGGGCAGCTCCAGGGCCTCCAGGCCCTTTCTGACGCGGGCGGCGCCAGGTCTGAGTTCACCCGCCCGGGGCAGGATGATGCGCGCGATGTCGAACCGTCGGGCGACGTGCGGCAC
Organism: uncultured candidatus Brocadiaceae bacterium; assembly: GCA_964442595.1. Taxonomy (GTDB): domain Bacteria; phylum Planctomycetota; class Brocadiia; order SM23-32; family SM23-32; genus DAOVRD01. Next base: position 14,082 of record CAYUDW010000053.1, read on the forward strand.
GTAGTTGCAGTGATCGCGGTCCAGGTGGGAGATCACGACGGCGTCAAGGCGGCCGACGTGCTCGGCCCAGAGCATCTCGCCTAGCGCTGATGCCGCGCTCGTACGGAGCGAACCGGCGTCGAACAGGATCGTCTGGCCCTCCGGTAGCCGAAGGACCGCCGCTTGCCCCGCGCCAACGTCCGCGACGGTCAATCTGAATCGGCGGTCCGCGTGCGCGGCGACGTCATGGGCGAGATAGGTTGCGGCAAGGGCGACGGCGGCGGCCACAAATGCCCTGCGCCCCAGCGGCAGCCGATGCCGAAGCACCCAGACGGCCAGAGCGACGTAGAACAGCCCCAACCACCACCACGGCGGAGAAGGCATGTAGACGCCGCACCCGGGCAACCGGCCGACAAGCTCGAGCACGCGCTCGATGTCGCCGCTGAAGTACAGAGCCGGCGGCACGAGCAGTCCGGCGCCCAGGCCGCCCAACAGAAGCGAGACAGCCAGGGCGAAACACGTCAGTAACAGAAGCAGTACCAGCGGCCACACCAGCAGGTTCACAAGCGGCCCGACGGGACAGAGAAGGTTGAAGTGGTAGGCCCGGATCGGCGCCGTCGCCGCCCACACAACGCAGGCGAGCAGCAGGTAGCTCCTGGCCCACAACCATAGGTCGGCCGCCAGCGTCCGCTCGCCGGGCTGCTGCACGCCTGCCAGCCAGTCCTCCCACGGCCAGAGGAGCCCGTGCAACTGGGGGTAGATGCAGACGATGGCCCAGACCGCCACGAACGTGAGCTGGAAGCCCGCCGTAAACAACTGCTGCGGCCAGAGAACGAGGATGAGGAAAGCCGAACCGGCCAGCGCGGAAAGCGAGTCCGACTGCCGGTGCACGAGCGGCGCGGCCAGCATGAAGCTCAGCATCCATCCGGCGCGCACCGCCGAGACGTGGAAGCCCGTGAACAAGACGTATGCCCAGATGAGGGCTATCGTCAGAACTGCGCGCATTCGGACGTGAACGTTCAGCAACGCCAATATCCAGGCGACGAACACGCAGAAGATCCCCACGTGCAGCCCGCTGATCGCCAGGAAATGGAGGGTGCCCGATTCCTTCAGCAGGTCCGACTGGCTCTCCGACAGGGCGCCCCGCTCGCCGAACAGCAGCGCCACCATCAGGCCGTAGCGCGGTTCGAGGCCACCATCCTCCGACCCGAACCGCTGCTCCAGCCGCCGCATCGTGAGCGTGCGGAGCCGGGACACGGCGGCCGGCATCGAGCTGTACCAACGCGCGTGCTCGATCACCTTGATTGCTGCGGAGGAGGCAACTGAAGTCGTGCCGTAGCTGCCTGATCGCTCGTAGCGGAGCGCGCCGTCCCGCTCGCCCGGGTTGGTCGGCGGGCGGTTCTTGGACAGCCGACCGAAGAACTCGGCCCTGTTCCCAACGTTCAGGTCTGCCCGCTCCCCGCCGAGAAACAGCGCGATGTTGCCGGCCGCCCTCCGCCACTGTCCGCCGTCACCAGAGATGGCCTCCAGTTTCAGCCGAGCCAACCAGAACCCGGCGGTCGATTCCCGCGACGAGGAGAACGCACGCTCGCGACAGTGCCAGACAGGCTCCCGGACCACCTTGCCCCGGAGGTGGTAGTAGGCGCCCTGACGCACCGGCAGGTTCTTCAGGTGCCAGGGCGGCTTGTGCCGGAAGCACGCGACGTGGCAGGCTCCCCCGAGCGGAACGAGCAACAGCAACGCCAGCAGCCAGTGCCCCCATGGGCGGAGGCCCCGCCTGACCCCCCACACCGACAGCACGACCGCCGCGAATCCCAGCACGAACCAAGTCCACGCGTCCGGTCGCAGCGCCGCGTCAAGCGCTATGCCACACGCCAGTCCCATCAGGGCGGGAACGATTGGGCGATGGCGCGGCAGCAACTTCCGTTGCTCTTCATGTGAGGGTTCGTCCCGTCCCAACGACGGCCTCTGTGCCAGAGCACCTCCATCGAAAACCTTGCACGTCCTGACGTAACATACCGAACCGGCGCGGCAGATTGCAACGTGGCCGCGCTACCGCCGCGGCTCGAAGAACCGCCGAAGCAATTCGAGGGCTTCTTCCTCCAGAACGCCGCCAAGCACCTCGAAGCGGTGATTGAGCCGGCGCTCGGCCGGCACGTTGAGGACCGATCCGCAGGCCCCGCTTTTCGAATCGGCCACGCCGTAGACGAGGCGCCCCACCCGCGCGTTGACGAGCGCGCCCGCGCACATGCAGCAGGGCTCCACCGTGCAGTAGACGGTTGCGCCTTCCAGCCGCCAATGCCCAACGACCTTCGCTGCCTGCCTCAGCGCCACGATCTCCGCGTGGGCCGTGGGATCCTGAAGGGACTCACGCAGGTTGTGGGCCCGCGCGATCACGTTGCCCTGGTGCACGACCACGCAGCCGACGGGGACCTCGCCTTCGGCGGCGGCCGCCCGGGCCTCCTCCAGCGCCAGCGTCATGTAAGCTTCGTCATCCACGGGCGCCCTCCCCGGCTCCATCGGCGCAGTACAGACGAACGAGCGCGCTTGCAGCGCATGCTGCCCCCATGTAGCATATTGTCCGACTTGAAGGCAAGAAGTCAAGATACGCGTGTTTCTCGCGCCTGGCGTCACGGCGATAGGAGGCTCCCGAGATAATCATGCCGCGGTTCACGGCACGGCAACTGGCGCAGATGGTCGGCGGCAGGCTCGTCGGCCCGGCCGACGCAAGCGTTCAGGACGTCAGGGCGCTGGAGCTTGCCGGCGCGGGCGATCTGGCATTCCTGCGGACCGAGGCGAGAAAGGACGACGCGCGGAAGTGCACCGCGGCGGTGCTCGTCACCCCGCAGGAGTTGGAGCACTACGCGGGGACCATGATCGTCTGCGAGGATCCCGGCGCGGCGATGGCAACCATCCTGGCGGCATTCGCAGAGGCGAGATTCCCTGCCCCGGAAGGGATCAGCCGGCTGGCCTCAGTCAGCCCGTCCGCCGTGCTTCGGGAAGGGGTGGCCATCGGAGACTTCACGGTCATCGGCGAGGGAAGCGAGATCGGCGCCGGCGCCGCGATCCACTCGCAGGTCTGCGTGGGACGGGATTGCCGCGTCGGCGAACGCACCATCCTCTGCGCCGGCGTGAAAGTCCATGATGGCTGCGTCATAGGTTCCGAGTGCCTCGTCCAACACAACGCCGTGATCGGTTCGGAGGGGTTCGGGTTCCTCCAGCGCGACGGGCGCCAGCTCAAAGTGCCTCAGGTGGGGACGGTCAGGATAGGCGACCGAGTGCAGATCGGCGCGTTGACGACCGTTGACCGCGCGACCCTCGAGGCAACCGTTATCGAGGACGGCGCGAAGCTGGACGACAACTGCCACGTGGCCCACAACTGCCACATCGGCCCCGATTGTGTCATCGCCGCGGGTGCCATGATCGGCGGCAGCGTACGGCTCGGCCGGGGCGTGATCCTGGCCGGCGACGTCGCCGTCAAGGACCACGTGAGCGTGGGAGACGGCGCCATCGTGGGCGCCGGCTCCGGCGTGCACCGCGACGTTACCCCGGGCGAGGTCGTCTGGGGCTACCCCATTCGGCCTCTCACCGAGCAGCGGCGCATCTTCGCCCTGCTCGGACGGGTTCCGGAGATGGTGCAGAAGCTCCGCCAAGTCGAGCAAGCACTCGATGAACTGCGCCGCCGCCTGGATGGGCAGCCCTGACGAAGGGAGCCGTGCCATGGACGCGGCCATGCGGCCATCGGCCCTGCCCACGTGATTGTTGAGCCGGTCTGCGGCCCGGCTATAATGCTGTGCGACGTGTCGAAGCAGGACAATTCTGGGAGCCTTACCAGGCGCCCATTCTCCTTGGAGGCACGCTATGTTTCCCTTCAGCGAACCCTCCCCCACGAAGCGCCGAACACCGAACCCCATATCGCTCTATCTGGAGCGACTTGAGGAGCGGTTGCTCCTGTCAGGCGGGTCGGCGCAGCAGACGGAGCCCTGGGACCAGGGGGCTGACGACGCGCCGCTGAGCATCCCACCCACGATCGGATCTCTCTCGGCAAGCCCCGATCCGGTGCAGAGGCCGGAAGCCGTGACGCTCACGGCAACAGACGTGAATGACCCGGACGGGGTGGTCACGGTCGTTCAGTTCTATCGTGACGCCAACGGCAACGAGACGCTCGAGACCGCCACCGATACGTATCTCGGGGTGGACTCCAGCGCGGGCGGCGGATGGAAGTGGATCGGCAGCACGATGGATTGGCCGGTCGGCACGCAGACGGTTTTCGCCCGGGCCGAGGACAATGAAGGTGACTCGGGCGTGGCCTCGACCACGGTCACGGTGCTGAACTTCCTGCCGCAGGTTGCCTCGCTCGTGGACGGTCCCGACCCGATTACCCGTCCGGCCCCCCTGACACTGACGGCGTACGGCACCCACGATGTGGACGGCACCGTCACCGCCGTCGAGTTCTACCGGGACGCCAACGCCAACGGCACCCTGGAGACCGAGGAGGACGCGTTCGTCGGAAACGGCGTCCAGAACGTCGAAGACTGGAG
>CAYUDW010000054.1:0-9286 GCA_964442595.1 uncultured candidatus Brocadiaceae bacterium
TACCACAACAACGAGTGGAAGCTGCCGGGCGTCAATCGGATGGGGCCGGCCGAGGGCGCCAGGTACTTCGGCATCGTCAACTGCTGCCGGGTCGTGATGTCCGGCAAGCCGCTGCCGCCGTTCGACGGCGAATCGGAGAAGCTGAAGGACCTGAAACGAGTGGTGTGGTCCGTCATAGGCGACGGCAGCTCCACGCGGAACAACGAGGGTGCAACTGACCTGGAGGAGGTCATCCGGCAGGCCAGGCTGTTCCCGAACGTCTGCGGTGGCATACTTGACGACTTCTTCGTGGACAACGTTTCGCCTCGCCTGTCGCTGGATCAACTCAAAGAGGTAAAGCGCCGGCTGAGCGGCAATGAGCCGCGTCCGCTGGACCTCTGGGTGGTCTACTACGCCAGGCAATTGGCGCAGGATTACCGCGCCTATCTCGACGTCTGCGACGTGGTCACTCTGTGGACGTGGAAGGGGGCCGACCTGCCGAACATCGACGAGAACGTTGCCCGGCTATGCCGCATAACCCCGGATAAGCGCCGCCTGGCCGGGTGCTACCTCTGGAACTACGGCGAGCGCAAGCCGGTGACAACGGCGCAAATGGAACTGCAGTGCTCCAGGTATCAGCAGTGGATCAGGAAGGGCGATCTGGACGGCATCGTGTTCTGCTCCAACACGCTGGCCGACATCGGCATCGAAGCAGCAGACTGGCTCAGAACCTGGACCCGGCAGGTGGGCGACGAGGAAGTCTGAGCGGACCTGGGCCTGCCAGGCCGCTTTCGGATGCGCGCGGCGATGCTGCCACTGGCCGGGAACGAGACATGGCGAAGCCGAAGCAGGGGATAGAGCGCGGCGGCCAGGCCGGGGCGCATGAGCAGCCGGGCCCGGCGAGGCCGCCCCAATGGCGGCGCAACCGCAAGCTGGCGCGCGTGGGATTCAAAGGACTGGAGTACATGCCGCGGCAGCGGGCCGGATGGAACGCGACGCTTGCCGCTTACGCCTTTTCGGCCCGACGCGCCATCGCCGGCAAAGTGGGCCTGGACCTCTGGGCCGCCATGCACGGCTGTCCCGCCAGCGCGCGCTACGCCGAACTGGGCGAGGACGCCGTGGTCCTCTGGCACGGAACGTCGGACGTCCGGGCCGAGCGCATCCGCCAGGTCGGCTTGCGCCGTAAGCGGGGCGTCTGGGCGACTCTGGAACCGAAGATCGCGCATGGCTACACGCGCGGACGCGCCGTCCAGTACGGCACGGGTTCGGCCACCGTCGTGCTGGTGCTGGACCGGCGCGAGGTGGGCACAGGCCTGGACTACGACCAGGAGACTCCCGAGGTCGTCCGGTTCCACCACGATCTGCCGGCCGAATGGGTCGAGTACGTCCTGTGGGACGGGCGCGTCGAGTTCACGGGCGTCCGCAAGGCCCGCGAGCCCAGCCCCTGGGGCGTGGCTCGTTTCAAGAAGAAAGAGGGGGAGTGGGTGCCTCTGTCCCAGCCGCCTGTCCGGCTCGACCGGGACAGGTCATACAGCGATCTCGGCGAATGGCTGGATCTGAGCATCGAGCGCATTCTCACGTTCCTGGGATCGGCGGCCGCCATCGAGATCTTCTCGTCAGTCTACTCGACGCTCGATCCGTGGGATGCCCTTCGGCACCGGGACGTCTTCGACGCCATCGAACGGCTGTGCGGCGAGCCCCGGCGGCGACGCAAGCTCAAGGTGTTCTCCCTCAGAGGCGGGAACGACCGACGAAGTCGCGTTTGACTCCCGGAGCCTGAGGCGTGACAATCTGTCTGTGAGAGCGGCGCAGAGCCGCTCCCGGGCAAGCCAGGGCCAGCACTCGGTCCCGTTCGTTTGCCGCGGGAGGGGATCGACCGACAGTCGAAAGAGGAGAGGGATGAAGCACGTCCACTACAAGGAGGTCAAGGACCTCAAGGCCACGGAGGCAGGAGCGGAAGGCTGTCGCGTTCGCTGGTTGATCTCGGACCAGGACGGCGCACCGAACTTCTACATGCGCCGCTTCGAGCTCGAGCCGGGCGGGCGCACGCCTCGCCACGCCCATCCCTGGGAGCACGAAGTCTACGTGCTCGAGGGCGAAGGAACGCTGTTGTGCAAGGGCGGCGACGAACCGTTCCGCGCAGGAGACGTGGTCTACATCCCCCCCGGCGAGGCCCACTCGTTCACCGCAGGGCCCAAGGCGCCCGTCGCCTTCCTGTGCATGATCCCCAAAGAAGGCAAGGTGAACTGAGCGGCGGCCCCCATCATGCCGCCAGGAATGTTCACCCGCCGTTTACGGGGCGGCCCACCCTTCAGCCGGACAAAGCGCCAGGGGAGAGATGGCGAATGTTGCCTTTGCCCGCCGCCAGCGTATTGATCGTTGACGGAGTCGAGGACGACGACTTGGCGTGTGCCCGCATGGAGCGGCTTCTGTCCGGCATCCCGTGCGACGACGTCCGCCACGTCACGGACGAGGAGCTCAACCACATCATCGAGCATGAGCTGCCGGGGCACGGCAACCACGGCATGCGGCGCGAGATCAAGCCCGTTGTCGTCCTCAACCGTGGCCGTTTCGACGACGGCAGGGAGGAGCAGCAGCGCCGCACCGACGCCTTCCCCGCGCTGAAGCCGCGCATGCTGAACGGTTACGACATGTTCCACTGGCGGCCGTCCGGCTCGCCGCAGTACCGCCGCGAGACGGGCCTGGTCTGCCAGCCCGCCTGGCAGTTGCACACCATCAGCGGATGCCACTTTCGCTGCGCGTACTGCAGCCTGGGCTGGCTCGTCAACATCATGATGAACCTGGAGGAGTTCGTCAGCCGGCTGGACGGGTGGCTGGAGCAGTGCCCCGATCAAACGCTCTTCCAGTATGACAACGGGACCGACACCGTATGCTTCGAGCCGGAATACGGCGGCGCGAAGCTGCTGATCGAGTACTTCGCGCACCGGTCCGGCCAGGCCCTCGAGCTCTACGTGGGCAAGAGCGACCACGTGGACTTCCTGCTGGACTACGACCACCGCGGACATACCGTCTGCTGCTGGAGCCTGAGCGCGTGTACCCAGAGCGCGGAGTTCGAGTGGCGCGCAGCCCCGATGGAGTCCCGCATCGAGGCCATCCGCAAGTGCCAGGAGGCCGGCTATCCCGTCCGCGTCCGCTTCTCCCCCATCATCCCGGTGAAGGGCTGGCGCGAGGAGAACCGGGAGATGATCGAGCTCCTGTTCAGCAAGACTGCCCCCGACGTCATCACCATCGAGACCATCCGCTTCTCCGACTGCGAGGCGATGCGCCGCATCTTCGACATGTCGCTTCTGGACGAGGAGTTCGTTCGGGCCATGAAGGATGCGCAGGGCCAGCCTTGCGCCCCGGGCTGTGAGGTGCCGGACGACTGCCGCACGATGGTCTACCAGTTTGTCATCTCGGAGTTGGAGCGCGTCAGCCCGCAGACGCCCTACGCGTTCTGCCGCGAGAAGCGGGACTTGTGGGAGCACTTCGCCGACGATTTCGCGCGGCACCGGCAGCATCCGGACGACTACCTGTGCAACTGCGGCCCCTACAGCGCACCGCAAACGGCGGGAGCCGGGGCTGATCCCCGCGCCTGAAGGGGCGGACAGCCAGGGCGGTCGAGCAATGAGCGACGTTTCGCGTCGGCCAGTCAATGCAGCGGGAGCAAGCATGGCAAGCCGAATGGACCGAAGGGGGTTCTTGAGGGCCGTGGGGGCGGGCGTGGCCGCGATGAGCCTGCCGCAACTTGCCTTTGCACCCCCGCGTCGGCGAAGGATGAACGTCCTGTTCATCGCCGTTGACGATCTGCGGCCGCAGTTGGCGTGCTACGGCCACGCGCGCATGATCTCGCCCCACATCGATCGGCTGGCGGCCGAAGGCGTGGCTTTCTCCTACGCTTACTGCCAGCAAGCAGTCTGCGCGCCGTCGCGGGCCAGCCTGCTGACCGGCATGCGGCCCGACACCACCACGATCTACGACCTGCACCATCCCGTGCGCCAGGTCATGCCGGATGTGCTGACGCTGCCTGAGCACTTCAAGAAGAGCGGCTACACCACGGTCAGCCTGGGCAAGATCTACCACCACTGGAGGGACGACCTGCAGGGCTGGAGCGAGGAGCCGTGGCATCCGCCCGGGCCCGCTTACATGCTGGAGGAGAACCGCACGCTGGACGAGTACTACAGGCGCATGTCCGCAGGCAAGATGTCCAGTGACCGCGGCTCGCCCACCGAGGCCGCAGACGTGGCGGACAGCGATTACCCCGACGGCAAGATGGCCGACAAGGCGATCGAGATGATGGAATCGCTGAGCGACGACCCTTTCTTCCTGGCCGTGGGCTTCTACAAACCGCACCTGCCCTTCATCGCGCCGAAGAAGTACTGGGACATGTACCCGGCGGACACGGTCGACCTGGCGGATAACCCGTTCAAGCCGAAGGACTGCCCCGACATCGCCATGCACAACTGGGGCGAGCTGCGGGCCTATCACGGCATGCCCCAGGCCGGCCCCCTGCCAAACGGGCAGGCGCGCCATCTCATACGCGGTTACTACGCCTGCACCACCTACATAGACGCGCAGGTCGGTCGCTTGCTCGACGAGCTCGACCGCCTGGGCCTGCGCGAGAGCACCGTCATCGTGCTCTGGGGCGACCACGGCTGGAACCTGGGCGAGCACGGCCTCTGGTGCAAGCACTGCAACTTCGAGACGTCCGTCCACGTGCCGATGATATTCAGCGCCCCCGGCATGGCGGGCAACGGCCGTACGTCCGATGCTCTGGTCGAGTACGTCGACATCTACCCCACACTGGCCGACCTGTGCGGCCTGGAGCTGCCCGATCACCTGGAAGGGAAGAGCCTCGCGTCCCTCTTGGAGGACCCCGATGCGGCCGGTGACGAGGCGGCCTTCAGCCAGTATCCGCGCGGGCGCGTCATGGGCTACTCGATGCGGACCAGGCGCTGGCGTTACACAGAATGGATCCACCGCGACACGGGCCAGGTCCGCGGGCGCGAGCTCTACGACCACGACAGCGATTCCGCGGAGAACGTCAGCCTGGCATTGCGGCCCGAGCATCGGGAGACGGTCGCGCGCCTCAGTGAACTGCTCCGGAAAGAGATGGGGATCGAGGCGGCCGGCTAAGGGCGCGCGCCAGTGCCGAGGAGACCACGGATGCGAACAGGAACAACCAGGGCGTGGGCGGCATGGGCGGCGGTTCTGCTTTGTCTCGGCTGCGCCGCCGCATCGGCCTCAGGGGGCGCGCGGTCAGGCATCCTCGCGAACGGTGACTTCGCGGACGGCACCGAGGGATGGGAGTTCGTCACTGGGGCCGACGCAGTCGCGGCCTTCGAGATTGACACTTCAGACAAGCCCGGGGGCGGCGACGCGGCAAAGGTGACGGTGCACCGCGCGCCGTTCACCACATGGCAGGTCTGCCTGCAGTCGGCAGTTCGGCTCGCGGGCGGCAAGCGTTACCGCTTGAGCTTCGACGTAGTCGCCGACGCGAAGACGTCCTTCGACGTGTGCGTGCAGGGCGCGGACCCGCCCTATCGAATCCTCCAGCTCGCAACGGTCGGGGCTGACGCCTCGGCCCGGCGCTACGCCTTCATCACACCGCCCGTTCCGGCAGACGGATTGATGCGGGTGGCCTTCTGGTTCGGCAACGCCGACGGGCGCACGTTCTGGGTGGACCGCGTCGCGGTCCAGGAGTTGACGCCGGAGGAACTCTCCTGGCTGGAAAGCGAGCCCGAGGGATTCCGCAACGGGGACTTCTCGGCCGGCCCGACGGGCTGGGAACTGCGCGTGCATGACGGCGCCGTCGCCGAGCTCTCCATCGACCCCACGCCGAGGCTCGGTGAGGGCAACTGCGCGAGGGTCGAAGTGACCAGGTCCACGGACACGAGCTGGCACGTGCAGCTCATGCAGATCTTCGCCGTGAAGGCAGGCAGGGACTACGCCGCCACCTTCCACGCCGTCGCCGACCGGAAGGCGGAGATCCGCGTGGGATTTCAGGTGCCCCCGCCGGACAACGAGGTCCTTCACACCCAAGCAGTCCGCCTCGGCACCGAGCCGGCGACCTACGTCGTGTCCTCGGGCAAAACGAGGCGCGATTCGGAGATGAAGCTGACCTTCCATTTCAGCGCGGCGGGGGAAGGCACGTTCTGGATCGACAAGGTGTCCGTCGCGGAACTGGAGGGCACCGGGGCCCCCAAGCCCGAGCAGCCAGCCAACGGGGGTAACTGAGCAAGGCGCAAGGTTTCTGCCAGCCGCTCCTGGACGGCCCTCACCCCTGCTGCTCCCAGCGGAAGAGCCGCACGCCGACGCCAAAGCAGAGGATCCCCACCCCGACCAGGATAGCGCATGGCAGGAGCGCCTCCTGCACGGAGAATCCGCGCCAGATCGCCCCTTCCAGGGCCAGCACCCCCCACTTGAGCGGGCTGAAGGTGCTGGCCGCCCGCAGCCAGCCCGGCATCATGGCCAGAGGCAGCATGCCGCCCCCTGTCATGGCCATGATCATGAAGATGGGCCACGCAAACGCATTGGCGGATTGCTCCGTGCGCCCCAGCACGGAGACGCCCATCATGACGCCCACAAAGCACACGGCGGTCGAGACGACGGCCAGGACGAGCACCAGGTAGGAATCGGCCCGGATGCCGAAGGCCACAATGCCGATGCCCAGGATGAGGGCCGATACCAGGCACATGGTCAGGAAGCAAGCCAGCGCCTTGCCGCCCAATATGTGCGCCCGGCTGAGGGGGGCCGCTTGCAGGCGCCGGAGCGTTCCCTTCATGCGCTCTCCCACAAGCGATATCCCGAACATCGCGGCACAGCAGATGAATCCCCAGGCCAGACCTTGAGGGAACGTGACTTCGAAGGACGACCTGGGGCCTTCCTGCTGGCGGACCACGTCAGTAGTCTCGACGTCGAACGGCTGCCATTCCGCCATGTCAAAGGCACCGCCCTCGGGCATTTCTGCGTAAAGCTGCTCGGCCGCGTTGAGGAACTGCGCCAGAAGGGCCTGCGCGACGGGGTCCATGTCCCCGGCCTGTTCCACCTGCTGGCGGGCCTTGGCCATCTGGCTGCTCATGCGGTCCGGGTCCGTCCAGAGGTCTTCGAAGGAGCTGAACATGTGCTTCATCAGCACGCCCTGAAGCATGCCGGCTTCGGCCTTGCGCGACGGGTCGATCCCGATCTCCATTTGCGCACCGCCGCCACGAAAAGGGTTCTCACGCGTTTCCCCGAAGCCCGGCGGCAGCACGAGGTAGGCGGTCCATTTGCCCCGGCGCACGTTCTCCGTGGCCTCAGCGCGCCCGGTCTCGGTGACCGTCAGCTCCTCCGACTCCGCCAGATCCTGGATGAACGCGCGGGAGCCCGGCGTCTGATCCTCGTCCACGACGGCCACGTGCATGCTCCAGCTTTCCGACCCGCCGCCGGAGAAGATGATCCCGAACAGCACCGCAATCATGACCGGCCAGCAAATGGCGAAGAAGGCGGCGGCCTTGTCCAGCAGGAGCAGGCGAATGTCCTTGACGGCGATGAACCAGATGGTCTTCATCAGTCCCTCAGGTGGCGCCCGGTCAGTGCCAGGAAGACCGATTCCAGGTCGGGTCGGTCCAGGCTGAACCGGATCAGGTCCCCTTCCGACTCCAGCCGCCTGAGTTCGGCCAGCGGCTCGTCGGTGTCCACGCGCAGCTCCCTGTCGGCGAAGACGGCGTGGACGACGCTCTTGCCGCCATGGGCGGCTATCAGGTTGTCCACGGCGTCCAGGGCCAGCAGGCGGCCGCGATCCAGGATTGCCACGCGGTCGCAGATGCGCTGGGCCTCTTCCATGTAGTGCGTGCAGTAGACCGCTGTCTTGCCCAACCGGGCCAGGTCGCGGATGCGATCCAGGATGGCGCTCCGCGACTGGGGGTCCACGCCGACCGTGGGCTCGTCCAGAAGGAGCAGATCGGGGTCATGCACCAGGGCCGCCGCCAGGTTCAGCCGGCGCTTCATGCCGCCGCTGTAGGTGGACACGCGGTCGCCTCGCCTCTCGGTCAGGCCGACCATGTCGAGCACCTCCGCCACGCGCTCGGCCAGGCGGTTGCCGGACAGGCCGTACATGCGAGCGAAGAAGCGCAGATTGGCCTCGCCGGCCATGTCCTCGTAGAGGGCGAGCGTCTGCGGAGCGATGCCCATGCGGCGACGGGTCGCCAGGTCGGAGGGACGGCCGCCGCCGTCCAGCTCGACCGATCCGCTGTCGGGCTCCAGCAGGCCGATGGCCAGGTTCACGGTGGTCGTCTTGCCGGCGCCGTTTGGGCCCAGCAGCCCGAGTATCTCCCCACGACCGACCTCGAAAGATAGGCCGTCCACCGCGACCACCCGGCCGAACGTCTTGCGCAGGTCAGTCAGCCTCAACATGATGGGTTCACTCCCGTCCCGCGACACGTCTAATGCTACGCCGGGCCCGCCCGCGCCGGAGCAAACGATCGCGACGAAGCGGGCGCCCCGATGCGAACCCAAGCCTACACGGGGCGGATCACGCGGACGTCACGGCCGTGTGACGTTCGTATCACGCGTGGCGGCCCGCCTGAGGCCCGGACAATCGGCGCCCCTGTTCGCACGGGGCGGACAAGGTCAGTAGTTGTCTCCCTGATAGACGAACGGACAGCCGGGCGGGAACAGGATGTCCATGTAGGGCCTTAGCTTCGTCGGCACGGACGCGCCCTTGCGCTGCACGATGTGGCTTACGGGATGGTATCCCGTCAACAGCCCGGACAGCCACCGTCGCGGGATGCGGACCTGCGGCGACCTGACCGGCTCCGTGATGCGCATGTCGTCTCCGTGCAGAGCGATGCCGACGCGCCCGATCTCGGTTGAGATTGTGAACGCGACCGGCGGCAGCGCGGAGCATGCCTCCTGCCAGCGGGCGGCGAACGTGGGTTCGAGCCTTTTCATCAGGACGGGGAAGTCCACGACGGCCATGAGCGCTCCGCCGGTCGCCCCGCTCCACTGGTGCCACTCGGCGGGGACGTTGTGGCGGATGAAGACGGCAAGCGCGTCATCCCAGGGCAACGGCAGCTTCAGTTCGCGGGCCTCGTGCTTGCGGGCGAGCTTGACCAGGACACCGAGTGCCACTCGGCAGCTCTCCTCCTTCTGGCGCACGACCAGCTCCCCGAAGCCAGTTGCGCCGTGCTGGCCTTCGGTCACGTAGCCGTGAAGCTTGCCCTTCGCGTCCAGGATGAGCCTCGGCTTGCGGAAGAGCCAGGTCCTCCCGCCGGGTCCGGTCAGCCAGTGCCAGAGGTCGGCGTCCCTGACGGCCGCACACGTGCGC
>CAYUDW010000054.1:9386-13804 GCA_964442595.1 uncultured candidatus Brocadiaceae bacterium
CCCCAAAGCGGATCATGCGCGGCGCCATGGTCACCCCGCTGACCACCCGCCCGTCCGTGACAGCAACTCGCGTGTGCTCGGGGTCGAAGATCGAGCCGCGGAAGAGCGCGCGATCCATATGCCGTTCCATCCAGCCCGGATTGGTGAAGGCACGTGCGAAGACGTCAATCACCTCGCGGCGATCCTTCGCATCCCGTATGCCGCTCACTCTCTCGAGGGCCGGCGCGTCGTCCTTTTTCCGGTTCTTCGCCATTCTCTCGATGGCCTTTCACGCCCGGGCAGTCCGCAAAGAAGCACCGGACTCTACGGCAGTATCGGCGCCTCGTCAAGAGCCACGTTTTCAGCCTGTGCCGGCCGAAGTCGCAACAGGGCTGAGCGCCCCCGGCGCCTCAGCGCGAAGGCGAGGGCGCCGCACGCTGCTCCCCTTCCTCGACCGAGAGCTTGCAGATCAGAGCTCCCCCTATGACCAGGACGCAAGCCACCCACAGCCCGCGGCCCGGCCAGACCCGCAGGTACAGGCAACTGACCAGCGTCGAGAGCAGCGGGGTCAAGTAGGAGAAGGAGGCGACCAGGATCATCCTGCCCCTGCGCATGGCCAGGTCCCAGAAGACGTAAGCCAGCAGGCCCGGCACCACCGCGACGTATATGAGCACGGCCACGGTCCCCCGATCCCACTGCGAGGACTCGCGGAATCCCATGCGCACCAGGGCCATCAACACGCCCGTCGCCAGAAGGAAGAGAGGCACGCCCACGCCCCGCGCGTTCGCGGCCCACCTGCGGCTGAAGTTCGAGTAAAGGCCCCAGCAGATGGCGCCGACGAACGCCAGCAGGTAGGGAACCAGGCTGCCGCGGTCCCTCGCCAGGAACGACGCCCAGGAGAAGGACTCGCCCTGGGCCATGGCAAGGAAGACGCCCGCGAAGGCCACCAGCATCCCGGGCACGAGCCACGGCCGGGCCCGCTTCTTCAGTATGGGGATCGAGAACGCCAGCGTGAGCCCGGGCCAGAGGTAGTTGATGATGCCCACCTCGATGACCTGCTGGCGGCTCGCGGATAGGCCGATGGCCAGGTACAGGCAGAACTCGTAAATGACGAACAGAGCCCCGCAGCCGATCAAGTAAGGACGGGGGAGCAGGAACACCTTCCGGACCCCGCCCCCTGCGAGTACCAGGCCCGCGCACCCCACCACGCCGCTGATCAGGAAGATTGCAGCTCCCGCCGTCACGGGCCCCAGCGCCTCAGTCAGGCCCCGCGAGAAGCCGATGGTGGTGCTCCAGAACAGGATGGCCAGGAAGCCAAAAACGGTTTCCACCGTCGAGTGCCTCGTCAGGAGATGAATCCACTGAAGCCGCCGCGACGCGGCGAAACCGGACGGAGACGAGGCGTGATGATACAGGGATGGCAGGAACGAGTCCAGCAAGAGGCGGGGGCCGCAGGTGGGCCTACTGGTTCAGCCTCCGTTCCCAGTCGTACTCGCGGGCGGTCACCATGTCCTCCATGCGGCGGATGCGGCGGTCGAGCCGGTCGAACGTGCGCTTCAGCCGGTGAACGGCCATCTGGCGGGAAGACGTGAGGGAGTTGTAGAACTCCTCCTCGCCCTCGGTCTGGAACGGCAGGACGGGCTCGGGCTTCATCAGCAGCGCCGCCAGCAGGTAGATGCCCACGACGGGCCAAATGCCGGTGCATATCAGGACGACGACGGCGATGAAGCGGAGCCAGAAGAGCGAGAAGTCGAAGTACTCGGCCAGCCCCTTGCAGACGCCGAATATCAGGCCGTTGCGCGCTCGATAGGGTCCGCTGCGCCGCTTTCCGGAGTGTGAGCGAGTCATTGCTTGCCTTCCTTTCTCTCGCGATCTATGAGCAGTGTCTCGAGCGCTTCGATGCGATCCTCCATCTGCGACAACTGATGGTAGATGGCCTGGACCATCTTGGTCTCCTCGGCCTCCTGCTCCTTGGTGCGCTTGCCGGGGGTGCCCTTGAGTATTCTGAGCGCGCCGAGCATAAGGCTCCCGATTATGGCGGTCAGAGGGATGCCAAACGCCAGCAGGATCGTCATCTCCGCCAAACCCAGCTTCACAGTCTGGTCCTCCCTGATTTCAATCGGCTGCTCAGTCCAGGCGCCTCCCCGGCGCGCGCCATCAGTATCGTCTCCAGGGCTTCGACGCGCTCCTCCAGATGCGACAGGCCCTGGTAGATCTCCTGCACCATGCGGCTCTCGCCGGCCTCCGACTGGCCGCGATCCGCCGCCCTATCACGCGCCGCCACCCGCCAGGCAATCAGCACCAGGCAGAACAGGAAGCACAGCAACACAACGGGCCCTGCGACCATCGAGAGGCGCGGAATCGCGCTGTATACCACGAATTGGGCGTCGGCCGGAAGACCAACACGGAAGTTATGTCGCAGAAACGGCACGACAAGAGCCCCAACCATCCCGAGCCCTGCCACCATCAGCAGCAGTGCAAAGAACAGCGCAGCGAACAGAAGGACCAGTTTCGCCAGGAACCTGAGCATCTCTCACTCCGCGGTCGCCCGTGGACCGGACCGTGTCAATCCGCCTTCTTGCCGACGGACTCCTTCAGCGCCTGCAGCTCCTGCTCGATCTCCTCATCGCCCTCGAGCTGCTTGATCTCCTCCTCGAGCGTCGACCGGCGCCCGAAGTTGACCAGGTCGGCCTCCGCCTCCATCCGCTCGAT
The DNA here is from genome assembly GCA_964442595.1 of uncultured candidatus Brocadiaceae bacterium. Taxonomy (GTDB): domain Bacteria; phylum Planctomycetota; class Brocadiia; order SM23-32; family SM23-32; genus DAOVRD01. Next base: position 12,078 of record CAYUDW010000054.1, read on the forward strand.
GCGGTTCTCGAACTGCTCGAAGCGGATCAGTGCGTCGGAGGTCTCCACGCGCCTGATCTCTTTCTCGGCGCGCTTCCTGCGGCGCGCATGGATGTGCCGCTGCACCAGGAGGCGCTGCTTCTCCCGTGCGGCGGCGAGCTTGTCTTCGAGCTGCATTATATCATCCTGGTATTGGCCGACCAGTGCTTCGCACTCGGCCAGCTCGCGCTCGAGCGCTTCGGCCCGCTCGCGGTAGCGGCGCTTCTCCAGGAGTGCCTCCCTGGCCAGGTCGTCGCGCCCCTTGGAGACGGCCAGCTCCGCCTTCGCCTCCCACTGGTCGGCGCGGGACCCGGCCTCCTGTGCGGCGCGTTCGACCTTCTTCTGGGCCGCCATGGCGCCGGCGCACGATGCCTTGATCTCGACCAACGTGTCCTCCATCTCCTGGATCATCAGCTTGACGAGCTTCTCCGGATCCTCCGCCTTGTCCAGCATGGCGTTGATGTTGGAGCTGATGATGTCACGCAACCGGGTAAAGATGCCCATCTTCCTACCTCCTTACGCGAACGGGATGTCCGTTATTCGGCATGGTCCTAAGCAAGCCGGATGCCGATGAACGCGGTTTCCCGTAAGCCGTTTCCAAAGAAGGAGCTAGCCGTTAGGGCACCGGGATTGGCCATTGCGCCCGGTGGCGCGATTCGCTATACTGAGGCGGCTTCAACCGATCCTGAGCTGAATTGGCCATGCAAAACAGCACTCCTGACCTGTCTGGCACGGTCGCAGAGCGCGTGGAGGAGGCCGTCGGCGAATCGGAGGCCTTCCTGGCGTTTCAGGAACGCGTCTCCCGCGCCGCGAAGGTGGACCGCCCCCTGCTCATCGTCGGCGAGCGGGGCACGGGCAAGGAGCTGGCTGCACGGCGCCTGCACTACCTGTCGGAGAGATGGCGCCAGCCACTGGTCGCGCTCAACTGCGCCGCATTGGCGCCCACGCTGATCGAGTCGGAGCTGTTCGGCCACGAGGCGGGCGCCTTTACGGGCGCCGGTCAACGCCGGGCCGGACGCTTCGAGGCGGCCGACGCGGGAACGCTCTTCCTGGACGAGATCGCGAACATACCCGTCGAGGTTCAGGAGAAGATCCTGCGCGTCGTCGAGTACGGCACGTTCGAGCGGGTGGGCAGCGCCGAGAGCGTTCAGGTGGACGTCCGCATCATCGGCGCAACGAACGCGGACCTGGCCGCGCTCGCCCGCGACGGCAGCTTCAAGCAGGACCTGCTCGACAGGCTGTCTTTTGAGGTGCTCTTCGTGCCGCCGCTGCGAGAGCGCGAGGGCGACATCCTGCTGCTGGCCACACGGTTCGCGGCACGCATGGCCCTGGAGCTAGGGCGCACCGAGGTCCCCGAGTTCAGCGCGGAGGCAGTCTCCCGGCTGGAGGCCCACGGTTGGCCGGGCAATGTGCGCGAACTGAAGAACGTGGTCGAGCGCGCCGTCTATCGCTCCGAGTCGGCCCTCATCGCGGGGATCGAGTTCGATCCCTTTCACGCCCCGTTCGAGCCGCGGTCCGCGACGGAACAGCCGGCGCCGCAGCAGCCGCTGCCGTCGGAGCCCATCGGCGACAAACCGTTCAAGGAGGCCGTGCGCAAGTTCGAGATACGTCTCCTGAAAGGCGCGCTCGAGAGGTCGAAGTACAACCAAAGAGAGGCGGCCGGCATACTCGGCCTGTCCTATCACCAGTTCCGCGGCCTCTACCGGAAG
>CAYUDW010000054.1:13904-18374 GCA_964442595.1 uncultured candidatus Brocadiaceae bacterium
CTAGAGCCAGCCCTTTCGGCGGAAGTAGAGCAACATGCCCGCCGCAATGGAGAACATGACGAAGAGGGCCGCCGGGTACCCCCACGCCCAGTGGAGCTCCGGCATGCGGTCGAAGTTCATCCCGTAGAGGCCGGCGACGAAGCTGAGGGGGATAAAGATGGTCGCGATGATGGTCAGCACCTTCATCACTTCGTTCATCTTGTTGCTGACGCTGGACAGGTAGAGGTCGACCATCCCGGCGATCATGTCGCGGGAAGTCTCTATGGTGTCGATGACCTGGATGGTGTGGTCGTAGACGTCCCTCAGGTAAAGGCGCGTCTCCTTCTTGAAGAAGGGCACCTCCGACCTCTCCAGGCCGCTGATGACCTCCCGCAGGGGCCATACGGACTTGCGCAGGGACAGGACCTCGCTCTTAAGCAGATGGACCTTGTGGAGCACTTTGGGGGACGGATCGCCCACCAACGTTTCGTGCACGGGCTCTATCTTCTCGCCCATCTTCTCGCAGATGACGAAGTAATTGTCCACGACGGCGTCCATGAGCGAGTAGACGAGGTAGTCGGCCCCCATCTTGCGTATGCGGCCCTTGGCCGTGCGGATTCGCTCCCTGACCGAGTCGAAGACGTCTCCCTGCCGTTCCTGGAAGGAAATGACCAGGTTGTTGCTGAGGACTATGCTGACCTGCTCGGCCTCCAGCTCGCCGGCCGGTTCAAGGTAGGACAGCATCTTGAGGACAACGAAGAGGTGGTCTTCGTAGTCCTCTATCTTTGGTCGTTGCGCCGTATGAGCGATGTCTTCGAGGATGAGCGGGTGCAAGCCGAATTGCTCGCCGATGCTCTCGATGACGCCGATGTCGTGCAGGCCGTCCACGTTGATCCAGGTTACCGTCGGCCTGGCCTTGTAGACGGAACATTCCTGGACCGACTCCAGCTCGCGCTCGACCAGCTCGGTTTCGTTGTAGTCAATGACGGTGATGACGACTTTCTCGGCCTTCCTCTCCCCCACGTGGACGGGGGTTCCCGGCGGCAGGCCCAGCTTGCGTGCGCGCCCTCTGAGCAATCTGGCCATCTGCGCATCTCCTTTCCGGCGGCGTCAAGAGCAGCAACCCTCGAGCGGGCCGACTGAGCGAGCCGGCCGCCCGTCAGTCCGTCTCCAGCGCCCTGGCAGCCATGAGGCGCCCGGCCATCGTCGACGGCGAGATCACCTCGTCGGCGCCGACCCGTTCGGCCTTTCGCACGTTCTCCTCGTCCTCCACGCGCACGATCACGCGGAAGCGATTGCCTTTGGAACTCTCCCGGCACTGTACGGCCGTGACGGCGATCAGAAGGTTGTCCGAATCGCTGTCGCAGGCGGCAATGACGGCCCGGGCCTGGCCCAGGTTGGCCGCGGCCAGGACTTCCCTGCGGGCAGGATTGCCCTGGAGGACCTCGTGCCCCTTGCCTCGAAGGGAAAGCGCGAGGACGTCCCTGTCGTCAATGACAACGTAGGGTATGCCCCTTGCCTGTAGCTCATCAATGGCGCTCTCGGCTACGTTGCTGTAGCCGCAGATGATGACGTGGTCGGTGAAGCCCTGAAGCTTGCTCACTATTCTCAGCACTCCTTTCATGCGTCTTTCGAGAGCCGGCCCGAGCAGCACGCCGAAGGCCGTGATGAACGAGCTAAGGCCGATCACGACCATCGACACTGCGAAGAGCTTCGCGTTGTCGGTCCGAGGCAGCATATCGCCGTAACCCAGCGTGCTGTATGTCACGAATGTGAAGTACGCCGCATCCGTCCACGTCTGGATGCCGGCGAACTCCGCCCGCAGAAGGTACGTGCCGACGATGCCGTAGGCCAGCGCGAACAGGACGCCGGCCAGGGCCACGATCTGCGCGTAGGCCGCCCGGGCTTCCGAGCGGACGCTGAAGTGCTTGCGAAATGCGAGCAGGGCGATGAGGAGGGCACCGGAAAGGAAGGCGGTGTGCGGCGTCGTGGCCCTGTAGAGGTTGTTGGCCATCAGAACGACCAGCACGACGAGGGCGGCGAACCAGGAACGTCTGCGGCGTTCGTGCAGCCCCTTGCCGATCGCGATCAGCAGAATGCCCAGAAACATGGACAGCATCCCGCTCGTGCGTTGGGCGGGCGTGATTCTCAGGTACTCCGGCACCTCGGCCACGTAGAAGGAGAGCCGGAAGACGGGCGCCAGGCCGGTTGCCAGGTTCACGAAGCCGTTGAACGCCAGGACCCCGGCGATCACCGAAGACATCCTGATCCTGCGCAAAGCGTTGCGCATCTCGCATCCCTGCCTGCCAGAGCCGGACGCGCCCCCGCCCCGGCCGCCCCTTGCAGGGCCGGCTCAGTTGGGCGCGCCCTGCGCTTCCATCGGGGGCGGCGGCTGAGTCGACGACCGGGTGACCCTCGCGACGCTGCCCGGATAACAGAACCGCACCCTATCGCTGTTCCGACCGAACGACTCCCATATCAGTTCCGTCACCCGGCTGGAGACTTCCTGGCGCCTGACGGGCAGCGTTTTGTAGCGCACTCGGATGAGCACGCCCCAGGCCATGAACTCCGCGCGTGTGAACGGTTCCCCATCGGTCTGCCCTACCAGCTCTCGGACTGCCTGCCGCGCCGCGTCGACACACAGCTTCTTGGCCAGTTCGTGGTCGCTCCCGAAGGTGGTACGCACCAGTACCTCGTCCAGCATGTACCGCGAGACCGGCGTGTCGACGGCGGCGTGCTCCCTACCGAAGTAGTTGTAGTTGATGATGTTCTCGCCGAACAGCATCGCCGTCGGGACGAGTATCCCCCGACCGGACCGCTCCTCGCCCTGGACGGTGCCGCCGACCTGGTTGAGGATCACGTGGTTGAGTTGGATGTCCAGGACATCCCCTGTAACACCCGCCACCGATATGCGGTCGCCAATGCGGAAGGGGCGCTTCAGCAGGACCATGAACCACGCTGCAAGCCCGCGGATGGGCACCTGGAGGGACCAGCCGAGCATCGTCCCCAGAAGCGCGACCGTAAGCCCCAACAGCCGAAAGGAGCCGCTGGCCGCTACAAGCACGGTGATGCCGATGAGGCCCTTCCAGACGAAGTCATAGGCGCGGAGGAACCTCTGCGCGTTCTCCGGCTTGTGTGCCTGTCTCTGAATGTAGACGGCGAGCTTCCTGCGCGTGAGCCGATGCACGTACATCAGAATGACCAGCGTGGCCAGGGCCACGATGACGTTCCGATAGGCCGAACCGGGCTCCAGGTAGACGATCATCTTGTCCAGGAGGCCGTCAAGCACTTGACCCATGAGTTGGCGTCCCTTCCGTCAACGGGCCCTCTCCCGCACTGAGCGCCACGGTGCGGGCTCTATTCCTCTTGCCACTGGTAGCGTACGACCGAATGGGGGTAGCAGAACCTCACCTTCGGGTAGTTGGCCCTGAAGCCCGCCAGCACCTTCTCCGTGACGAGGCTCGAGATCTCCTGGCGCCGTGAAGGTATGCATTGGTAGCGCAGGCGAACCACAACGCCTGCATCGAAGAACTCGCACCGGATGAAGGGCTCCTGTCCGGTGCTCTTGACCGTGTCCGCAGTCACTGCGCGCGCCGCGTCCAACATCAGGTTCTTGGCCAACTCCCAGTCGGAGTCGAACGTCAGGCGAACGGGCACCTCGTCCAACATGTATTGCTCCTGGAGCGTGTAGTTCATGATGACCTGGCCGAACAGTATGGCGTTGGGGATCAGCACGGCGCGGCCCGAAGGCTCTTCCCCGCCGATGGTGCCGCCGACCTGGTTCATGATCACGTGAGTCAAGGTGATGTCGCATACGTCGCCCATGATGCCGGCAATAATGACGCGGTCCCCGATGCGAAACGGGCGCTTCAGGAGGATCATGAGCCAGGCCGCCAGGCCGGTGACGGGCGCCTGGAGCGACCACCCCAGCATCATTCCCAGGAAGGCCGCCGACAATCCCAGCAGCTTCAGCGAGCCCGAAAGCGCCACCAACACGAAGACGGCGATGACGACCTTCCAGACGCCGTTCCACGTCTTGAGGAACCGGTCCAGGTTCTCGGGCTTCTGGATCCGCGGATGCGCGTACCGCCGCAGCATCCGCGTGGTGTACTTCCGCACCACCACGAGGACCAGGAGCGTGATGACCGCCAGCACCACACCGCGGTAGGGGGAGTACTCGCTCAGGTACTTCAGGTACAGCGTTCTGTGCAGGGCGGGCTGCTCCTCATCGAGCACGCGCTGCAGGGCCTCTTTCTTCTCCTCAGCTGTCTGGGGCTTCGAGGCCGAGCCGGACGATGCGGGCTCGGCCCGGGCTTCCTCCTTGGCGCCGGATTCCATGCCCGGCATCATCTGGGCATACACCGGCGGCGAGGCCAGCAGGCCCGCGCCAAGACACCCCAGGATGAAGATAGTTCGCCAGCGATTCACTCGCTCCCTCCTCTGCCCGATCGGCCCCCACGACGGCCACGCACGCCTGAGCCGATACGCCGG
>CAYUDW010000055.1:0-14201 GCA_964442595.1 uncultured candidatus Brocadiaceae bacterium
CCCAGGTACTGCTGCATGCACTCCTCGCACGTCCTCTCGGCCGTTCCCTCCCGGATGAACCGCCGAAACTCTTCCAGCCAGCTTTCTCCTCGCTCGCGGGGCGTTCCAACGAAGGCCAGGAAACAAACGAAGCGATCCAGCGCGTCCCTGTCTATGCCGTGCTCCATGCCGCAGGCAAGGGAGCTGGCCCGTTCCGCGTCCAGCCCAAGAACATTCCTCAGGAAGTCCTCAATGACCCGGTGGCGCAGGGCGATCCGTTCCGCCCTCTCGCGCCCTTCTGGCGAAAGCGTGACCGGCTCGTACGGCTCGTAGTTGACCAGTCCCTTCCCGGAGAGGCTCTGCAACGCAGTCGTTACGGCGGACTTGGCCACGTCGAGCGCAGCAGAGATGTCACGGACGCGGGCGAACCGTTTCTCCTGTTCGATGCGGAAGATGGTCTCCAGATAGTCTTCCAGCGTCGCGCTGAGCTGCTCGGCCATGAGCGGGTTCTCCAGCGGTTGAAGTTATGCCTATGAGATATTATACTGGCCGTAGAACATAATTCAAGCCCTAGAACTTTCCGTGCGGCTTGATCCCCTGCCCCGCTCGCAGAAAGGTGGCCGCCTTGAGTGCTGAAGCGTCCTTCGCCCGCCACGCCGTTGTCTCCTGTGGGACTCTCCGCGAAGAGCTTCGTGCTTTGCAGCGGGAGGGATTCCTAGATGCAGAGCGTGTGTTTTTCACTGCGCCTGGCCTGCACGAAGCGCCCAAGGAGCTTGAGGAGCAACTCACCAGGCAACTGGGCAAAGCCCGGGAGGCGGCGGACGAAACCATCGTGTTCTACGGCTCCAGGTGCTTCGTGGACTACAGCAACCCTTCGCGGGACGTCGACGCCCTGCTCCGCGAGCAAGGAGCGTCGATTGCGCGAGTGGACGCCCTGAACTGCGTGGACATGTTGGCTGATGCCCAGGAGCGGGAGCGAATCGCGGATGGGCAGAAGGTCTACTGGCTCACGCCCGGCTGGATGAAGCACTGGCGCTACATCTTCCGGGACTGGGACCCGGGCAAGGCGAACGAGACGTTCCCGCAGAACGACAGGGCCGTCCTTCTGGACGGAATCGGGTTCTTTGAGCGGTACTCGCAGGAGAGCCCCGAAGAGATCCTCGCCTTCTCCGACTGGATGAAGATCGCAATCGACCCCGTTGACATTCCCCTGGACCGGCTGCGGAGACTGCTTTTGCGGGCGGTGGAATAGGGCCATGAGTGCGAACGTGCAAAGGGAGTCAGCCGGCAGGCCGGCAGCAGGAGAGGAGACGCACCCCAGCGCTGCGAAACCGCGGGAGGGACCGAACATCAGGGAGTTCCTCCGTTACTACGTCCTGGTCCTCTTGAAGGACGGGGACATGTCAGCGCAGGAAATGCGCCCGGCTATCGAAGAGAAAAGCGCCGGGAACCGTGAGTACCGGCCTTCAGGGCAGCTTGTGGTCGGAGAGCGTGATGTCAACCTCTCACTGGGTCAACTGGCAAGACGCGGGCTGATCCAGCGGGACGAGCGCAAATGGCGCCTCACAGCTCCAGGCCAAGACCGACTCGCCAGCTACGAGGAACAGAAGGAGGCGAAGTCGAACGGCAAGGAAAAGGCTGCCCGAAAGCTGCTGAAGCTCATGGGCCCCGCTGTAAGGGGGGAGACCGTCCTGGATGTCGGCACCGGGGAAGGGTTCCTGGCCCTCAAAGCCGCCGATGAGGGCTATCGCGTACTGGGGATAGATTCGGGCGACTTCGACTACTCCAAGGACAGCATCAGGTCAGCCATCGAGAAGGCGAAGTCACGTGGCGGAGATGTCGAGTTCCGAGAGGTCTCCGTTGCTGACCTCGTGGGGACGCACGAGGGCTTCGACTATGTGGTTACCAGCCAGGCCATGCACTGCATGAAGGACCAGGGGCGGTGTCTGGAGGCGGTCCATCGGCTGCTGAAGCCGGGCGGAGCCTTCCTGTGCATGGACTTCCTGGTCGGCCTGGAAGGTTTCATGCATCACGGATGGCATAGCTTCCTGGCCATCTCACGGCAGGAATGGCGGCAGGTGCTGCCGCAGCGTGGTTTCGAGGAGGTCAGTTGTCATAAGGTATTTGACTACCTGCTTGTGCGCGCCCGCAAGCGACTCGGCGGCGAACGGGAATCGTGATGAACTCTCAACCAGCAAAGGAGCAAAGCGAATGCCCTGGGTGAATGAAGAGGTGTGCGTCGGCTGCGGCGTCTGCGTGGAAGAATGTCCGGTGAGTGCGATCTCCATGATCGACGAGACCGCTTGCATCAATGACGAGGAATGCATTCGCTGCGGGCGCTGTCACGACGTCTGCCCGGAAGAGGCCGTCAGGCACGACAGCGAGAGGATACCCAAGGAAATAGAGGCGAACCTTGCCTGGACGCGCCGGCTGCTGCAGCACTTCGATACGACCGAGGAGAAACGCGGACTGATTGAGCGGATGCAGCGCTACTTCATGAAGGAGAAGAAGGTGGCCGAGCAGACGATTGAGCGGCTGTCAGCGATTGGCGATGCTTTCTGACCCCAGGGCTCGGCGGGCGACCTTCGGCGCCGCAACCGCGCCGATCGTGGAGCAGATGCGAAGGAAGAAAGGCGGAATGGTTATGGAAGTCGAAGCTGAAGTCAGCCTTTATCCCCTGGGACAGAAGGAACTCGAACCGGGGGTGAAGGCGTTCATTAAGGCGCTCAGGGAGCACGGGTGCCAGGTCGAAGTCGGCGACATGAGCTCCATCGTGGCGGGAGAAAGCCAGACGGTCTTCGAGGCACTGCGCCTGGCCTACGATAGCGCCGCGTCTGAGGGCGGCTGCGTGCTCATCGTGAAAGCGTGCAACGTTTGCCCGGTGTGATCTTGCCTTGCAGCGGTGCCTCTGGTGACACCGGGACTGCTCCGCCTGCGCAGGCGGCAGAGCCGGTGCGATAACGAGTCTCTACGACTCCTGGAAGAAGCCGGACTATGGGCGAAGCAGAATCTCTTGTGTTCGGACCGGTGCCCTCACGACGGCTTGGTCGGTCGCTCGGCATTGACCTCGTGCCGTTCAAGACGTGCAGCTACGACTGCGTCTACTGCCAGTTGGGCCGCACGACGGTGAAGACCACCGAAAGGAAGGAATGGGTGCCCTTGGACGCGGTGCTCGAGCAGGTCAAGCCTAAACTGGCCTCCCAGCCCGACTACATCACGCTGTCCGGCTCGGGCGAGCCCGCCTTGTTCTCCCGCATTAGCGAACTGATCGCAAGCATCAAGAACATGACCGACATTCCGGTTGCCGTCCTGACGAACGGTTCGCTCCTGTGGCAAAAAGCTCTACGGGACGATCTGCAGCGGGCTGACCTGGTGATACCTTCCCTCGATGCCGGCAATGCGCGCATGTTCCAGTACGTGAACCGCCCGGCCCCGGGACTGTCGTTCGACCGGATGGTTGAGGGGCTGGTTGCATTCCGGCAGGAATACGGCGGCCAGTACTGGCTCGAGGTCTTCCTGCTCGGGGGCGTAACCGGCGTCCGGGCGGAGGCAGAAGCCATAGGTCGGGTGGTGCGACGCATTGGGCCGGACAGGGTGCAACTAAACACGGTGAGCCGGCCGCCTGCGGAGGAGTTCGCCTTTCCCGTGCGACCGGAGGAGATGGCCCGCCTGGCCCCCTTGATTGCAGAGAACGCGGAGGTGGTGGCCGACTACCAACACGTCCACGAGCAGCCGGCTTTTGCCGCGCGGGGAGAGGATGTAATGGCGCTCCTTCGGCGACGCCCCTGCACGACAGAGGACATCGCCTCAGGCCTGGGAATGCACCGGAACGAAGTCGTGAAATACGTCGAGCAGTTCCTCGCGGAGAATCGCCTCGACTCCGAGAAGCGCGGTCACCGGACGTACTACCTCGTGAGGGAGTGAAGCGTGCTGGCGGCCAACCGGGAGCGCGCACTTGCCCCTTCCTTCCATGGGGAGCGAGTGAAGCACGGCATTCGAGAACGGAAAGCGAAGCAACGAGATGACTCCGACGGTGTTCGATAGGCTGGCCCACCATTACGACGCCTGGTTCGATTCCGCGCGGGGCGCGGCCTTGTTCCGTGCCGAAGTGGAATGCCTGGAGCGCTTGATGCCGGCGGACCGTTCCGGGTGGGTCGAGGTAGGCGTCGGCAGCGGCCGTTTCGCGCGGGCGCTTCGCGTCCCGGAAGGGGTCGATCCGTCTCTGCCCCTGTTGCAGATGGCCACCGCACGCGGGATAGGAACGGTCCGGGGCGTTGCCGAGGACCTGCCTTACGGAGACAACGAACTGAACGGCATCCTCCTGGTTGTCACGCTCTGCTTCCTGGATGATCCTGAGCGGGCGATGCGGGAGTTCGCGCGCGTGCTCCAGCCCGACGGCCGGCTGCTCGTCGGCTTCGTGCCGGCCGACAGCGCGTGGGGCAAGCAGTACATGCGCAAGAGCAAAGAGGGCCACCCCTTCTACTCCGTTGCGCGGTTCTACACGGCCCGTGAAGCAGTGGACATGGCGAGTGTTGCAGGCTTGCGCCTGATGGGGGCAGCCAGCACGCTTCCGACGGCGCCTGACGAGGAGCTCGCCGAGGTCCGCGCGCTTGATGGCAGCGTGCCCGGTTGCGGGTTTGTGGCGATGGTGTTTGCGCCGGGGTCCGCTGGCGTAGACGAGGGTTAAGGAAAGGACCCCAAGTCAGTACGGTCCCGGAACCGGTTGCGGCGGTGGACGTTGCGGACCTGCAGGAACACGATCGGCCCCACGCTGATGGCTTCCCCCCGCCGTTGCCGCCTACTCGACGTCCGTCGCCCGCAGGAGGCACTGCTCCGTCCTCCGCTCGCCGCCGGGCTCACCGGCCGGGTCGAAGAGGAACTGGCTGACGTAGAACGCCTTGGCTTTCTGAGCGATCCTGCCGTAATCCCTACCCCCGGCCGCGCTCAGGTCGCTGGTTGCGATGCGTTCCGCAGCTTCGGGCGCATCGGACGCCCCTACGACGTAGTGGAGACAGAGCTTCGGCCCGCCCTGCCGGTTGCACTGTCCCACGGCGGCGATTACCGCCCGAGTGGCGGCGACGTGCTCCAGGTGGTTGGTAACTCCCTTCTCCGGCTCGAGGGCGATGACGAGGCTGGCCTTCCTCTCGCGCAGGAAGTCGGCTAGCTTCACCGCCGGGTCCCCGTCCTCTTCCGTCCACCGCTCGTAGATCGCCTCGGCCGTTGTATCGCGGCCCCCCGGGGCCGTCCAGCGCCGGTGGCCCGCATCCTTCAGTTCGAGCACGGCCAGGCCCTGCGGGTGGGCCCGCGACCTGCCGTTCACGTAGTCGAAGGTCACGGCCGTGCCGCCCAGCGTGCGGACGGCCGAGTCGAACTCCTTCGCCCGCACCTGGGCGAGGGTCTGCGTCAGGTCCTCCTTGCCCAGGTTCCATCCGGATTCGCCCTTGGTCAGCGACACGACCACCAGCTCCCGGCAGCGGTCGGCGCAGTAGGCCAGCAGTGGGCCGGCCAGCGTCTCATCGTCCGGGTGCGCACCCACGAAGACCAGCACATCCTCCTGCCGGAGGCCACCTATGAACGAATCCCGTTTCATTCTCACCTCTCCTGTTGTGCTGCCACAGGGCGTGACTGGCCATGTCGTCCCGCGCGATCGCGGTTGACGGCGGCGCATCGTTCCAGATCAGCCAGCTTTACACCCCCAACCGATTCCCTCATAGCAACTGGAACAAGAACCGGGAAGGGGGCAAGGCCAGCATCGTCCGCGACCCGTTTCACGTCGTGGCGGCCTACGGCAGGCTCATCGACAGGGCCCGCATGAGGGAATACCGCAGGGCCTCAGCTGCTGAGAGGCAGGTCTTCAACTGGGATGGGTCGTCTGGCCCTGTGGCGGGCCATCTGCATTGAAGGCCTCGTGGAACGTGACGTGGCCCTCCGGGGGGCACCCATCGAACGACAGAGCCAGGAAGACGTCCTGTGGCACTCCTTCGTACACCAGGCCCGGCATGTTCTTGAACCCGAGCCGTCTGTAGTAGTCCGGATGCCCCACAAGGCAGCATCCTCGCGCGCTCAGCTCCTTCAGCCGTGACAGCCCTTCCCTTATCAGGGCTTTGCCAATGCCCTTCCGCTGGTGCTCCGGTAACACCGAGACGGGCCCGAGTCCGTACCAATCCAGTGTGCCGTCCGAAATGGTCACGGGAGAGAACGCGACGTGTCCTACGACGCGGCCATCCAGCTCTGCAACCAGCGATACCGTGAGGGCCCCGGCGGCACGTAGTTCCTGGATAATGAAATGCTCCGTCTGATTGCTGATCTCCAGGGCCTTGAACGCGGCAATTGTCACCTCGGTTATCGCAGTGACATCGCCTTCCGTCTCGTCCCTGATGATGACGTCCGGATTCACCCGACATTTCCCATTTGACAGGAGCTGCTCTGCGTTCTGGCTGTGACTCCTACTCTACGGAGCGTCGCAGGCATTGTCAACGCTCGAAAAACGCGTTCTTGGGACCGCCGCAGCCGTCCGTGTGGGACCGGCGAGGACTGAGAGCGGGCTGCAACCGCCGCCTGATGCAACCCGAGCCGTACTTGCCCTGCAGGAAGCTTCGTTTCGCCAGGGATCTGGTGTCCCCCCCTCACTTCGCGTCAGGTGGGCACCGCCGTAAGACGCTGGATACGGGCCAGAATGGCAGCAAGCAGCTCCCTGGGCACGGCCACCTCGGCAAGTTGGAAGAACACATACCGGGAGTGCTGCATGTCTTTCCCTCTGCGGCTTTCGATGAGTTGGTCCGCCGCCCATTCCGTCAGACTCACCTGCTCATCCAGGTCGCGATACGTCAGCAGCCCGGCGTCCGTGGCGGGAGCATATGTCATTCACGTCCGCCCCGCCACCGTTGGCCGGGCGTGGCGCTCCCACCGGACATCTGGGGGGGAGAGCTCGATTGAAGCGACGTGGCACTCGCGTTAGAGTAACCGGGTCATCCCTGTTTCCATGCCCTGGAGGAGGCCCCCCATGGCCGTCCAACCGAACATCCTGTTCATCACGACAGATCACCTTCGCTACGACAAGCTATCCTTCACCGGCGACCCCGTGATGCAGACGCCGGCCATAGACGAGCTGGCGTCGCGGTCAGTCAGTTTCTCGCAGCACTTCGCGCAGAATCCGGTCTGCCATCCGTCGCGCGCTTCGATGATGACCGGACGCTACCCCTGTAACCACGGCGTCCGATGGAACTTCAACGACCTGAGCGAGAATGAGGTCACGCTGCTCGAGCACTTCAAGGAACATGACTACACGACCGCGTGCATCGGCAAGTACCATCTCGACCAGAGGCGCTTCCACGAGGCGATCGATCACCGCGAAGCATCGTCGATCCGCAACATGGACGCCGACAATCCCTTCATCGAGTACGTCAGGTCCCGGGGGTTCGAGTACAGGACGGGCTTTGCGCTGCCGCGGTTCCGGGAGCGGCTTGGCGCGGTGCCACAGCCGGATCAGCCGGAGGACTGCCACCTGGACGCCTACGTGGGCATGAAGACCCGGGAGTACCTGGGGCGGGTAGATGCAGACAAGCCGTTCTTTCTCTGGCTCGGTTTCTACGGGCCGCACCATCCATACGTGCCTTCCGGGCGGTTCGCCACGATGTACGGCCCGGACGATGTCCCGCCGTTCGAGCGCGCAGAGGACGATCTGGATAAGAAGCCCGTCGAATACAGGCTCTACTTCCAGGCGGAGAACCACAAGTTCTATCCCTTTGCAGACGCCTCCGAGCAGACGTTCCGCCAGATGAAGGCGGCTTACTACGGCATGGTATCTCAGATCGACTGGCAGGTTGGCCTTGTCTTGGAGACTCTCAGGCAGCAGGGGCTGGCCGACGACACGATCATCGTGTTCACGAGCGACCACGGGGAGTTCGTCGGCGACCACGGCATCCCGTGCAAGGCGCCGTTCCTGCTGGACTGTATGCTGCAGGTGCCGTTCCTGATCCACGTGCCGGGTGAGGGACAGCGGGGCGTCTGCTCGGCAGAGCTGACCGAGTCCGTGGACCTCTTCCCCACCATCTGCAGGCTTGCGGGCCTGGAGGTGCCGGAATGGGTGCAGGGCCGGAACCTGTCGCAACTGGCAACGGGGGACGCCGACCAGTTCGAGCCTAGAGAGGCGGTATACGCCGAGGCGGTGGACAAGCGATGCCTGCGGACCCGCGAGTGGAAGCTGATCCACTACGCGGGCAAGCCCTACGGTGAGCTGTACCACCTTGCTGAAGACCCTCACGAGCTGAACAACCTTTACGACGAACGTCCCGACGTGCGCGACCGGATGACCCTGGACTACTACCGGCGCCTGGACGCCATCGAGGACTTCAGGCATCCCAGTTACGCGCGCTTCACCGGCAAAGATCCGGCCACGGCGCAGGAAGTCACGCACTACATAACCTGGTAGGACACTGAGGGGGCAGCCGATGGAGCGGCGGGCCAGGGCGCCCACGCATCCAATCGGCCCCCTCCTCTGTCTGCACAAGGCCATGGTACGCGCCGGGCCAGCGGTGGGCGCAGTCCAATTGACAGGCTTCCGGCACGGCGTGTACCATGAGCAGCACAGGGCGTCCACTTGCTGAGTGCCTCGTGGCGCTCAAACCGGACCGCCCCGCGCGGGCGCGCATGCGAGGAGGAGCGCGCCCGCCGCCGTGGGACTCGAACTCACTGAAGTGCCGGAGGCAGGGACATGATGGGCAAGTTGTGGAAGGTATTGGGCGTTCTGGCGCTCGTGGCCTTCGTGGCAGGCGGGTCGGTCTGCCGCGCTCAGGTGCAGAGGCCGATGCCGCTGCCGGACGGCCGTATTCAGCAGGGGCCGTTCCTGCTCTTCGGTGACCCCAATGGCGGCTTGAGCCTGATGAAGGGCTCGGACGTCGTCGTGATGGGTACGGGCGTCTTCTGCGGCTTCATAGGCAAGTCCGGCTACTGGCCCTATGACCGCATGCCGGAGAAGAAGGTCGACCTGGGCAACGGCACGATCGCATTTCGCGGCACAATCCCCGCCGCCGGGGTCTCCTACGATCAGCAGGCTTCAATCGAAGGCAATCGCATCCGCATCCGAGTCCGGCGCGAGGGCAACTGGACGGGCAACCACTGGGAAAGCTTCTTCCTTGAGCTGCCGTTCACCAACTACCGGGGGGCGCAGATCCGCGCCGACGGCAAGCTCATCAAGCTGCCCGAGACGTATTCCGCGCAGACTGAAAGGGTCGTCGCCGGGGCGCGTCGGCTTGAGTGCAACGCCGACGATCCCTCGCTGAACCTGATCCTCGAATTCGACAGCGGCATGAGCGTTATCGATCGGCGCAGCTTCAGCGACCCCTGCTACCTGGTGAGCATGGGCATCCCCGAGGCCGCCGGACAGCCGATGGACCTCTACCTGACCCTCCCGCAGATGCGCGAAGAGGACGCGTGGGCCGTGCGCTACTCCCCGATCGGCTACCCCGTCAACGGAGAGAAGAAAGTGGTGCTGGAATGGCCCAAGCACGTGGCCCGGCCGTCCGAGGATCGCGTGCAGCTCCAGCGCGCCGACGGCACGGTGGTCAAGGAGGGGCGCTTCGGCCAGACGGTCACGCTGCCCCACATGCAAGGCGCGTTCGCCATGTTCGACTTCTCCGAGGTCAGGGAGCCGGGCGACTACCGCGTCGTCTGGGCCCGCGGCACCGTGGAGTTCCCCATCCGCCAGAGTGTCTTCGAGGACGGGCTCTGGGAGCCGACGCTCGACTACTTCATCCCGTTCCAGATGTGCCATGCGCGGGTGGACCTCGGGCCGAACGTCGCGGGCCACTCCTTCTGCCACATGGACGACGGGATCCGCGTGCCGGCGAAGTTCCCGGGCACGGACGGCTTCGTTGCCTACGAGTGCACGGGCACGCCGTACAATGCGGGTGACCCCATTCCCTGCGCGAAGGGCGGCTGGCACGACGCCGGCGACTGCGACCTGAACATCTATGCCCAGGGCTTCTCCACCTACGTCCTGGCACTCGCCTACGAGGAGTTCGGCCTGGATCGCGACGTGGCCACGCTCGACGTGAACGCGCAGACCTTCACGGCGGGCCGGCCCGACGGCACGCCGGACATCCTGCAGCAGGTGGAATGGGGCGCCCTGTGGCTGCTGAGCATGATTCAGGCGGACGGGCGCAGTTACGTGGGCGTCGTCGTGCAGCCCCAGCTCCGGCGCAATGACATCGCCTGGGAGCAATCCACCGACAACAAGCCCGGCACAGGTGACGAGCGGCACGTCTACGTGGACCACCACTCCGAACTCCAGTGCATGCAGGCGGCCGCCCTGTGCGCCGTGAGCCGGGCGCTGAGGCAGGCCCGGCCGGAGCTGGCCCAGACGTGCCTCCAGGCCGCGCGGCAGGCCTACGACTACTTCCGCACCCACGACGAGGTCTACCGCCGGACGGCCTACTTCTATCCCAGCACGAAGGGCCGGGACGGCAACGTCGCCGTGGCGCTCGGCGAACTCTACATGACCACGGGCGACGCGGCCTACCTGCGTGAGCTGGAGGCGATGACCGACAAGATACGTAACCTGGATCTCGCCTACCCCGCCAAGCGGGAGTCGAGCGGCGCTTCATTCTGGTACGCGCCGCCCGTGCTGGCCCGCCTTGCGCAGCGGCTGCCGGAGGGCGGGCTGAAGGCTGCGTGCGTAGACACCTGCCGCAGGGCCGCTCGGTTCCACTCCGAGCGCTTGAGCGGGCGCCCCTGGGCGGGGCACTATACCGACTTCGGCAAGCTAGGCAACACCGCCGCGCCGCACGTGCGCGCGTTCGACGCCTACTGGATATCGCAGGTCGCGGGGGACGTTGTCTCGGTGGACAAGGCCGTGCTGCCCATGCTCTGGACGTACGGGTTGCATCCTTTCAGCAACGTGGCCTTCGTGTCCGGGATCGGCCTCGACGGCCCGAAGCACATCTTCTCGCTCCACCTCCGGCAAGTGTACAAGCCGGAGCTGGGCACCGTGCCGGGGGCCCCCGCGCCCGGCGTTACCGCCGTGAACCCGTACTTTCCGGACAACGTGCTCTACTACTTCGACGAAGGCAACGTGCCGAACGGCGAATGCACGATCGCCGAGACGACGCTCTATCTGTTCGCGGTCAACGCGATGAAGAAGTCAGGTTTCTGAGAGGTCAATCCACTTGCTTCCTGGCAGGAGGAACGCGCCGATGAGACGCACTCAGGTGTTGATTGCCGTGACGGTCGTAGCGTTTGCGTTGGGCGGGCAGGTCTGCCGCGCCCAGGTGCAGAGGCCGATGCCGCTGCCGGACGGGAGCATCCAGCAGGGCCCGTTCCTGGTTACGAGCCATGAGACCGCCGGCGTGCACGTGCTGAAGGGCACGGAGGTGATCATCTACAACGCGGGCATCGAGTGCCAGGGCGACGCGGGCTACTATCCGTTCTCCCGCATGCCCGAGAGGAAGGTGGACATGGCCAACGGCGTAATCACGTTCCACGGCAACATCCCCAGGGCGGGGGTCTCCTACGACCAGCAGGTCTCAATCGCGGGCAACCGCGTCCGCATCCGCCTCCGCCGTAACGGGAACTGGAAGGGCAGCCACTGGGAGAGCTTCTTCTTTGAATTGCCGTTCAACAACTACCGCGCAGCGACGATCCGCGCCGACGGCAAGCTCGTAAAGCTGCCGGAGACCTACTCGGAGGAGCACCAGACGGTTGTCTCCAACGTCCGCAGGATCGAGTGCAACGCCGATGACCCATCGCTCAACCTGATCCTCGAATGCGACCGCGGGATGGGCGTCAGCGACCGGCGCCGATGGCAGGACCTGAAGTACCTCGTGGGCGTCGGCTTCCCGGAGGCGCCCGGCGAGTACGTCGACCTCTACCTGACCCTCCCGCAGATGCGCGAAGAGGACACGTGGGCCGTGCGCTACTCCCCCATTGGCTACCCCGCCAACGGCGAGAAGAAGGTGGTGCTGGAATGGCCCAAGCATCTGTCGCGTCCGGCCGAGGATCGCGTCCAGCTCCAGCGCGCCGACGGCACGGTGGTGGCGCAGGGGCGCTTCGGCGAAACCGTAACGCTGCGCCACATGCAAGGCGCGTTCGCCATGTTCGATTTCTCGCAGGTCAGGGAGCCGGGCGACTACCGCGTGGTCTGGGCCCGCGGCACCGTGGAGTTCCCCATTCGCCAGAGCATCTTTGAGGACAGGCTCTGGGAGCCGACGTTGGACTGCCTGGTGCCCTTCCAGATGTGCCACGCGCAGGTTGACCTGGGGCCGGGCATCCCGGGCCACTCCTTCTGCCACATGGACGACGGCAGCCGCGTGTCGGCCAACTACGGCGGCACGGACGGCTTCCGGTCCTATGAGTGCACGGGCACGCCCTACAAGGCCGGCGACCCGGTCCCCTGCGCCAAGGGCGGCTGGCACGACGCCGGGGATTGCGACCTGAACATCTACGCCCAGGGCTTCTCCACCTACGTCCTGGCGCTTACGTACGAGGAGTTCGGCCTGAACCGCGACGTGGCCACGCTGGACGTGGACGCGCAGACCTTCAAGCTGGGCCAGCCGGACGGCACGCCCGACCTGCTCCAGCAGATCGAGTGGGGCGCCATCTGGCTGCTGAGCATGATGCAGCCGGACGGGCGCAGCTACGTCGGCGTGGTCGAGCAGCCGCACCTGCGTAGCAGCCCCGGCGGCTGGGGCACGGGCACCGACAACGTCCCCGGCACCGGCGACGAGCGTCACGTCTACGTGGACCACCACTCCGAACTGCAGCTCATGCAGGCGACGACGCTCTGCGCCGTCAGCCGCGTGCTGAGGCAGGCCCGGCCGCAACTGGCCCAAACGTGCCTCGACGCCGCGCGGAAGGCCTACCAGTACTTCCGCACCCACGACGAGGTCTACCGCAACACGGCGTACTTCTACGAGCGGACGATCGGGCGCGATCAGGCCGTCGCTGCCGCCCTGGCCGAGCTCTACATGACCACGGGCGACGCGGCCTACCTGCGCGATCTGGAAGCCATGACCGATAAGATCGCCAACATCGACCTCGAGTACCCGGCCAAGCGGGAGTCGGGATGCTCCTCGTTCTGGTACGCGCCGCCCATACTGGCCCGGCTCATCCCCAGGCTCCCCGAGGGCAAGCTGAAGGCCGCCTGCCTGAGCACCTGCCGCCGGGGAGCGAAGTACCACGCCCAGCTCCTGCGGGACCGGCCGTGGCCGGGGCACTACACCGACTTCGGCAAGCTGGGCAGCGCGCACGTCTGGCCGACCCGCGTCTATGACACCTACTGGATCTCCAAGGTGGCCCCGGACATACTCTCGGTGGACATGGCTGTGATGCCCATGCTCTGGCTCTATGGCTTCCACCCGTTCAGCAACGTTTCCTACTACGCGGCTCCCGGTCTGGATGGGCCCAAGCACGTGCACGGCGGCCATCTGACGTACCTGTTCCGGCCCGAGAAGGGGTCCATCCCGGGCGCCCTCGTGCCCGGCATGACGGCCGTGCGCCCGTACGTGCCCGACAACGTGCTCTACTATCTTGACGACGGCAACGTCGCGAACACGGAGTACACGATCGCCGGCATCACGCGCTACCTGTTCGCCATCAACGCGATGAAGAAGGCGGGCTACTGAGACGCCAGAGCCCGCCTCAGCACCAGCCGTGTGCGCGCCGGATGCGTGCGATGGTCTGCGTGTCCGGCGCCTACGCCATGTCCGGCCTGCAGCGCCACCGGGGCCATCGGACGTTCGGCTTTCAGCAACACCGAGAACGGAGGCATCCGTGACGCAGATGCGCGGAGCCGCTCGAAGTCTGGCGCCGCTCGTCGCCGCGATTCTGTTGCTGGCGGTTCTGCCGGGGCCCCTGGTCTCGGCCCAGGTCGAGGAGGCCGCTGAGCCCGGCGTAGTGGTGCTCGATACGGTGGGCATCTGGCGTATCCACTGCTCGCTGGCCCCTCCCCTGCTGGAGGAGACCGGGGCACCGGCCGTTCTGAGCACGGACTGGCTGAACTTCCAGACGCCGCCGCCTGCCGCGGGCTGGACGACACCCGAGTTCGACGACCGCTTCTGGCACCGTGGGCCTGTGGGGCTTGCAGCCAAGGCCGCGCTGCTGTCCGGGGTGTGCCTGCGCGGCAAGTTCACGGTGACTGACCCCGCGACGGTCGAGGGCCTGCACCTTTCGGCCACCTACCGCGGCGGCCTCGTTGTCTACCTCAACGGTCGGGAAGTGCACAGGGA
>CAYUDW010000055.1:14301-18342 GCA_964442595.1 uncultured candidatus Brocadiaceae bacterium
CCACCTACCGCGGCGGCCTCGTTGTCTACCTCAACGGTCGGGAAGTGCACAGGGAGCACGTGGCCGCAGGGAGCTCGGTGGCGGACGGGCCCGGCGGGCAGGAGCGGACGTTGACTGCCTGCCCGATCCCGGTGGGGCTGCTGAGGGAGGGCCTGAACGTCCTGGCCATCGAGGGGATACGCGCGCCCTATCCCCCGTCCGCGGCCCAGCCGCATGAGGAGTACAGGACCCCCCCCTGCGAAATCAGCCGCATCCGACTGACGGCACCCAGCCCGGCCGGCCTGGTCCCCAATGCGGCACGGCCAGAGGGGCTGCAGGTATGGAACGCGGATGCCATGGCCAGCGATTTCGACCTGGATTTCGGTGATCGGGCCGAGCCCCTGTACCCGGTGACGATCATCGGCGCGCGCAACGGAGCGTTCTCGGGCAAGGTGCTGGTCGGCTCGACTGAGCCGATCCGAGGTCTGAAGGTCACGCCGCGCAGCTTGGAGGGCGACGGTGACAGCATCCCCGCGTCCAATGTCCGCATTCGCTATGCCCTGCCCTGGAGCGGGCACCTGATGACTGACGTGGTGCGGTTCGGGATCCGAACCCAGGAGTCGGCCTATCCCACGTATGCCACCTTGCTGAGCGCCCTGGCGGAGGCGCCTCTGGAGGAGTTCCCGGTCATGCCTCCGAAGCGCAATGCCAGTCATTGGTGCAGCGATTTTCCCAATGCCCCCGGGCAGCCGCCTGTGCTGCCGGGCGCCGTCGTGCCCGTATGGATCACGGTCCACGTGCCCCGCACGGCCAGGGCCGGCGTCTACGCGGGCGCGGTGACCATCACGACCGACGGCCAGGAGCCCAGGGGCGTGCCCGTGGAAGTGCGGGTGGCCGACTACGTGCTGCCGGACACGCAGGACTACCGCACCTTCGTCGACATGGTCCAATGCCCGGACACGCTGGCCCTCGAGTATGACGTGCCTCTCTGGTCGGACCGGCACTTCGAGTTGATCGGCGAGTCGTTCAGGCTGATCGGCCAGGCCGGATGCCGAACGCTCTACGTGCCCCTCATCGCGCATACGAGTCTGGGGAACGAGGAGTCCATGGTGCGGTGGATCGAGCGGGACGACCGGTACGCCTATGACTTCTCCACCATGGAGCGATACCTTGACGTGGCAGAGAAGAACATGGGCAGGCCCGAGTTGATCGTCTTCGTCGTGTGGGAGGTCTACATGCTCCCCACGGAGACGAGTCAGCGGGAGGGCCTCGGCAGAACGTACTACCTGCGTGACAAGCTGTCCGCCGGGCTGGCCGGCAAAGGCCCGCTGGTAACGGTGTCGGACCCGGCGACGGGCACGACCGAGGACGTATTCCTTCCCCCCCACTCGGACGCGGCCGGCCTGGGGCTGTGGAGGCCGCTGATCGACGAACTGCGGGCGCGGCTGAGCCAGCGCGGCCTGGAGGGCGCGATGATGCTGGGCATCGCCTCGGACATGTGGCCCGCGCCGGCGGACGCGGCGTTGTTCCACGAAGCCTGCGGCGACGTGCCCTGGGTGATTCATTCCCACAGCGGATTCCCCGCGGCAATCTCCAAGGGGCAGCGCCTGCACGGGACGATGCGCTTCGCCTATCAGGCGTGCATGTACGGGCTGAAGGCGTCAGTGTGGCCTTCGCTGTACGGCTGGCGGCGCGAGCACCTGGTGGCCAGGTTCGATCGACGGGACCTGGACAGGTTTGCCAGCACGGCGTGGCGGCACCTGGTGGAACCCATGATCACCGGGGACCAGCGCGGTGTGGGCCGTCTCGGTGCGGACTACTGGGAGGCCGTCCGGAACAAGCGAGGCAACCCGGCCGGACGTGCCCAGGACCGCTACCCGGAGAGCCATATCCAGAAACTGGGCATCAACGCATCTGCGCTCGCGCCGGGGCCCACCGGCCCTGTGGCCACGCAGCGCTTCGAGGCACTGCGCGAAGGGCTTCAGGAATGCGAGGCCCGCATAACGATCGAGCGCGCGCTGGCGGACGGCGCACTGCGGGCCCGGCTCGGCGAGGACCTGGCCAAACGTTGCGAGGATCATCTGAAGGCACGATCCATGATGCTCTGGCTCTCTCTGAGCAACCTCCAGCTCTACTCCCGCTCTGAAGCGCGCAGCCCGGAGAACTGGATGGCCATGTCGTGCATCGGGGCCTGGTCGAGCGTGAGCGGGCACAACTGGTTCCTGAGTTCCGGCTGGCAGGAGCGAAGTGCAGATCTGTTCGCCCTGGCCGGCGAGGTCGCCAGTAAGGTCGGCGAGGATTAGGTCCCTGCCCGGATGGGCCGCGGGGCGTGCGACTGCGGACAACACCATGCAAGGAGACCGCTGTGATCCGGATGCGCATGATCGCGTGGCGATGGGCAATCCTGCTCATCGGCGCGTTACTGCTTGTCCCTTTGCTGCACGGGGTTGCCTCGGCGCAGGTCGAGGAGGCCGCCGAGCCCGCCAAGGTGATCCTGGACACCTACGGCGTCTGGCGGATGCACACCCAGCTCGCCCCGCCCGTGCTGGCCTCGGGCCAGACGGTGGAACTGAAGTACGTGTGGCTGAACCATGAGACGCCCTCGCCGTCGGCGGACTGGATGAGCCCTGACTTCGACGACAGCACCTGGCTGCGCGGGCCGGTGGGCCTGGCGCCGAAGTCGGCGCTCGTGTCGCGAGTGTGCCTGCGCGGGAAGTTCATCGTGACCGATCCCCATGCCGTCACGGGCCTCCAGTTGTCCGCCGGTTACCGGGGCGGGCTTGTCGTGTACGTCAACGGCCGGCAGGTGCACAGAGAGCACATCTCCGAGGGCGGCCACGTTGCCGAGGGTCCGGCCGGTGAGGAACGCACCCTCTCGGCCTTCCCGATTCCGGAAGGCCTGCTCACAAAGGACATGAACGTCGTCGGTCTGGAAGTGGTGCGTGCGCCTTACCCGGAAGCGACGGAGAACAACGTCTATGAACAGAACGCCTGCGAGATACTGCACGTCCGGCTGACCTCACCCGGCGCGGCGGGGCTGATCAGCAACGCCGTGCGCCCGGACGGCTTCCAGGTGTGGAACGCCGATGCCATGGCGGTGGACTTCAACGCCGACTTCGGCGACCAGGCTGAGCCGCTTCGTCCCGTGCAGATAGCGGGTGCGCGCAACGGGACGTTCAGCGGGAAGGTGGTGGTGGGTTCCACGGAATCCATCCACGGTCTCAAGGCGACGCCGGCTGCACTGGAGGGCGCCAGCGGGACCATACCGGCGGCCAACGTGCGGATCCGCTATGGCGTGCCGTGGGGCGAGCAGCCACAGATCGACAACACCGAACTCCGGAAGGTGCCGGTCTACGGCAGCTATGCCAACCGGCTGGGCGCCCTGGTGGAGGAGCCGCTGGGGGAGTTCGGGGTGAGCGTCCCGCACCAGAGCCGGCTCTTCTACCGCTTCCCGAAGGTTTCCGGCAAGCCGGAGCCCGTTTCCGGCGCCGCGGTGCCGGTCTGGATCACCGTGAGGGTGCCGGCCGACGCTGCTGCCGGCACGTACGTGGGCGCCGTGCGCGTAGAGGCACAGGGGGAGGAGCCGGTCGGGGTGCCCGTGGAGCTGCGCGTCGCCGACTGGGCCCTGCCCGACACGCAGGACTATCGGACGTGGGTGGACATGGTCCACTGTCCGGACACCCTGTCGGAGGAGTACGGTGTGCCGCTGTGGTCGGACGAGCATTTCGAGATGATCGCGAAGTCGCTGAGACTCATCGGTGAGACCGGCAGCCGCACGCTGTACATCCCGCTGCTTGCGCAGACCAACCTGGGCAACGAGCAGTCGTGGGTCCGATGGGTGAAAAGGGGCGACGGGTACGAGTATGACTTCTCGCTGATGGAGCGGTACCTGGACCTGGCCGAGCAGGCCATGGGCAAGCCGAAGGCGCTGGTCTTCGTCGTCTGGGAAGTCTACATGATGCCTGCCTCGACCGAGACCGACCCGTCCGAGGCCAGGGAAACGAACGGGCACCGCGGCTGGCGCAAGGCCCAGATAGCCGGGGACGTGCTGAAGAAGGAAGG
>CAYUDW010000056.1:0-1736 GCA_964442595.1 uncultured candidatus Brocadiaceae bacterium
TAGTCGGAGCACATGTTGGACCGCAGATCAGCAGGTGGACCGGTCCTTCGAAACGGTTGCAGACCTCGCGCGCCTCAGCCGGATCGCTCGCAACCAGGACCGTGTATCCAAGGCACGCAAGCCCGCGAACGGTTTGTGCCCGGACCTCACGATCTCCGTTGACGACGAGCACGGTCTCGAAGCCTCGCGGCAGACTGTCGGCGGGCTTCCCTGGGCGCCCCGATCCGTGCGGCTTGCCGGCGCTCGGCAGGAAGACCTCCGTTGTGTTGCCCCATCCGAGGCCCTCGTGCCGACAGATGCAGCCGCCGATCTGCCGAGCAATCGCGTCGGCCATTCCCCCCCGCCCGGTGCGTGCGGCGCCCGCGACGCGACGGTGGGACGGCTCCCCCCCCCGGCTGAGCCAATCCCCCGCGGCCCGGGCAGCCCGGCGTCACTCAGGGCCAGCATCACATAGGCACCCGGGCGAAGCCGCCCATGGGACGAGCAGAACTCCGCGTCCAGGACCGTGTCAGCCGTCTCGACTGTCAGCGTGCCGCCGTGAGGCATCCTCCTGCAGGCCGCACCGACCAGGGCACGCAGCAACGTCCACAGTCGCCGGCCGGCAGCCGCCACGCCCGCCCGTTCCGCAGCGGGCACAACGCTCAGCTCAATGCGGTCTCCCACCAGGTCGCCAAGCGTCCTGCGGGCCTCGGTTAGCAGTTCATTCAGGTCGACGCTTTCCCGCTCATCAGCCGGCCCCCTGGGCGCCGTGCGGACGGGGCGCTTCTCGGCGGCGGCGAATCGGGGCAGCGTCAAGGCAAAGGGCAGGCGGAGGGAGGCCAGTCGGCGTTCCCACCTGGCGTGGGCCTCCCGGGCCTGCACGGCCCCATCCGGCGAGATCGTCAGGTCGCAAAGCGTGGCCTCCAGGGATTCCTGGCGCACCGTGAGGCATGCGTCCCCGACGCCCGGTGGTGTGGCGTTCGCCTGGCACATGGCTGATCGCCTGCACACGGAAGCAGTGTCACGACTCCGTGTTGCCTGCCGATCGGGGCCGGGTCCCCCTCGCGCCCTCTCACGCAGATCTGGGCGTCCCGTGCCAGGCCACTGGCCGGCTTGCTTCTATAGCTGCGACGGTCTCGCGGTCACAGGCGAGGAACTGGGTCTAATCCATTCAGGTCCGAGGCACAACAAGGCCCCAGCTCCGATGCCTGTTCCGACTCCGCGCACCTCGACTTCGCACCTGAATCCCCCTCATACCTCGACGCGAAGCCGCCACCCCCTCGCTCCGGAGCCTGACCCGCTTAAACCACCGCGGCGCACACAATGGTAGCCGAAGAAGGCCCGGCCCGCAAGCCCCACAGCGCCTACCTGGCCGGCCCGCAATGCGGAAGCTCGATCCCCCATGCCGACAGCGCCCGCAGGGAACGGTCGACGGCCTGCCCAAAGCCCTCCGCAGCCCAGATTGCGCGCGCCGAATACTCGAGCGTCACGGCGCCGTCGAAGCCCCGTTCGACGAGCATCCGGAGGTGACAGGCCACGCGCTCCGAGCCGGCCGCAACGACCCGGTGGTCCTCCCCCTCGACCACATCGTGCAGGTGCACATGGGCCACGCGCTGCAGAAACTCCTCCGAGGGCCGCTCGTCCTGCCCGTGTCGTTGCACGCTGAGCAGATAGTGACCGGTGTCCCAGCACAACCCCAGCCCGGTCCCGCTCACGACGTCCAGGAGCTCCGCATACGTGTCCCCGATGCGTATGAC
>CAYUDW010000056.1:1836-18288 GCA_964442595.1 uncultured candidatus Brocadiaceae bacterium
CGATAGCTTGAAGCCAAGCGAGCCCGCAAAACCGGTCATGAATCTGCTCTCGACAGCGGCCGATGGAACATTGCCAGGGCGTGTATCTTAGCGGCGACGCACAGGGATTCAAGGTGCGCCCGACAGCCGCCCTCTCGGCCAGCCGTCGCCAGCGGTCGGACGTGACGAGGAAAGCATGGCAACGGACAGGGCGGGACTGCGTACACAAGAAAGGGCGAAGCGGACCGGGAGGTCCGCTCCGCCCTGTTGGTCAGATCCTGTGGCCCTAGTCGACCGGGTCTACGTCGCCGTCCTGCACGTAGGCAGGCACGGGCGCATAGGGCCCGCCGTAGGGCCCCCAACCCGCCGGAGCCACGTAGGCGTTGTCGCCGGGGCCGGCCCACCAGAGGTCCCGGTTGGTGGTGGTGCCGTCTGGGTGCAGCACCGTTGCTTGGACGGGATCGATGTAGTTGCCCAGGTTGCAGTCGACCGAGTTATCATCGTCAAAGTCGAAGGTATTGTCCCAGTCATTGTCCGCGTAGACGTCCGAGTCCATAAGCGTCTGGAAGCCCCCGGGCGATATCCCCTTCAGCTCGGGATTCTGTATGGCGCCAAAGATATCGCTGAAGCGGTAGAAGGTCGCGTGCAGGTCGTAGGAAAGCATAACGGCGCCATACTTGTGATTGGTGATCCTGTCGAGGTCAGGAGGCAGACCGGTGGCAGCGCGGATCACTTCGCTGACATGCTCGAGGTCGGGCCCGTCGCCGTAGATGATCCGGGCCGTCCGCGACTGAAGCGGCGTGTGCGGATCAATCAGGTAGTCCGGGTCATTGAGCTGGCTGATGTCCGTTTGCATCAGGTACTCGATCTCGCTCTCGACCCTGTACTCCGCCGTGTTGATGTCTCCGTCGAAGCCCCCCGTAACGTCGGTCGGATCCACCTTTTCGAAGTCGACCGGGCTGTCCATGGCCGGGCACTGGAATACCTCCTGAGTGTCGGCATAGGCCGGGTAGAGGCGCGCTATGCTCAAGGACGAGTCGTAGGCCCAGTCGGAGCTGCCGTCGTTATTGAGATTAGGATCGACATCGATCGCCCAACTGGGCGCCCTGCCGTAATCATAGCGCAGTCCCGGAACCGGCTCCGTCCTCTTGTTGTCCGTCCGGAAGGACTGCAGGTAGAGCCCCACCTGATGCACGTTGCTGATACAGGACGCCTTGTAGGCCTCCTCGCGAGCGCGGGAGATCGCCGGCATCAAAAGCGCCGCCAAGATAGCGATGATGGCTATGACGACAAGCATCTCGATGAGTGTGAACGCCTTTCTCATGGCGCACCTCCTCAGACGATAGAGGTATGAGTTAGTTGTCACTTCCTTTCCAGTACCTTAACTATACCGGCGGCAGGGCCGATGTCAAGCGGAAAAGGGGCGTCCGCTTGGCACGCGACCGCGGAAGACCCCGAGAGGCGCCTCGGGGGGCTCCTCAGGCCTTTTCATCGGTCGGCTTCAGGCAGGTCCTCGCGCCCTTCCGCCCGGCAGAGCGGGCGCTGAGACAGCCCTGCCGGGGACGCCGCACGGCCGATTGCCAGAACCTGGGAGCACCCGACCAGGCCCGGCCTGGAGGGCACTCGACCGGCGGCACACGGCCGCTCGTTGCGTTTGGCCTTCAGGCGGCCCTGTGCTATAATGGCCGGCGAGACAGGGACTCTCTGGCACAGCTTCGTCCTGCTGCTCTCGCTCCGAACCCCATCCCCTCTGGGTGCCCGCATTGACTGGTTCGCGCCATCCCGCGCTGGAGATGCACTGACATGCGCACCCCTACGCCGCAGCGTCCGGCCCCGGACGGCAAGCAGCCCGAGGGCGACCAACAGGGGGCGTCCCGGGAGGGCAGAAAACGGTTCCGGCTTCCCATCTGGTACATCCTGCTGGGTGTGCTGTTGGTGCTCCTTATCCACTGGGCCGCCACCAGCCGGGACTATGAAGACATCACGTACGGTCGGTTTCGCGGGCTGCTCACCGAGGGCAAGGTCAAGAGCGCCGTGGTGACCTCGGGCAAGATCACCGGCGAGCTGGTGGGCGCCGGTCCCGAGGGACGCCCCCGGAAGTTCGTCACGCAACGCGCCCCGGACGACGAGGGAATCACCGCCATCCTCCAGGAGAAGCTCGGCGAGAACTGGGACTGGGAGGTTTCCCTGCTCGAGGGGCCGCTCCTCTACTGGATCGTGCCAATCGTGTTCATTCTGATCCTGTGGCGCCTGATCCTCGGCCGAATGAACCCCGTCCGGAGCGTGATGGACTTCAGCCAGAGCCGCGCCCATCTGGTGGCGCAGAAGGACCTGGGCATCACGTTCGACGACGTGGCCGGCATCCAGGAGTGCAAAGAGGAGCTCCAGGAGGTGGTCGAGTTTTTGAGGACCCCCGCGAAATTCACGCGCCTTGGAGGGCGCATTCCAAAAGGGGTGCTGCTGGTGGGAGCACCCGGCACGGGCAAGACGCTGCTGGCCAAGGCCGTCGCGGGCGAGGCCGGGGTGACCTTCTTCAGCCTCAGCGGCTCGGACTTCGTCGAGATGTTCGTGGGTGTGGGGGCCGCGCGCGTGCGGGACCTGTTCGAGCAGGCGACGAAAAACGCGCCTTGCATCATCTTCATCGACGAACTCGATGCACTGGGCAAGAGCCGGGGCACGGGTCTGCTGGGCGGTCACGATGAGCGGGAACAGACGCTCAACGCGCTGCTCGTACAGATGGACGGCTTCACGACGCAGAAGGGCGTCATCCTGCTGGCAGCCACCAACCGCCCCGAGATGCTTGACCCGGCGCTGCTGCGTCCCGGCCGTTTTGACCGCCACATCGTTGTGCCCACGCCCGACCGGCAGGACCGCCTGGCGATCCTGCGGGTCCATACGCGAGACGTGAAGCTTGGCGACGACGTCGACCTGGACAAGCTGGCGGCAATGACGCCGGGCTTCGTTGGTGCGGACCTGGCCAACCTCGTGAACGAGGCGACCCTGCTGGCCGCCCGGCGCAACAAGGACAACGTGGGAATGGACGACTTCCAGGACTCCATCGAACGCGTCGTCGCCGGGCTGGAAAAGCGCAATCGGCTGATGAACGAGCGCGAGAAGGACATCGTCGCCCACCACGAGGCAGGGCACGCGCTGGTTGCCTGCTTGCTGCCGGGCGCCGACCCCGTCCGGAAGGTCTCTATGATCCCGCGCGGGATCGCCGCGCTCGGCTATACGATGCAGATGCCGACTGAAGACCGGTACCTGTTGACAAGGGGCGAGCTGCTCGACCGCGTGGCGGTGATGCTGGGCGGCCGGTCGGCCGAGGAAGTCGTCTTCGGGGAGATCTCGACGGGCGCACAGAACGATCTGCAGAATGCCACCGAGCTGGCACGGGAGATGGTGACGGAGTTCGGGATGAGCGAGGAGCTTGGCCCGCTCTCCTATTCGTCTGCCGAACGCAGGTTCCCTTCTGCCGGGATTCAGCTGAACCGCCCCTGGAGCGAGCGCACCACGCGCCAGATCGACCGCGCCGTCCGATCCTTTCTGGATTCGGCTCACGAACGTGCCCGCGAGCTGCTGTCCGCCCACAAGGATGCCCTCGAGGCACTCGCCAACGCCTTGCGGGAGAAGGAAGCCGTCGAGCAGAAGGAACTGCACGAGATACTGGCCCAACACGGCATAGAGGTGCGCTCAGGAAACCGGCCTCACGCAGAAGCCGGGGACAAGAAGCCTGCGGCGCCACCCCTTACCAAGGTGCAGTCCGGTGATGAGGGTAGCCCCGGGGCGTCCGTGCCCCCGGACGCTCAGGACGAGAAAAGCGCCTAGGCGCGCCTGGTCGGGCAGGCCCTCAAGGCCCAGGCGGAGCACACAACGACCCTCTACTGCGAGCAGGAGCAGGCCATGGAGGAAGACAAAGGCACCGCGGCAGGCGCATCCGGGAAGCAATCCCCTCCCCCCGCCCAACGCCCCGAAGGCGACCGGATCAGCCCGGCGCGGAAAGCCAGGCTGGCAGTGCTCCTGTGCCTTCTGGCGGGGGTCGTCATAGTGGCCGTGATCCTCAACAGGCGCCAGCAACGGACGCTGAACCAGCTTCGGGAAGGCCTGTCGGGGGCGATACAGGTGATGCGCGACTCCGTCCGGCGCCTGGATCCCAACAAGCCGCAGGACGAGCTGAGGCTCAGCAAAGCGCAGGGCCTCGAAGCCTGGGACATGGCAAACGCGTTCGCCGAGGCCCTGAGCAGTGTCGGCGATCCGGAGGAGTCCGATGCCCGGCTTGCGGAAGCCAGGAGGCTTGCGGTCGCCCTCTACTATGCCGATGCAAGGCTGGATGAAGCCATACGGCTCTTCAACGAGCTGGACATCAAGCAGATCGAGCAAGAACTGGACCCGGCCCGCCTGCAGATGGCGCAGCGGGCGTTCTCTGCGTTCCCCGCGCTGGCCATTGAGAACGCGGACCCGCAGATCCACGCCAACGGGAAGGTCTACCTGCAAGACTGCGCCATCCTGTGGCAGATCGCGTGGCGCACCACGGGCCAGGCCGAAACGGACACGGAGAAGGCGCTGCGGCTCTGCCGGTGGTGTGCGCTGCACCTGATGCCCGTTGAGGAGGAAGCGCAGCCTGCGATGCCGGCCATGGTCGTAATGCAGGGCCGCGGTTCGCCGGGACAGATCGCCTGGACCTACGCCGACATTGCCAGGCAGGTCGGCCTGGTGGTGGACATGGCCATTCTCGGACGGGAAGGAGCGCCCCAGCAGTACCTGATCCAGGTGCGCCCGTCGGACGACGAGCCGTTCCTGGTCATTCCTTCACTTGGGGTGCCCGTGCTGGACCCGGAGACGGAGGAGCTGCTGTCGCTGCAGTCATTGCTCGAGCGGCCGGAGTCATACGCCGCCCTGATGGCGCTTGCGGGCCAAGAGGCGCCCTACGAAGCCGAGGACTTCGCTCAGGCGAAGGTCAAGACGGTCGTTCATCCCTACGCCTTGTTTTCGCGGTTCCAGGTGTTGGCCCATTTGCTTTCGGACCTGCCTTCGGCGCCCCGTCTGGCCTTCGAGATGAACTCGGCGCGTTCGGCCTCCGCCCCTGCCGTCTGGGATCTGCCGTTCCAGACGCTGCAACAACTGAGAACACCCGGAGGCGCTTCGGAGGAGCAACTGGCGCTGTTGCAGATGACGGGCGATCCGCGGCTGAGGCAGATGCGAGGGTTCTATGACTCCGCAGACGCGGCGTACGAGAACCTGGCGCGGTCCCTGCAAGGCCGGCTCGCCAGGACAGACGTCGTTGAGGCCGCAACGTCACTGCGGCGGATGATCGAAACCGTCGAGTTCTTTGCCGCGTCCAACCTCCACGACGCGCGTGCGTGGCCGTTGGCCGAGAAGCGGCTCCGCGAACACCTGGAGGCCCATCCTACGGGGCAGTGGTCAGCGATGGCCAGGACTTTGCTGGCGGAGTCCTTTTCCGCGTCCGCAAAGAGCGAAGAGGCGGCCCGTCTCTGGAAGGAACTCGAACACCCCCGCAGACTCTACGGCGCGCTTCGCCTGAGAGACCTGCTGCCCCTTCCGCCGCTCTACCAGTTGGCCCCCGTCGGCCTCCCCCAGAGCACCGGGCCGGACAGCGACTCGTCATGAGGTCCGCGCATGGATGAGTTGGTGCGTAGAGTCTTGCGAGTCATCCATACGCGCGGCCTCCTGCAAGGGGGCGAGAAGGTCGTGGTGGGTCTGAGCGGCGGGCCGGACTCCGTGGCGCTCTCGTTGGTCCTCCTGGACCTATCCAGGTCCGGCAACCTGCCGCTCGACCTTCACCTGGCGCACCTGAACCACGCCCTGCGCGGAGATGAATCGGACGAGGACGAGGGATTCTGCCGGCAGTTCGCGCGTCAGCTTGGCTTGCCCCTCCGGGTGGAGCGGGCGGACCTCGAGGCGGCAGCCGGGGGGCGGGGTTCGCTCGAAGCGGCCGCCCGGCGGGCCCGCTACCACTTCCTGGGCCGCGCCGCTCAGGAGATCGGGGCACGTGTCGTCGCCACCGCGCACCATGCGGACGACGTTGCGGAGACGGTCCTGTTGCGCCTGATCCGCGGGGCAGCCCTTACCGGCCTGGGCGCAATCGCCCCGCAGCGCCCCCTCGGAGAGCCCCACGATGGCGTTTGCCTCGTCAGGCCCCTGCTGGAGGTCAGGAAGGCGGAGTTGGTCGGATTCCTCGAGCAACGCGGGCAGGCGTTCCGCAAGGACAGCTCGAACGTCGATACGGGCTACACGCGGAACCGGATCCGGCACGAGTTGATCCCCGCTCTCGACCGGGATTTTCCGACGTTCTCCGTGCGGGCGCTCTGCGCCCTGAACGAGTCCGCCCTGGAAGCGCGAAACCTCATGCGCGAGTTGCTGGACAAGCAGTGGGGCCGGCTCTGCCGCGCCGAAAGCGAGAACGAGGTCATTCTTGACAAGGAGGCACTCGCGCGGGCGCCGGTAGCGCTCCAGAAAGCGGCCACGGTCCGCGCGCTTCAGGCCCTGTGCGGGCGCAGACGCCCCCCCGCACTCGCCGCCGAGCACTACGATCGGGTCGTCGCCCTGCCGGATGCCCAGGTAGGGCACGAGGTGTCGCTGCCGGGCGGCTTCTTCGCGCGCCACGAGCACGGGATCATCTATTTCTCAAGCGGGGCGGAGGCAACGACGCTCCCGCCGC
Source organism: uncultured candidatus Brocadiaceae bacterium (assembly GCA_964442595.1). Lineage (GTDB taxonomy): Bacteria > Planctomycetota > Brocadiia > SM23-32 > SM23-32 > DAOVRD01. The sequence goes on from CAYUDW010000056.1 coordinate 8,492, forward strand.
GGGGGCTCTCCGTGCCGGGCGAGATCAACGTCCCCGAGGCCGGGATTCATCTGTCCTGCGAAGTACTGCCGGCCGGTTCAGTCGGTCCGCAGCAGGCCGTCGAGCGCTCGTCGGACCGCGAGGTATACCTGGCACTGGACCCGTCCGAGGGCCCGCTGACCGTGCGGGGACGTTCGGCCGGCGACAGGTTTCGGCCGTTGGGCCTGCCCTCGCCGACGCGTTTGAAGGACTTCCTGATCGCGCGCAAGGTCCCGCGTCACGAACGCAGCCGCACGCCCCTCGTCACCACCCGTGAGGGCGAGATCGCCTGGGTGGTGGGGCACGGCATCAGCCACTGCTTCCGCCTCCGCAGCGCCAGGGGGCCCATCGTGCGGCTGAGGGCAGTCGCCATCGCCGAAGAGGATTAGGGGCGCTTCGGCCACCGTTTGCGGCCTGGCCCCCTGCGGGATAGGATATGTCGGGTCCAGGGGAGACTGAGACGGCATGAAGATCCGAACAGCCATAAAGCTCATTCTTACAGGCATGGCCCTGGTCGTTTGTGGCGTTGCGATCAAGCTGATCGCCCACCACACTTCGCCCGAGCAGCTCATGGTCGTGCTGCGTCGGGAAGTCGAGAACTCGCTGAACGCGACTCTCGACCTGGCGTCGGCCCGCCTGGACCTCACCGGCACGCTGCATCTGGACGGCGTGGCGCTTACGCTGTCCGGGCAGGAGCAGCCCCTGTTCCGCTGCGAAAAGATCGTCGTAGGCCTGGACAGGTCGGAACTGCTGCGCCGGCGGGCCGTGCCCAGCAAGGTCGTCCTCGTTCAGCCGACGTTCAACCTGGCCTACGAGCCGCGCACGGATTCCTGGAACTTCGAGGCCGCGCAGTTGAAGGCACAGGGCGAGGGCACCTTGCCCGCAGGCCTGCTGAGCGGCGGCGTGGTCCTGGAGCAGGCCACCGTCGCGGTCCGCCACGCCGATCTATACGGCCATGACGAGCCCAAGACCTACGACGGGCTCTACCTCAGGCTGGCCAGAGACAGCGCCTCTGCGGCCTCCTGGCGGGCCGAGGGACGGTTCAGAACGGGGATCCTGGCCGGCACGGCCGTCCAGGGATGGTTCGTCGCAGAGGAACACCCCCGTTACGCCCTCACCGTTAAGTGCGAGTCCCTGTCAACGGGAGAGGATCTCTGGCGCGCGATCCCATACGGCCGGCGCATATGGGAAGGCTACGAGGTCGCTGGACGACTGGGCGTCGAGGCCGTGCTCAAGTCATCGCCCGATGGGCTCCCGCGCTATTCCCTGACGGTCACCATGCTGGACGCCAGTGCGAGGAGCGACCTGTTCCCGGGGCGCCTCTCGTCCATCAACGGTGTCACGGAGGTGGCGGACGGCGGGGCGGTGATCAGGGAGTTGACCGGCCTGATCCCGCCCACGGAGTTCGGCCTGGACGCCGCTGCGGAGCCCCCTGCGTATCTTCGGCTCAGCGGGACTGGTCGCCTGGACGGGCCGGGAGGGACCTATCGCGTCAGCGTGACCGACTTTCCGCTGTGCCGGCACAGCGTCCAGGCAATCCCCGAAGTCGGGCCTGACCTATGGGAACGGTTGCGCCCCTCCGGCAGAGCGGACCTGACGATAGCGCTTCGCGAGCGGGACACGGGCGGCGCTCCGGAGTTCTCGGGAGTCGCCGAACTCCACGACGTGACGCTGCACCCCGCTGAGGTGCCAAGAGCGCTGGAAGGCATCGCCGGGAGGGTCGTGTTTGACACGGACGGCGTCCGCATCGAGAACGTGCGTGGCGCCATCGGTCAGGCGCGCGGCGCGGGGGCAGAAGCAAGCGGAATCAAGCCGCGATTCGTGGCCAACGGCACCGTGGCGGCGAGAAACGTCGGGACCGACCTGCGGATCGCCGTGAGCAGCCTGGCGACCGATGAGGAGCTGGTCAAGTCCATTCCAGGCCTGGGAGAGCAGGTCTGGGAATCGCTCCGGCCTGAGGTCATCCTGGACGCCGACGTGGCCATCCGACAGCAGCCCGGGCAGGATCAACCCACCGTCAAGGCACGGCTGGACCTGGACGAGGGGAGGCTCTCGCCGCGCGGCTTGCCCATGCCGCTGGAGGACGTCAGCGGACGCGTGTCGGTGGACGCCAGCGGCGTCCTGCTGAGCAGTCTGCGTGCGGTGGCCACCCAGAGGGATCCCAACGGCGCAGTGAACCTGGCCCACGTGGCTGCGAACGGCACGGTGCGCTTCGATGGGAGAGACAGCGCGCTCGAGGTTGTTGTGCGCAACGTTCGCACGAGCGAGGAGTTGCTCAAAGCGATCCCCGGCGCCGGCGAGGACGTATGGGAACTGCTCCGGCCCGAAGTCGACGTGGACGCCGTCGTCCTGCTCACCGGCAGGCCGGAGCCCGGCCAGAACTCCGTCAGTGGCATCCTGAGCTTGCACGGCGGGCGGATGACGCCGGCGGTGCTCGGCGGCCTGGCCGTGGACAACGTATCCGGCACAGTCAAGATAGACGAGGACTCGGTGTCCCTGGAGCGGCTGGCGGCCACCGTGGACACGGGGGATGGAGCGCAAGCAGCCGATTGGTCCAGGTGCACGGTCGAGGTGCGGGGCCTTGTCCAGCCGGGGGCGGAACGAGCGGAGTTGGACGTGGCCGCCCGGGGCCTCGTGGTCACCGACAGGCTGCTGGCCGCAGTGCCCACCGTCGGAGAACTCATCCGCCAGGCAGCGCAGCCGCACGGCACGCTGTCCCTAAGCGGCAGGATCCTATACGACGCGAAGGCCGAAGAGGCCCTCCATTACCTGCTGAACGTAGACGTCCACGATGCCTCGCTGGCCCTGGAGGGCCTGCCCATTGACGCGTTCTCCGGCCGGCTGTTGCTTACGGAGCAGCGCGCGGAAAGCAGGGACTTCAGCGGCGCAACCTGCGGCGGGCACTTCGAAGGGGCCTTAGCCATCCGTTACAATGCCGGGCCCGAGCCCGCCACATACCGCGCTCAAGTTCAGTTTGGCCGGGTGAAACTGTCGGAGTTGATCGCCCGGCTCGGCGGCAAAAGCCCGAAGCTGAGCGGTCTGATCTCCGGCGAAGTCCAGGTCAGCGGGCCAGTAGATGATCTGAAGGCCGGCACCGGCGAGGGCCGTCTATCGCTGACCGAAGGCGACCTGTGGGGAACGCCTTTCTTCATTGGCCTTCTGAACCTCCTGCATCTAGCGGTGCCCGCCGAGGGAGCCCCGTCGGTGGCGGGGCAGGCGTCATTGCAGTTGGGCGAGGGCAGCGTCCAGGTGAAGGAACTCGAGCTGATTGGGGAGGGACTCAATGTCTCCGGCGAGGGAACGGTGGGGCTGGACGGCAGGCTGGCGCTGACCCTGGTCGCCATCGGTGCTCCCGCCAAGAGAACCGGAATACCGGTCATCAGCTCGGTCGTGGGGTGGGCCTTGCAGGCGGTGGAGAGAGAGCTATTGCGGATCGACGTTTCCGGCTCCGTCGGCAAACCGGAGTTCCGGTCGCAGGTGCTCAGCAAGATAACGTGGCCCCTGAGGAGCCTGCGCAGCGTGCTATACAGCCCCTTTGTCAAGGCGGATGCGCAGAAGGCAGAGCCCAAGTGACGGGCACAGGAGCGGAGGAAGTCCCGGCGTGCAAGGCCCTTGCATAGCGGTGGTCGGCAGTTCGAACACGGACCTGACGGTAATCACGGAGCACCTGCCCGTCCCCGGCGAGACGATCCTCGGCGGCGAGCTGCTCCAGGCCGGCGGCGGCAAGGGCGCCAATCAGGCGGTCGCGGCGGCACGAGCCGGCGCCCGGGTCGCCTTCATCGGCAAGATCGGAGACGATGACTTCGGGCGAGGCGCGCTGGAGGCGCTCCGGCGCGAGGGCATTAACACGGACGGCGTGGCTGTCGACGAACAGTTGGCCAGCGGAGTGGCACTAATAGTAGTGGGCAAGGACGGAGAGAACATGATAGCCGTCGCGCCCGGGGCGAACGGGCGCCTGTCCGCCGGCGACGTCGAGGCGGCCGGGGACCTTATACGCAAGGCCGACCTCTTGCTGCTTCAGTTGGAGATTCCGCTTGAGGCCGTTCAGAGCGCGGCCCGTGTGGCACATGACGCCGGCGTCGCAGTTCTGCTCAACCCGGCGCCCGCACCGCCCGATCCTCTGCCGGACGAGTTGGTCAGAATGACTGACTACATCACGCCCAATGCCGTGGAGGCTGCGGGCATCCTGGGCGCGCCGGTGGACAGCGAGCCGGACGAGATGGCGCAACGACTGGCCCGGGCAGCAGCGCGCGCCGCTGTCCTGACGTTGGGACCCGAGGGCGCCTGCATCTGCGAAGGTGCGGCGTGCCGGCGGATCGCTGCGCCGAAGGTCCGGGCGGTGGACACGACGGCGGCGGGAGACTGCTTCTGCGGCGCGCTGGCCGTTGCATTGGGTGAGGGTCGGCCGTTCGAAGCGGCCCGTTTCGCCGCCTGTGCGGCCGCTCTGTGCGTCCAGAAGGCAGGTGCGCAGCCCTCATTGCCGCATCGAGCGGAGATTGACGCGCTGCTCGAGAAACAGAACTCAACCTGAAGCCGAGACAACGATGAATCGGAACGCCAGAGCCGCTTTCAGGGCGGTCCTCGTGCTGCTTGTCCTGGCAGGCGTTGCAGGGGCGGTCTACTACGGCACGGCCGCGATCCCGCATCGTTTGCCCGCCTCTGCGGATCGGCCCTTTAGGCCGGCTCCCACGGCTGAGCAAGCGCCGGTGCCCGTCGCACCGACCAGCACCGAGGGCGAAGGTCCGCCGGCAGCGCCAGCCGACACCCCGGTCTCGGGCGCGGCAGCCGCCCCGATGCCGTCCCCGGACGATGTGCATTCCGAGGTTTTCGGGTTCAGAACCGCAATACAGGACGAGGAACACAAGCGTGACGAGGTCATCGTGCAGGGCGAGAAAGCCATCGTCAACGAGCGGGCGCGGCTCTATGACATCCTCCGTCCTGTCGTCGACATCCTGGCCAGCACGGAGTCAGAAGGACCTCTGGACGTTCGGCTGGGGGCGGTGCGCGTGACGGCCCAGAGGGCGGAATACGACGAGAAGAACAGCGTCGTGCGCCTTTTCGACGACGTGGTCGCTGCCGGAGAGGACTTCGGGATCGAGGCAGCCAGGATCGTCTTCAAAGTCAGTGAGCGCACGCTGACGTCCGACACCGATGTGCGACTCCACAAGGACAGGACCGACGAAGCCGGGGGCACGTCCGCTGCAATGGTCGTGACGGGCAAGGGGCTGTCAGCGGACCTCATACTCAGAAAGATGACCATAGACTCAGACGTCCGGGCCACGCTTTTCGGCGTGTCGGAGGACTTTCTGGCTGCCGGCACGGAAAGCGTGGTAGGGACGGAAGAAGCCGGCGATGTCGTCATCATCAGCGACGGAAGGCTCCTCTACGAGCACATCGCCCGCAAAGTGACGTTCTTCGACAACGTGGTGGCCACGTTCGGCGGGAGAGAGCTGCGCTGCGACAAGCTCGCGATTCTGCTGGGGCAGACCAAGGGCAAGGACTCCGTCGAGGTGACGGACATAGTGGCCGAAGGCCACGTCTGCCTGACTTACGAGGGCCAGGTGACGACCGGAAGCCGCCTGGTCTGGCGCAACGTGACCCAGATGGGCGAGCTGAGCGGGGATCCGGCAAAGCTGACGACGCCCGAGTTCGAGGTCGCGGGCCAGCAACTGACCTTCTACCGGGTCAACAACCGCTTCCAGGCTGACGCAGCCGGCATGCTTATGTGGAAGGCGCAGAACGACGGCGCCCCGGACGAGCAGGCCGTGGCGGAGTCCGCGCAGTCCTTCGGACCCATCCATCTGAGCAAGCGCGAGCCCCTGAGCGTCACCTGGCAGAACTCCATGAGCTACGACGCCCCCAGCCACCTGGCCCTGTTCAAGGGGCGTGTTACGGTCCAGCAAGAGGAGAGTCAACTGAGCGCCGACGAACTGGACATCGAGTTCGATCCGGCCACGGGAGCGGTGCAGAGATTGGAGGCCCGAGGCGCCGTCGGCGTGCGTGATCAGTTGAGCGGGACGGCGCGGGAAGCGCTCTGCGACACGCTCATCTGGGATGCGAAGGAGGACAGCGTCGGGCTCGTTGCTGCCGAGGGCAAGACCGTCAACGTCGTGGCCGGCCGGCAGTCCATCCTGTCCCCGCGAGTTGTGTTCCACAACGCCAGCCAGACGCTTGAGTGTCCCGCCGCCGGACGGGTGATTGTCAGTCCGGCGCACAGGCCCGACGCGCCGGAAGACTCCAGCCCGTCCATCACCGTCGAATGGGATAGGATGATGCATTTCACGCAGGACGCTTCGCCCGTCGCCATGTTCGCCGGCAAGGTGCGCGCCACACGCGGAGAGCAGGAAATGCGGGCGGAGAGCCTGCGCGTGAGCTTCGACGCTGACATGAACCCCCTGACCATGGAGGCGACGGACGGAGCCGTCATCGACGTGCGGGCCACAGAGGGAGGCCCCCTCGCCGTCGCTGCCGAGGAGCCCGCCCTCGCAGGTGGGGCCGGAAGTGAAGGTACCGGCGTGCCGCCTGTGCCGACTCTGCGGGGAGACCGATGGCGTCTTGCCGCGGAAGCCTTGACCCTCGACGTGCAGCAGGAAGTGCTGACTTCCGAGACGCCCGGCGAGCTAACGGTGTTTGAGGCCGACCTGGCGACGACAAGCATAACCTGGCAGAAGGCGATCAGTCTGGACCTGGCCAGTAACTCAGCCGATTTCTCGGGCGACGTGAAGACGCAGATGTCGGGCGCCGACCTCCAGAGCGAGGACTTGCGGCTGTACTTCGACGCGGACCTGAGACTCCGTCACGTCACGGCCACCGGCAACGCCCATTTCGTCGCAGAGCAGGGAGCGGCAACATGGGAACTGCAGGCCGATTCCACGGAAGCCGCCTTCGGCGCCGGCAACGAGCCGAAGCAGGTCATCGCCCGGGGCAACGTTGAGGCCTCCGGTCAGCAGCACAGCATCACGGCTGAGCGCCTGTTCCTCTTCCTCGAAGAGGAAGCGGACGCGCCCGGGCCCGTGGTCTCTCGAGCGGTGGCTGAGAGGAACGTCCGCGTCCGCTACGCCGAGGAGCAGCCTCTGCTGGCAGGCGGAGACCGCCTCGAGTGGAACAGAAGCACGGACACCTACGTTCTGACCGGTGAGCCGCAGGCCTTCATGCGGAAGGGAGGCCTGGAGGTCCGCAACGAGGAGATACGCGTCCGCCGGTCCACGGGCGAGGTGAGCCTGCCACCGGGAGCGCGACCCACCCAGACCATCGTGACGCAGGAGGAAGGCGGATAGGCCGCCCCCCTGCCCAACGGAGCCCAAGATGACAACCATCTTCGCTGAAGGACTCGCCGAAGCCGCAATCGATCCTGGAACAAAGCGCGAGGCCATCCGTGCGGCAATCGAGCAGGCCGGTGACGTGTCCCGCACGCTCGTTCTGCCCCCCGACGCGTCACGTCCACACTCGGACGCCGGCACGCTGACCCGACTGCTGTACGAGGAGATCGGGCAGCATGCGGAGTTCCACGTGATGCCCGCATTGGGGACCCACCATGCGATGGGCCGGGACGAGATCCGCCGCATGTTCGGCGAGGACATCCCGGCGGGTGCATTTCTGGAACACAGGTGGAGACGCGATCTCGTCAGGCTCGGCACTGTGCCTTCCAGCTATGTGCACCAGGTGTCAGACGGAGTCCTGAGCGGCACAATGCCGGACTATGACATCCCGGTGGAGGTGAACCAGATACTGCTGGAAGGCGGCTACACGGCCATCTTCTCCGTCGGCCAGGTCGTGCCGCACGAAGTCGCCGGCATGGCCAACGGGTTCAAGAACATCCTGGTCGGGGCGGGAGGGCAGCATACGATCAACCTGACGCATTTCCTCGGCGCCTCCTACGGCATGGAGAGGATGATGGGCCGCGCGGATACTCCCGTGCGAGCCGTCTTCAACTACGCTCACGACAACTACCTGGCGGAGCTCGGGATCGTCTACGTGCTCAGCGTCATGGCCATGGACGAAGGGGGCGCAATGGCCATGAAGGGGCTCTACGTTGGGGACGACCGTGAGACGTTTTCGCAAGCGGCGCAGCTCAGCCAGAAGGTCAACGTTACGCTGCTGGAGGGGGCGCCCGCGCGCGTCGTCGCCTACCTGGACCCCGCCGAGTTCACGAGCACCTGGCTGGGGAACAAGGCCATCTACCGGACGCGGATGGCCATCGCGGACGGCGGCGAACTGCTGGTGATTGCGCCCGGCGTCAACGCCTTCGGCGAGGACGCCGAGATAGGCCGCCTCATACGCCGCTACGGCTATCGGGGCACGCCGGCCACGCTGGAGGCGGTGGCTCAGAACGCCGATCTGCGCGAGAACCTATCGGCGGCCGCCCACTTGATCCACGGCTCGTCGGAGGGGCGCTTCCGCATCGTGTACGCGACCGACCCGGCCAACCTGTCCCGAGAGGAGGTCGAGGCAGTCGGCTTCGAATGGCGGGACGTCTCGGAGGTCCTCCGTGCCTATGATCCCGCAACGCTGCGTGACGGCCCGAATGAGGGATTCTACTACGTCGGTTGCCCCGCCATGGGCCTCTGGAGCACGCGGGGCAAGTTCGCCAGCTAACGGCGGACCCGAAGGATGTAATTCGGCGCCTCCTCCGCAATCCGACAGCCGAAACCCCGCAGCCGCGTCTCGATCCCTGCCCGCAGCCCGGGGCTTACCGAGTCGTCTGAGCCCACGCGGTACACGCTGAGCTCGTGCCGGCCGTAATCCCTCTCGAAGTCCCGCCTCATGCGGTCGAAGGCTGCCCCTCGCTCCGGCCGATCCAGCGTCCGCTTCAGCTTCTGGCTGGTCGCCCGGATGTCATAGACCGCCGCCAGCAGGGACCGAACCGCCGCGTCGGCCGCAGCCTCAACCGAACCGCCGGCCTCGAAGTCAACGCACAGTTCCGTCGGCGGTTCGAAGCCGCCCATGAGCAGCGGGCGCGTGTCCTGCGGTTCCAGTCCGAAGGCGCGACACATCTGCTCGTAGATGACGATCGCGCCCCTCCTCTTGGCTTCGATCGCGTAGCCGGCCACGTGCGGCGTCGCCAGAAGGGGCAGCCTGATGAGTTCCTCGCGTGGCTCGGGCTCCCCCTCGTATACGTCCAGCACGGCGCCCGCGATCACCCCGCGCTTGACCGCCTGAATCAGCGCGCCGGAATCGACGACCGCACCCCGGGACGTGTTGATCAGGCAGGCCGTGGGCTTCATCCGGGCGAGTTCCGTCGCGCCCATCATGTGGTATGTCGGATAGCGGCTCTCCCCCTTCCGCGTCAGGGGCACGTGCAGCGTGACGAAGTCCGCTCGGATCGTGTCTTCGAACGAATCGGAGGTGAACGCCGCCTCACGCTCGGCCAGCGGCGGGTCGTGCCGCAGCACCTCCACGTCGAAGCCCTCCGCGCGCCGGGCCACGCGGCTTCCGCAGTTGCCGCAGCCGATGATGCCCAGGGACCTGCCGGTCAATCGCTGTCCGCGTTCGCCCGTCAGGGCCGCCAGCGCGAACCACACGTGATCGGCCACGGACTCCGCGTTCGAGCCGGGCGCCGAGAGCACGGTGATGGCATTCTGCCGGCTCCGGTTCGCCTCTTCGATGTACGCGACGTCCATGTGGTCGGTGCCGATTGTCGCCGTGCCGATGACTTTGACGTTGACGGCCCGGTCCACCAGAGCGGGCGTGACTTTCGTCACGGAGCGGATGGCGAGGGCGTCAAACTCCTCCAGGCCGGGATAGTGCTCGTCGACCTCGCGCCCGCTCACAAGCGTGAC
>CAYUDW010000057.1:0-3635 GCA_964442595.1 uncultured candidatus Brocadiaceae bacterium
CTGCTCGAAGCGCCCCCGGGCCTCCCGCGCCTCTTCCGGCAGCCCGAGCCGACGGTAGATCTCGGGCGCCTGCCCCATTGCCTCGGAGAACCCGGCGCGTGCCACGAGCACCTCAATGGCGAGCTGGGAGTCCGCGCCGGACTGGGCCGCCGGCCGCTGCATGACGGCTGCCACGCGCGCGGCTTCACTCTTCTGCCCATTCTCCACCAGCCACGCCGCACAGGCGGGCAGCCGGCGGAAAAGGCCCCGGAGGACGGAGCAGTGAGACATCTGTTGCGACGCGTGGTGCGCGAGTTGTCCCACATAGTCCGCCAGTGTCTCGGGACGGCGCCAGAGATCTGTCCGAAGGACCGCCACATCGCCCGCGTGCATGGTGCAATGTGCCTTCCCTATCCCCTGGTAGAGCTCCCGAAGGCCCCGCGCGATGGCGTCGGCGTCGCGTACGATCAGCCGGACTCCGCAGGATTCCTCGACCTGTCCCTCGGGGTCCATCGACACGTACTCGTAGCAGATGCCTTTGCCATGTTCCGCATCGGAGCCGCGCAGCATCCACAGCGCGGCCTTCAGGTAATCGTATATCGCGTTGTCGGGCTCTACCTCTTTGCCCCGGTCAAGCACGGCGAGCCATCGGTTGAACTCCTCGTCGGGCACGTCCTCGACGGCGCTGAACTGTTCGGAAAGCAGCCGGACGTAGTGCGCGTAGATGATGGGATCGTCGGGATACCGGCCCACCAGCAGTCCGGCGTCGTCCAGGTCCTCGGTCAGGTGCTCGAAGAGGAACAGCTCCCGCTCCGTGAGGCCGGGGCGCGGGTCGACCTGCGGATCGGGCCCCGCGAAGAACGCGATTGCGTCCCTATCCGGCAGTTGCTCGATCAATCGCTGGATCGTGCGGACGCTGAACAGGCACAGGGCCAAGGCCACCGCCACTGCAGCCGGCGCCAGCACCAGCCGCCAGGCCCAGGTAGCCACGGCGCGCAGGCGCATGCGCCGGCGGTTCGCCTGCCAGAGCTGCTCGGCCAGCTCCTCTTCGTCCCCGAAGGCGCTCAGCGCCGCCTCGACGCTCTCGTCATCGGAGCACCCCCGGGCGCGCGCCTCGGCGGCGGCGTCCTCCAGGTGGGCGCGGATCTCCCGCGAGACGTCCCAGTGCACCGCCGGGTCGACGCGCAGTCGCCGCGTAACCGCTTCAACGAAGTCATCCAGCCGCCCCATCAGCCGACCTTTCCCATCAGGAGCATGTTCACCCCGTGCGCGAACTCGGTCCATTCCTGCTTGCGCCGCTTCAGCTCGCGCAGGCCACGAGCGGTCACCCGGTAGTACTTGCGCTTCTTCCCGTTCGGCGCCTCCTGCCAGCGCGAGCGGAGCAGCCCGTCCGCCTCCAGCCGGTGCAGGCAGGGATACAGCGTTCCTTCCCGCCACTCGAAGCGCCCGTCGGTGCGCTCGTTGACGACCTTCACGATCTCGTAGCCGTACATCTGGCGCTCGGCGAGCAGTTGGAGGACGATCGGCACGGTCGTCCCTTTGACCAGTTCCTTGTCAAAATCCATGTCGCTCTCCTTCGGCCGGCATCGGCCTTATGCCTCGTGGTGCTATGTATTATACCTCGGAGGGCTAGGCATGTCAAGCCCTGATCTTGCGGGTCTACCTGAAAGCGTGGCGGGCGGCAAGGGGATGTTGCTCAAGCCATGCATCGGCGTCGGGAAGCAGGAACACCATTAGGAGTAGGAGTGCCGGGGAACGATAGCGACGACGGGGACGCGTAGGGGCACGGCGGGCCGTGCCCGGTGAGGATGCGCAGGAGTGCCGGACCGCCTTACTCCTGACGCAGCCAGACGGGGCGGCGGGTGACGGAGAGCTGGTAGACCTCGCGGGCCAGCTTGAGGCGGCCCCAGCGCTCGCCCCACCGGGTCTGGCGCAAGCACCGCAACCGGTCCAGCACCGTCACCTCCGCCGGAAGGCCGGCGTTCAGGCGCGCCAGCAGCTTGACCCATTGGGTCCACGTGAAGGGCGCGCCGAAACGCACCCGGTCCAGGTCCACCAGCCAGAGCTTGAACTCCCCGTCCGTCTCCCTGACCAGGAAGTTGGTCGGCTTGGTGTCCGGGTGGTAGACCCCCCTTTCTTCCAGCGCGTCCAAGAGCTCGGCGATCGCGCGGCCCAGCGCGCGCCGCTTCTTGCCCGTCGGAAGGCGACCGCTCAGGGCCAGTTCGCCGAGGTCCCCGTCGTTCTCAAGCGCCTCGGTAATCAGGTAGTCGGGCCGCCCGGACAGCTTCGAGCGACTTTCCAGCAGGGCCAGGGGACGGGCTGCCGGGACGCCGCGCACGGCGAATCCTCGCGCCGCCACCCAGGCGGACCGCGCGCGACTGCGCGGCCTCAGCAGGTCCTTCAGCCTTCCCCAGACGGAGTCGCGGCGGAATGCCTTAACGCAGACCTCCCCCGGCTTCACTTCTTCCGGCCCGGCCGGACGGCTCACGTCGAACGGCGGGACCGAGTCGCACGGGCAGACCGTGACCTCGGTGCGGCGCCCCTTGCGGAAGACGTGCCCCGCGCCGTCATCGCCGGCGATGGCCGACCGGTGAGCGTCGATCGCCCTCAGCGCTGCGTCGACAGGAAAGTCGCGTCGGCGATGGATCACATATCCGTCGGCCCTCTCCCGCGTGAACATCGTGCTCTCGACCAGGCACCGGCGGGTGCGGCTCTTCATGCGGCGCCGCCAGAGCTTGCGCTGCTTACGACTCGCGTCGTCGCGCAGGCGCATCGTCTCCTCCCGGGAGGGCGCCCGCCCGCCCTGCCAGTCGCGCAGCACGGCGCTCAGGAACGCGTAGGCGTACTCGTTCAGGAGCGGCGGGCGCAGCGACGAACCCGCCAGCGCGGCCAGCATGCGGGCCATCGCGCGCCGCCCCACCCGCCCGCGCCGGATCCTGTGCAGGTCGAGCACGTACAGCCGTTGGCCGGCGGGCGCGTCCAGCCGGATCAGGAGGTTGCCGCGATGGTAGTCACGGTGCTCGAAGCCGCCGTCAGCGAGGCGGGCCGTCAGCTTCGCCAGCTCCTCGATGACCTCCCGGCCAAAGCCGGGCTGTTCCTTCTCGATTGCGGGCAGCCACACTTCCAGGAGCTGCCTCAGGTCCACGGCGCCCGGTATCTCGCGGCTGACCAGGAACCCCTCGCGCGGCAGGCCCCGCCTGCGGCGCACGGCCACGGCCAGCACGTCGCACGTCGGGATGCCGACGGCCTGGAGCGCGCGGCAGACGCGCCATTCCGTTACCGGTTTCGCGGGAACGAGGAGATGCTTGACGCGCTCCCGGAAGGTGCGGAGCTTGTAGCGTTTCAGGTAGAGGCCGGGGCGTTCGGGGGCGTCGGGATCGGGCAGGCGCATGACGGTCCGCGCCATGCTGTCCTTGACCAACTCATCCTCGCCGAGCGACTCGGGATGGCGCGAGCGCACGATGTCGAGCCGGGGGATGGCGGCCGCGAACTCCTGGACCGTCAGCCACTCCATCCCGTGTGCCCGGACTCTGGTGATCGGCCGCGCCAATGGCTCGCTGCCCGAGAACGAAGAAAAGGAAAGGCGGCCCGCCGACATGGTGTGCCTTTGCGCCCATCGTATCCCGACGGCCCGCTCGATTGCAATTCAGGCGCGG
>CAYUDW010000057.1:3735-18087 GCA_964442595.1 uncultured candidatus Brocadiaceae bacterium
GTGCCTTTGCGCCCATCGTATCCCGACGGCCCGCTCGATTGCAATTCAGGCGCGGCCGGCGAGCCCCGGCCACATCTCAGAAGGGCTACCGGGGGGAGCGCTTGACGCGGGAGGCGGCCGGGGGATAGTGTTTATCAGGACAGGCGTGCCTTCCCATGCCGGGGCGTGGGCGGATAGCTCAATCGGCTAGAGCGCTTGCCTTACAAGCAAGAGGTTCCGGGTTCGAGTCCCGGTCCGCCCACCACTTCCTCCCTGCTCCGGCTCGCACTGGCCGACCCGGTCCGCGGGTCCAGCCCACCGACTGATCTGCTCGATCACTTGGTCCACTTCCGGCAACGGCCCGTAGCGCGAATCACTTCCGGCGGCGAATCACATATAATGGATGTGTGCGGAACGGGTCCGCGTGCCAAATGGGGAAAGGAGGTCGGGACATGAGAGCGACACGCATGGCGATGGCCTGGCTCTGCGTGGTGGCGTTGCTCGGCGCCACGCATACGACCAGGGGACAGGAGACGGTGGCTCCGGACGAGGCCGGGGGGCCCGCCCTCGGCGAGCCGGCGCCGGCCGTCGGCGATCAGGTGCAGATGGTCGAGATAGCTGTCGGCGACCATACGGTGAGGGGCAGACTGCTCGGCGAAACCGAGTCGGCGATCACCATCGAGGGCCCGGCCGGGGGCGCCGTCGCCTATCCAAGGGGCGCCGTCCGGGTGGCCAGACGCTTCACCATCGCCGCCAGCGCCTACCACGAGGAGCGCGGGGACCTGCACCGCGAACGCGCCTGGACGGCCGAGGAGGCGTCGGCCGAGTTCCAGAGGGCCCGGTTGGCGTATCAAAGAGCGCTGGCCGCGGCCGCCTCTGACGAGGATAGCGCCCGATTGGCAACCAAACTCCGGGCCGCCGTGGCCGACCGGGAGGAGTGGCAGAGGGAGGCCCTGGAGCAGGAGAACCTGGTCAAGGCCAGGCACGAGGCCGAGCTGGCCAGGCTCGAAGCGGAACTGAGCAGGGCCCGTCTCGACGCCCTCAAGGAGCAGGCGAACGAGATCCTGGCCCTGCGCACCGACCTGCGGCGCGCCCGGCAGGAGATCCGCTTCCTGGCCGACCGAGCTGAGCGTCTGGAGCGCAAGGTGGACAGCCTGGAGGACGATCTGGAGAACGTGACGCACGGGGGCCGGCTTTTCGCCACCGTGAACATGCACGAGGATCTCGAGCGGGCCGTCTCCATGCTGCGGAGGAAGGTCGACCGCCTGGAGAGCCGGGTGGGCAGGTGACGGAGACGAGGTGATAGGTGTTAGGTGTTAGGTGCTAGGTTCTAGGTGCCAGGTGATAGGGGCTAGGTTCTAGGTGCCAGGTGATAGGGGCTAGGTTCTAGGGGGTGGATTGCAGACTGCGTACGGTATGACTCGGTACGTGTGTTCCGCGATGTGGCCTACGCTGTCTGCCGATGTGCGACGTGGGGACGTTCTGCCTGGTTTGTGGACCTGGCCCCCAGTCAGTCGGGGAGCGCCCGGCTCACCTCCGCCTCCTGACACCCCTCACCTATCACCTGACCTCTCGCACCTATCACCCGGCGTCTATCTCTCCGCACCTTCGCTTTCGCGCACGTGGAGGCACCAGCGGCGCAGGCAGCATTCGTCGCACGCGGGCGAGCGCGCGTGGCAGGTCTTGCGGCCATGCTCGATCATGTTCAGATGGCCGCTGTACTTCCGTTCGTCCGACACGAGCCCATCCAGGAGGACGTGCGCCTTCTCGCGGGTGCACTTGGGCTGAATGAGCCCAAGCCGCTTGCTCACGCGCAGCACGTGCGTGTCCACCACGAAGGCCGGCCGCCCGAACCCGAACAGGAGGACCAGCCGGGCGGTCTTGATTCCCACCCCCTTGATGGCGGTCAGGCGCTTCTCGACTTCGGCGTCGTCCAGCCCGCGAAGGAACTCCAGCCCGTCGGACAGCGCGCCGTCGCGCTTGCGCAGCCAGCTCAGAATAGACTTTATGGTACGGGCCTTCTGGTCGGCCAGGCCGCCCTGCTCGATGGCCCGGGCGATGCGCCGTCGGGGAGCGCCGGCCATGGCCTCCCACTCGGCGAACTCCTCCCTGAGCGAGCGGTAGGCCCGGCCGCTGTTCACGTCGGTGGTGTTCTGCGAGAGCACGCCGCGCACGAGCACCTCGAGCGGGTCGCCGTGCTCGCGCCGCGGCTTCTCGCCGTAGCGTTCGGCCAGCGCACGCAGAACGGGCCTTATCTTCTTCTCGGGCGGGGCTTCATGCGCGGGCTTCGCCACGATGCATTCCTCATCGGGGATCAAGCTCAAGCGGCAAGGGCGACGGCTCTCACGCTCGGCCCACGCCGACGAGGGCGCGCGTGGCGGACCCGACGTCGTCGGCCCGCATCAGGGCCTCGCCGACCAGCACGGCCTTGACGCCGCTGCCCGCGAGCCGCTCCACGTCGGCCCGATCTCTGATGCCGCTCTCGGCCACGAGCAGCACGCCCTCCGGCACGCGCGGCGCCAGGCGCTCCGTGACCGCCAGGCTGACCTGGAACGTGCGCAGGTCGCGGTTGTTGATGCCGACCAGGTCCGCCCCCGCTGCGAGGGCGACGTCGAGTTCCCGCTCGTCGTGCACCTCGACCAGCGCGTCCATGCCCAGCTCGCGGCCGGCGGCGAGCAAACCCGACAGGACGGAACCCTCCAGGGCCGCGGCGATCAGCAGATAGGCGTCCGCCCCGAGCGCGCGCGCTTCGAGCACCTGAAGCTCGTCCAGGATGAAATCCTTCCTCAGCAGCGGCAGCTCGACCGCCTGGCGGATCCGGCCGAGGTAGACGGGCTCGCCCTGGAAGAACTGGCGATCGGTCAGGACGCTGACTCCGGCCGCGCCGCCGCGCCCGTAGGCGCGCGCCAGCTCGACCGGGTCAAAGTCCTCCCTGATCACGCCGGCCGACGGCGAGGCCCTCTTCACCTCGCCGATGAGGGCGACGCCCGGCTCGGCCGCAAGCCGAGCCCTGAATCCCCGCGGGGCGCCTTGCCGGTCGGCCGCGCTCTGGAGCTCGGCGCGATCACGCCCGGCCAACTCGTCGATCTCGGCGCGTTTGGCCGCGCAGATCCGGGCCAGGATGTCGGGCATCTCATTCACGGGCTTCGCCCCGTTCGGCCACGGCCTTCTCAACCAGGGCGCCGAGCTCCTGCGCGGCTGACAAAGGGTCGCGGTCCCCGCAGAGCGCGGAGCAGGCGGCGATCGCGGCGGCGCCGGCCCGCATGACGGGCATCACGGTGTCATGAGCGATGCCGCCGATGGCGACGACCGGCAGTCCCTTCGCGGCACAGAGCGCGCAGACCTCGCCGACCATGTCCATGCCTATGCCCTGGTCGTAGCCCTTCGTCTGCGTGGGCGCCACGGGCCCAATCGCCACGTAGTCCACGGGCGACTCGCACGCGGCCCGGGCCTGCTCCAGCGAATGGGTCGAGAAGCCGACCAACAGGTCGCGGCCGAGCAGTGAACGCACCTCGGCCGGCGGCAGGTCGCCCTGCCCCACGTGGACGCCGTCCGCCTGACTGAGCAGCGCGATGTCCGGCCGGTCATTGACAATGAACAGCACGTCCGCCCCTGCGGTCATCTCGCGCAGGACGCGCGCCCTGTCCAGCAGTTCGCCGTCCGGCATTCGTTTCTCGCGCAACTGGATGGCGTCCACGCCGCCCCGGATGAGCATCTCCGCGGTGTCCCGCCACGGCTGCCGGCATTGGCGCTCCGTCAGCAGGGCGTAAAGCCTCATGGAACGCAGTCTCTCGCGCCTATCGGCCATCGGCCTCCGGTCCATTGCAGGACGTTGCGAGCCCGCGCGAGGCGGCCGCGCAGTCGCCCGGCGCGGCTCAGATCGCTCGCGGCGGGTCCAGCAGAGCGTCGACCTGATCGGCCCCCGCCCCCTGCGATTCGAGGAAATCCCTCAGCGCGGCCAGGTCCGGCAGGGCATCGTCGAACAGGGCGCAGCCCGTCGCGGTCTCGATCCTCAGAGCCCCTGCGAAGCAGGCGGGGACGAACACCGTCTCGCCGCGCCGCAGCATCATCGCGCCGTCGGGCACGGTCAGCTTCGCCGAGCCGCACAGGCAGTGCAGCGTGCGGTAGCTGCCGTGATGAGGCCCGAGGTCACAGGCGCCGGCCCTGAGACACAGGCGGCTCCTGGCGAAGTGCGGGTCGGCCACCAGCACCTCCACGCTGTGCTGCCCGTCCACCTCCACGCGGACGGGCGCAATCCGCCGCAGCCCGACGTCCGGATCGACCAGTCGGAAGCCGAGCTCAGGGTATTCACCGGGCCGGCGGCCGAAATCGTAGATGCGCACGGTCGGGTTCGCCTGAAGGTCCTGGGCGATCTGCAGCCGGCCCTCGGCCACGTCGGCCACGGTGCGGTCGCCGGGATGGACCTGCACGCTGAGCAGGTCGTCCTGCACCATGAGTATCTTGGTCAGCGTGGGCAGGAGGCCGTCGCCGTAGCCCTGCTGGAGCTCGTCGATGATGAGGCGGCTGTCCGGTCCGACGGCGAACATCGTGTGCAACGCGCCGGCCGGCGCCAGGAACGCTTCCCCGCCCGCCAGTGGCTCGATGATGCCGAACAGCGCACGGACCTCATCGGACCACGCTCTCACGTCCGGGGGCAGTCCCTCGCCCTGGATGAGTTCCTGGAGCCGCGCGGCGTCCTGCGCGGTCCGTGGGCCGGAGGCAAGGCCGGTGCGGCCCCTGACGCTGCGGATGTACCACGCCTCCGTCTTGCCGCGGTGGGGATTCTCTCGCAGATGCCGAAGGACGGGCTGGCCAAGCAGCGGCTCGAGCGCGCCTTCGCCCCCGGCATGGGCCTCCGCCAGCAGGTCCGCCAGGGCCCGGCCCAGGGCAGGCTCCACCACCGGATTCGAGTAGTTGCCCGGCCCCGTCTGAGCGGAGGCAAGCCACAGCTCCCCGATGCCCGCCTCGATGCCGGTCAACTCCAGGGCCTGCGCATGCACCAGGCCCCAGGGCTTGGTGACGGACACGGGCGCGAGCTTCCAGAGCTGCGGTTCCTGCATTCGCCCGCTCCTTCAGAGAGGCCCGCTCAATCCTGCACCGTCGCCGACGGCGGGAAGATCCAGTCCAGGTACTTGCGCCCCACGTTGCCCTCGCGCGCCCCGCCGGCGTGAATCAAGATGCGGTAGCGGAAGCACAGGTGCTGGCCGGAGGGCAGCACGTAGGAACCGTCCGCGCCCTCGCCCACGAAGAACGATAGGCCGAAGGGGTTCGCCGTCATCAAGCCGTAGTCGCGCACGTGCCAGTAGGTGGGGTAGCGAAGGTTCGCGGGGTGGTCGAAGACGGCGATGCCGACGACGTGGTCGCCGACCGTGCCGGAGTAGTCGCACCAGCTTGCGCGCTTGCCCCAGGTCTCCGCCTCGTCGACGCCGCCGATGGCGTTCTCGATCCGACCGCCGCGGCCGGCCTCCATCGAGCTGGCCACTCGCAGCGAGGCGATGCCGCCCTCCTTGGTGTCGCCGAAACGCACGTCGCCCTCGCTGGCGTAAAGGGTGACCGAAAAGTCGAGGAGCCGGAAGCTGGGCGGCACGTTGTAGAATACGTATTCGAGCTGGTCCTGAATCAGGCGGTTGCCGTGCACGTCGACCCAGTCGTTGAGCGCCACGATGCGTCCGAGCACGGGGCCGCCTTCCGTGGTCTCGAAGTAGCGGTGGACCATCCGGCCGCTTCCTTCCTCCTCGCTCCAGTTGTCAGAGCCGTTCACGTCTCCCCAGGCCGCGTAGAAGGAACGATGGTGGATGTGGTCCGCGGAGTCGTCTTCGACCTGCTCCTGCGGGTAGGCACGGGTGACGCCCTGTCCGAACGGACCGATCAGGGGGTAGAGGCACGGCCTGGGCACGTCCGCGCCGTAGATGTAGCGCGTCAGAAGCGCCCCGCCGACCCGCACGTCGAGCCGCTCGTCGTCTCCGGGCGCGACCAGGACCTCGGACGAGGTCGGCCTGTCCGACGATTCCTCCAGCAGGTACTCCTTCTCCTGGCCCGCAGCAACGGAGTCGACGATCCAGTGCAGCCGCGCGCCGCCGGTCTCCGGCTCGACCTGGAAGGGCACGGGCTGGTCCCTGGCCACGTCCACCAGGGCGCAGCCTTCCAGCTCGCGCATGGATCGGTCGACTCTGACTGATACCGGGCAAAACTCAACGGGCCGCTGCGTGCCGTGCAGGACGATCCTTACCCGCTGCATATCGGCCATCTCTCCCCATCAGTTGACCAGTTGACGCCCCGGCGCTCCGCTTCAAGCGAAGGCGTCCCTGAGGTAGTCAAGGCTCTCTCGGGCAATTCTCTCCGGTCCGGCCGAAAAGTCAAACACCTCGACCGAAACGTAGCCGTCGTATCCCACCTCTCGCAGCGCCTCGCCGATGGGCCCGAAGTCCGTCGCTCCGAAGCCGGGGCCCTGCAGGTTCGCGTCGTTGGCGTGGAAGTGCTCCAGGTACGGCGCCGACTCGCGGATGATGTCCGGGATAGGCCCTTCCTCCGCGCTCATGGCCTTCACGTCGAGCATCATCCGGAAGGCGGGCCGGTCCACCGCCTCGACCATGCGCCGGGCTTCGGCGGCGGTGCAGACGAAGTCCGTCTCCTCGGGGGCCAGGGGCTCGATGCACACGCAGAGACCCGCGCCGCTCGCGTGCAGGGCCAGCTCGCGGAACACGCCCACGCTGCGGTCCCAGACCTCCTGGTAGCTCTGCCCCTCGGGCACGTTCCGCTGGCTGGGGGAGCCCACGATTATCCTGGTCCCGCCCAGGTCGGCGCAGAAGTCTATCTCCGCCTTCAGGTACTCGACCGTCCTGGCTCGCACGCCCGGGTCCGGGCTGTTCAGGTGGAGGCCCGCGGGTTTGACCAGCAGCCAGTGCAGGCCGACGATCTCAAGTCCGTGCCGGGCGGCGGTCGCGCGCAATCCCTTGCGCCGATCGGCATCCACGTCCTCGACCGAATCGCTGATGGTAAAGGGGGCGATCTCGACGCCGTCGTAGCCCGCATCGGCGGCCAGGTTGCAGACGCGCTCGAACTCCCATCCCTCGCAGAACTCGTTGCACATCGCGAACTTCATGCGGCTGCCTCTCAGCCTTATGGTGCCCAACAGGTCGCGCCGTCAGCCCCCGGGCGCGGCACAAACGGCGGGCGGACGGCAGGATCACGCCCGGCTTTCGTCCTCCCGGCGCTGCCGGAGTTCCTCCTCCAGCATCTCGATGAAGGGCCCGAAGATCGTCCTGCTCTGCTCGTTCAGCTCGATGAGCTTCTGGTGGAGGCTCTTGATCCGCTCCAGCGTCTCCAACTGCGTCTTGGGCATGTGGACGAAGTCGATCTCGCTGAGCTCGATCTCGGGCGGCTCGACGGGCTCCTCGTGCACGCAGACCAGGGGCAGCAGACCGATGCGCTGCAGTTGCCTGGCCGCGCTCGCACGGCAGTTCAGAATCACGACGTTCTTGCCGGGCTTGTGGGGGATGGCCGTGGCGGCATCCGCTATGACGCCCAGGAAAGTGCTGTCCATCCCTTTGCAGTCGGCCAGGTCGAAGGCGACCTGCATGCAGCCGGCGCGGAACATCGCCCTGAGGAAGTCCGGTATGCCGAGGCTGCACTTCTGCGTCGCAAAGCCGTGCGGTTTCACATAGACGGTGCTGTCGATAACGGCGACGCCGATGCGATCTTCTTCTTCGGCCAAGTGTCGGCCTCCCCGTTACGGAGGGTGTGGCGCCGGCCGGCGCTCTCAGCGAGCGGTCCGGACGCGCCTTCCACAGCAATGCTTGAACTTCTTGCCGCTGCCGCAAGGGCAGGGCTCGTTCCGTCCGGGCGTACGTCGCGCGACCGGCCTCCCGGGCGCCGGCGAGCGTGGGACAGCTTGCGCGCCCATGCGGCCCGCCTCGACCTCCCGCCGTATGCGGTTCAGAAAGGCATGCAGCTCCGGCCTCGTGGGCTGCTCCTTGATCTCCGCCAGCGTCCCGAAAACGTGGCTGAATATGCGCTTCTTCGCCTCGCACAGGTAAGGAACGCCGTCCCGGTCGATCCCGAGCTTCTCACGGTGACGGTAACACCCGCCGTGGCAACACGCAAGCCACTCGCATTCCTCGCAGACGGGCGGCAGGCTGTGAGCGCGCCTGACGAACTCTCGGAAGACCGGCCCGGACAGCATCTGCTCCAGCGTCTTCCGGCGCACGTTGCCCAGCAGATAACGCTCCTGCACGTAGAAGTCGCACGGGTAGACGTCACCGTTCCACTCGATTGTCACCAGGTTCGAGCAGTCTCCCCTGTACTCGCAGCACTCGGGCGGCAGGCCGAAAAAAAGGTGCAGCCAGTTGTCTATCCGCCGGACGTAGTAGGTCGGGTCGTCGTTCTCCACCCACGCGTCGAACAACTCGATCATGAAGTCCGCGTACTGTGCGGCCGTGATGGAATGGTCGGAGACTGCGCCGACCTCGTCGGCCGGCTCGGTGCAGGGGATGAACTGAGAGTAGTGCAGGTCGTTCTCCAGCAGGAACTGGAAGACCCGTCGCGGGTGATCGACGTTGGCCTTACTGATGACGACGAGGATGTTGAACTCGACGTCGTGCTTCTTCAGAAGTTCCAGCGCCCGCATGGTGACGTCGAAGGCGGGCCTGCCGTTGGGGAAGTGCCGCAGCCGGTTCAGGTCTTCGGGGCCGTCCACGCTGAGCCCGACCAGGAAGCGGTCGGCGGCCAGGAAGCTGCACCACTCCTCGTCCAGGACGACGCCGTTGGTCTGAAGGCTGTTCCCAAAGCAGTCGCCGGGGCGGGCATGCGTTCGTTCGATCTCGACGACCTGCCGGAAGAAGTCCAGGCCCAGCAGCGTCGGCTCGCCCCCTTGCCAGCCGAACTTGATCTCACTCGGCTCCAGCGCCAGGTACTGCGTGCAGGCCGCTTCGAAGATAGCCGGCGTCATGCGCGGCCTGTCGACGTCCGGGTAGAGACCGCCTGCGTACCGGTAATAGCAGTAGTCGCAGGCCATGTTGCAGTCGTGGGCGGCGGGCTTGAATAGGATGCCCAGGTTCGGCTTTCTCATCGGATCTGCCGGATGCTGTTGGAGGTCGGCAGCGCGTGTCGCGCCGTGCCCTCAAGTCCGGAACCAGGCCCCCGTAACGCGCGGCAGGCTGTGCCTTCCCTCCCGCAGAGGCGCCATGCCTCCACGTGTCAGGCGACATCACCCGCCACGGCCGGCCCCGCGGCGCGCAACACGGCGCTACTTGTGCGCACCGATCTTCTGCAGGAGCGAGTTGATCTTGTCCCGCAGCCGGGCGGCCATCTCGTAGTTCTCCCTGCGTATGGCGATTTCCTGCTCGACTTTGAGGCTTTGCAGCAGTTCCTCGTCATTGAGGGGGACGCTGTGCTTCTCGCGCAGGCTGCGGCGCAGGTCAATCAGGATCTGCCGTTCGGGATTGTCGCCCCACTGATCTTCCAGTTCGTATTCGATGCAGAAGGCTTCCACGTCACGGATGCCGTTGTTGAGCGCGTCCAGCGCCTTGCGGGTGTCGCCCCCGCGCAGGTGCAGGAGCATCTCGGCCCGGGAGCGATCCACCACGAGGCTGGGGCGGTAGCGGTCGTAGCTGAAGACGATCGCCTCGTCGGCACAGCACTCGCGAATCAGCCGGAGGATCTTCAGGTTATGGACCGCATCGCTGAGGGCGCGGCGATAGTCGGCCAGGTAGAAAAGGGCCCGGCTACGCCGATAGTAGTCGAACAACTCTTCGGCCAGCTCAGAGACCAGTTCGGCACTCAGCTCCGACTGCGATTCCTCGGCCCCGCCGCCGGAAGACGACGGGTGCGCCAGCAGGTAGATGCAGTAGTCCAGCACGGTGGGGAAGCCGTGGGGCTTCGTGCTGTCCGGCCGGCCGTCGATATCCCATTGGATGACGCCGCTGCGGATGCGCAATTGGATCTTCA
The DNA here is from genome assembly GCA_964442595.1 of uncultured candidatus Brocadiaceae bacterium. Classification (GTDB taxonomy): domain Bacteria; phylum Planctomycetota; class Brocadiia; order SM23-32; family SM23-32; genus DAOVRD01. The sequence continues at coordinate 13,660 of CAYUDW010000057.1, forward strand.
TCGTCCCGTCAACGCCCATCACCTTGCGGACGTTGGTGGACTCGTCCTTATCATCGTGGGGCCAGTCGCCGATGACTATCGACAGGTCCATGGTTGGATCGTTTCCGGGCTTTGGTTCGACATGCCGCCGCGCATGCGCCGCAACGGACAGGTCAACCGGATAGGGGCGCGTCCTCCTTCTGCCCTTCAGCCTGCTGTTCCGAGGATCTCACGTAACGCATACGCAGGTCCGTCAATACGTTCTGCACGTAAGAGGCCTCGTCGACGGTCAGGTTTCCCTGGGTCTTCTGCTGCAGCATGCCGATCGTATCGATGAGGTAAGCCGCTTCGGCGGCGTTGCGTTGCTTCTTGCCGGTCAGTGGGCTCTCGATCTCGCCGAGCGCGACCAGGGTCTGGGTGTAGAGCCCTGCCAGGAAGACCTGTATGTTCGGCTCCGGCAGAGGGCGCGTCTCCGCTTCCCGGGTATCGTCGGGTCGCTCGTGCTCGTCCTCCGCACGCGCCCTGGCCTTCTCCTCGGCGACGGTCTTCTTCCAGTCATCGTCAACGTGAAGCTCCGACGCCTTCTCCTGCTTATCGTTACCTTCCGCCATGTGAGGTTCCCGACTTCTGCAAAGCGGACGCGGGTAAGCGCCACGTCAATCTATTATAGGAGAACGATTCGGTCAGTGCATTTCAAGAGACTTTCTTTCGCGGGGGCTCCCGGCCCGGAGGCTGGACAGTGGAGGTCCCATGGCTTAGCATACGGCGGGCCGGCGGGGCACAGCCGGCAGGCGAGAAGGGTATAGGTCGAGAGACAGGTGCGGCAATGGCCTTGTGGGCCGGAGTAGACGAAGCGGGCTACGGCCCGCGCCTGGGACCGCTCGTGGTGGCGGGAACGGCATTCGTCCTTGAGGAGCGCGTGCCGCCCGCCAGCCTCTGGGACCTGCTGGCCGACGCCGTCGCCAGGAGCGCCAGGGGCAGCGACGGCCGGCTCGTCGTCAGCGACAGCAAGAAGGTCTACTCCCCTGCCGTCGGACTGAAGCGCCTGGAGGAGGGAGTGCTGGGTTTCCTGGGCGTCAGTGATGAGACGCGCCGACGCCGCAGGCGCATTCGCCGCGCAGCGGACTTGTTCTCTCTGCTGCAGGCCGAAGGCGCATCGCCTGCGGACCCCCCGCCGTGGTTCCGCAATGCGGCCGATCTGGATCTGCCGCTGGAGAGCAACCTTTCGGCGCTCCGGAGCAAAGCTGCCGTGCTCGGGCAGGCCCTGCGGCGCAACGGGGTCCGGATGCCGTGCGCGCGCGCGGAGGTCGTCCTGCCCCTGGAGTTCAACCGGATTGTCGGCCTCACCAGGAACAAATCCTTCCTGCTGTTCCAGAAGTGCGGCCTGATCCTTCAGGACCTGTGGCGGCGAGCCGGCCCCGGCGAGTCGCGCGTGCTGGTGGACAGGCACGGGGGCAGGATGCGCTACAGGAGGCTGCTGCTGGACGCATTCCAGGGCTGCCGCTGCGACGTTCTGGAGGAAGGCGGGGAACGTTCCTCTTATCGCATCGCCGAAGCCGACCGGTCCGACCGGACGCTGGTCGTGACCTTTCAGGAGAACGGTGAGCTGCACGCGCTGCCGACGGCGCTCGCCTCGATGACGGCAAAGTACGTGCGCGAACTCTACATGCGGGCCTTCAACGCCTACTGGCAGGAACGCATGGAAGGGCTCAGGCCGACCGCCGGCTACTACGGGGACGCCGGGCGGTTCCTGCGGGACATCGCGCCGCTGCTGCGTGCTGACGGGGTGCCCGTCGAATCCCTGGTGAGACGCCGCTGAAGCCCCCGTCTATCTGCCCCCCCTCCTGTTCCTTTTCTTACTCCTGCCCTCACTCGTGCTCGTGCTCCCACTCCTCCTCGCCCTACTCGTTATTCGTTATTCGCTATTCGTTATCCGTCGTCTCTTCTTCGTTTCTCCCCCTCGGTCCGCCGTACGGCGCGACTCGGGGCCTTCGGGTTGCTCGTTGCTCGTTGCTCGTCGTTGCCGTTGCTGGCCACTGACCACTGGCAACCGCCGGGGAGACAGGCCGGGGCGCCGGGCAGCTTCCCACAGGCTGGCAGTCCTTCCGGCATCACTTACAGGCGCCATCTCAAGGCGATATGGCTTTGCCGGCACTTCTCCGTGCGTGGTTGACACCCCGCTGTCGAGCGGATCTTGCATCGAGCAGGCGAGAGGCCGGGGGTTCGGCCTGGGCTTTTTCGGCTCATGTTGACGCCGTAACTTCTTCTCTGGTAGCCTCTTCGGCCTCAGGTTGAACGTCTCGACGAAGCTCTGCCATGTGGTCGGGGCGGGGAGCAGCGTTCGGTTCCCTCCCGCGCGACTGTCAAGGCCGCACATAGCTGCCGAATGCGGCCGCTGTGACACCACGAACTCGTCCCCCGGCAGGCAAGCAGCAGGGGCGCGTCAGCGCCTGTTGTCACCTTTCCGTAGATTCGACGACTTGAGTGGAGGAAGGGAGCATGAACGTGATAGCCAGGACCGGTCTTGAGACAGACGCGCAGTTAGTCGAGCGTAGCCTGAGCGGCGATCGCGGGGCCTTCGGTCAGATTGTGGAACGCTACCAATCCCTGATCTGCGCGCTCACCTTCAGCGCCACGGGCGACGTCAGCCGCAGCGAGGACCTTGGGCAGGAGACGTTCCTTGCGGCTTGGCGGGACCTGGGCAATCTGAAAGACCCTGAGCGCCTGAAACAATGGCTATGCGGCATAGCTCGCCACATGATCCAAGAGTGCCATCGGCGCGCAGTTCGTGACCCTCTGCGCCATGCAGTCCTCTTGAACGACGTAGCGGCGGAGGATGCGTCGCGCGCGCCCGATGGGGGTGAACACGTCTTCGGCAAGGAGGAACAGGCCATTCTCTGGCAAGTGTTGGAAGGATTGCCGGAAAGCTATCGCGAGGTGTTGGTCCTATTCTACCGGCAGGAACAATCTGTGGCGGAAGTGGCCGAGGCGCTCGGCGTGTCGAATGACGTCGTGCGCCAACGGTTATCGCGCGGACGGGCGATGCTAAGGGATCAGGTGGCCAGCCTTGTGGAGAAGGGCCTGCGTAGCACAGCCCCCACCAGAGCGTTCGCATTGGGCGTTGTTGCAGCGCTCGAGGCATTGCGTGCAACGGGGGAAGCCGCCGCGGCAGGCGCTGCAACCGCTGTCGCCAAAGTCTCCGGCGGGGTCAAGGGGGCAGGGCTGTTGGGTGCGATAGGTCCAGCGGCAGCGGCCCTTGGAGCCGCAGCGGGAGGCATCGTCGCCATCTGGGGCCGGATACAGAGCGCTGGCACGACCCGGGAGCGCCGATTCCTCATCAAGACCTCTTGGGGATTCGGCATCTGGGTCGCCGTCTGCCTGATGGTGTTGTACTTGGTGGGTCGCTTCAACAACGACGTGATCCAGATTCGCAATCTTCAGGACGCAACCGGCTGGACGCTGCTCTGGATCGCTCTGTTCGGACCGTGGGTTGCTTTCGCCATCTGGATGACGCGCCGGCAACGGCAGATCCGGATCGAAGAGGGTCATCCCCAGCCGGATCGCTCTCATCGGTTCGCAGTCCCGGAGCAGAAAGGATTTCGAACGCGGGTCTATGGCGGTTTGGCCGCGTTGGTCTTCGGGGCAACGTGCTGGCTGATGGTGATCGCCGCCAGCGCCGGCGACTGGCTCGTGTTGTGCCTGTTGCCCTTGATCGCCGCAGGCGTGTGGCTGGTTGGCGCTGGCGTTGTTGTGCGCCACCCAAAGACGGCGGGCACCCTCTTTCAGTGCGTCTACTGGGCCATGGCGCTGTTGATCTTTGGCATAGTCAACTTGCGCGTGCACCAGTGGTGTCGCAATGGGCCGCCGCAAGCAACGCTTCAAGTGCGGTTGATCCTGAACTTCTTCATCCTTGGGTTCTACGGTTCGATCGGCTTGGCGGTCTGGTTGGAGAGGCACTTCGCTGGGAGCCGCAAGCCCAGGCGGGATGCAGCGGTAGCTGTGGTCCTCTACGTCGCGGCAGTCCTCGCGGGGCTGGCTCTGTGGCGATCATGAACGGGGGCGAGCCGTTAGAATGGGCCTGCGAGCCTGCTGAGCGTGTATGGCTCACAAAGGAACGGGCCTCGTAAGCCCGCCGCGCCCCTCATCAGCGACCCCCGCCGAGAGGACAGGACCGAACTGGACGTGCTCGCCCTACTCGCTATTTGTTATTCGTTGTCCGTTATCCGCTATTCGTTATCCGTCGTCTCTTCTTCGTTGCTCCCCCTCGGCTCCGCTCGGGGCCTTCGGGTTGCTCGTTGCTCGTTGCTCGCCGTTGCCGTTGCTCGCTACTGGCAACTGACAACTGCCGCTCCCCCCTCGGTTCCGCGGGGCATCAGAACAGGCCGGGCGGCTCAGGCGGCCCCTCGGCCAGCGCGATCACGATGAGGCGCAGATCGTGCCAGCCCCGTG
>CAYUDW010000058.1:0-10560 GCA_964442595.1 uncultured candidatus Brocadiaceae bacterium
ACCGCCACCCAACCGACAACGTCCCATCCGCTCAGTGCGATCATGACAGACCTCCTTCAGACAAAGGCATCTCAACAGGGATGCACAGGATAGACAGGATCACGACAACAACGACGCCAACGGCATGGACCGAGAGAACGGCAGCTCACAGGGACGCACGGCGTGGCCAGTCCGCCGTACGGCGGGGACGACCACAGCCCGCTCAACGATGGTAAGAAGCCGTAAAGCCGTGGCCGTTATCCTGAACATCCTGTTTATCCCTGTTTGAGGCAGTTGTTCGTCGTCTTGGCCCTGTTCTTCGTCAGAGGAAGAAGAGGGCCAGGACGATGGCCATTGCGCCGAGCCCCATGCCGATGAACCCGGCCAGCATGATGAGGGTCGCCCCGGCGACGCCGTGCCCGAACGCCACCAGGATCAATCCGAGCACGGCGACCACACCGCCGCCCACGATGGCGGCGTTCTTGCGGTTACGCTCGATCTGAATCTCGGCATCCTCGGGCGAGGTGCCATACATGCGCTTCTCGACGTTCTGCACGAGCGACTGAACGCCTTCGATGCTGCCGGCCAGCTCGGTCACCTGCGATTGCTGCTGCTTCTCGATGCGGGTGAGCGTGCGCTGCATGGATTCGAGCGTCTGCTGCACGTCGCCTGCCGCCTCGACCCGCGGCTCCATCGCCGACGCCGGGGTAGTCACGGCAACGCCGCGCGTCGACCCGCATCCGCACGCAACGGAGACCGCGAAGAGCACGAAGGACAGAAGGAGTATCTGCGCGTGGCTGAGAATCGAAACGTAATGTCTGGAACTCATGTCCTCTCCTTCAACCATTGCTTGATGAGCCTGACGGCGCGGTCGCGGCGGCGGTAGTGGCCCGGCTGGGCGGACGCGCTGGCGCCGCGCTGGGGCAGCTCCTTCCAGCGCTTGCCGAGCAGGGCGGGGATGCGGTGCCAATCCTTCCGCCCGCCGCTGATGCATAGGCTCAGGTACAGGTCGTCCTCGCGATGCGAGACGGCATCGAGGCCAGCGAGGGGCGGAATCTCCATCGGCACCCGCTCCAGCAACGCGCGGCGGAACAGCATGAACCGGCCCTTGATGACGTCGCACCGCGTGCCCGTCGTGGTCCCGTTGTGATGGCGGCCGTGGCGGTAGTCCTTGGCCTCGACCTCCGACCAGCCGAAGAACCCGACGATGCCGTCCGGACATTCCTCGCGGCAGGCGGCCACGGCGTCCTCCAGCACTCGCGGGTCCCTGAACGACAGGTCGTCATCCATCGAGCAGACGTACTCGGTGTCGGCCAGCGCCGCGAGCGCCCAGCGCGGGAAGCAGCCCAGGTTCCGGCTCGACTCGACGTAGGCCTTGACGAGCGGGTGCTCTCGGACCGGCAACGGCTCGCCGTTGTTCCAAAGGCAGACCTGTGCCGGCACGGTCTGGGACGCGATGCTGTCGAGGACGGCGGCGATGTTCTGGGGTCGCTGCCAGTTCAGCACAACGACAGTGACGGACGGATTCACCACGGGAGACACGGAGGGCACGGAGGCGGCAACGGCAGGGCCAGAATCAACGGCCGACGGCTTGAGGTCGCTGGCAACTGGCGACTGAGAACTGGAAACTGCCGTGCTCTTCAGCCCGGCCCGCTCGCGCTTCAGCTCCGCGTCTTCGATCTGGGTGCGATCCGCGGCGGGGTTGGAGACCAACTGCCCACCGGAGGCGAGCAGCCGTTGAGCAACAACCGTGCACTCCTGTTGCATCTCGCCGCCCACGAGGATGAGGTCGAAAGGGCCGCCTTCGCTGGCGGCAGGGGGCTCGACGTACTGCGGGCCCAGGCGCGCTTTGACGAGGTCGACGCCGTGCGCCCGGCAGACGTCCCACCAGTTGTCGGCGCGGTGGCCCGGCATTTCGACCGCTACGATCTCGGCCTCGGGCAGCAAGCGCCGCGCGAGCATGGTCGCCTCGCCGGGCCGCCACTGGAGGACCCTGGCCTTCGCCGTACGGCGAACGATGGCCTCACAGACCTCACGCACCTCCTTGAGCCAGGCATGCTCGGGATGGGGCTCGGTGACCGGGGCCCGCTTGCCGCACAGGTGGGTAAACACGTCCTCGACCGGCCGCGTCCAGTGCGCCCGCGTGCCCCGCCGGTCTGCTTCCCGGAACGCCTCTTCGGAGAGCGCGGCCACAGTCCTCTCGCCCAGCCGCCTGACGCACCACGCCTTGAACCGTTTCTCCCACGCCTCGCGCCCGAACAGGAGCGCAGTGCAGCGGGTGGCGTTCTTCCAAAGCTCGGTGCCCGCGTCGCGGACGGGGTTCGTGCCGCGGTACAGGTGACGGAAAACCACGTCCCGCCCGAACAGCACCGGGATGCCGAGCAGGAAGGCTTTGACGGCAAGGGCCTGTTCGCTGAAGCCCCAGCGCCCGGCGGTGTCGTCCCAGAGCGTGCCCGTCGCGCCTTCCAACCGCTCGACCGTGGCGCGGCTCATCACATACCCGGCGCCCATCGGGGCAGGGGAACGCGTCCATTCCTCCGCCGGCGCCTTGCCGACGTAGAGCCACTTGGGCTGAAGCCCGTCCTTGCGGTTGTAGAACAGGTCGCAGCAGAACAGGCGGCTGCCCTTCTGGTGCTCCAGTCCGTTGCTTCCCGCGCAGACGAAGCACTCGCTCTGCAGCGCACGGCGGGCGAGCACCTCCAGCCCTCCCCGCGGGAAGCGCATGTGGGCGTCGTGGAAGCTGACGACGTCGCCGCCCGTGCGCCGTACCGCGGACCACCCATCGTTCCGCGAACGTCCCACCCCCTGCGGCTCCTTATGGCGCAGCAGCCGAACCGACCGGCCCGGGGCGGCAGGATCGCAACTGCCGTCGCGCGAGCCGTCGTCCACAAGGACGATCTCCAGGTCCGCCTCGTCGACTGATTCGGCCAGCGACTCGACGGTCCTGGCCACCTCCTGGCCCTCGTTGAAGGCCGTGATGACGGCGCTGATGCGCAGGCGCTCGACGCGCCTCGGACAGTGCGGCCCGCACTCGGTGCCCGACACGACGCGCACCACATCGGCGAAACGCCGGCACTCGAACTTGCGCGCGCAGCATCGGGCGCGCCGCGCGAAGACGCAGTGCGGCTCGTGTTCCGACGGCCAGTGGGCACGGCTCGCCGTGCCCCTACGATCCGGTGCGGGGGCGTGGGCATCCGCCGTACGGCGGATGCCCCTACGGGCGGCTGCGCGGATTCTGTCACGGAGCGTCAAGGTGCAGTCCCTCCTCGACGGCGACCTCCTGGGCCACCACGTGGTCGACGGAGCCTGCGGCCACGGCGTCGACCAGGAAGCTCTCCTTGTCCGCTTCGGCGGCGATGTAAGGCATGGCCGCCCGGAGGATCGGCTTGTAGAACTGGCGGTTGCCCTCCAGGGCCGCCTCCTCTTGCTCCATGCGTTCGGCCTCCAGGTCGACGGGCACCAGGCCCAGCCAGTAGCCGGCGGGGCAGTTCGCGTCCGGCCCTTCCAGGAACTCGTCGCTCAATTCAACATCGCCGCCGCCGCAGTCGCAGTGCGGCCACTGCCAGACATCGGCGTGGCGGGTGCTGCGGTGCGGGCACTGGTGGCAGCGCCGGATCCGGGCCATCTTGACTCCATCCATCAGTCGCCTCCCCTTCGCTCACTGCAGGGCGCCGCCGGGCCGAAGCTCCCGTGCGGTCTTTCATGCCTGCTGTGTGGTTGTGCTCGTGCTGGTGGCGCCGCCTCCCGGGGGAGCGCCTCCCCCGTCCGTCGTGGGGCAGTACGATATCTGGCAGCTTGCGTCCGTCGTCTCCGTGCAGACGCAGCCCTCCCCGGTGCACCAACCGTCGTCGTCATTGCAGTACCAGGAGTCGTACGTGCCGGTTGGATCGCACTCGGGGTCGGGCCAGGGCGGCAAGGCGAAGATGATGCGGCAGTGCCGCCAGCCGCCGAGCGGAATCGGGCATGTGCACTGTGCCCAGACGACCCAGTGGTGGAAGTCGCCGCCGGAGCGCGAGTCCCACAGGATGATGGCGTAGCGTTCGCCGTTGGCGCCCCGCCACCTTCTGGCCCACGTGCAGTCATGCTCCCAGTAGATCTCGCGCTGGCCGTTCAGAACGCTCATGTCCCCGACCGGATGCTCGGCCGCGGTGGTCGTGCCCGCGAGCCCGCAGCAGGCGCAGTTGAGCCCCTGGATGCCCCCGAGGTCGACGCACAGGATGTCCGGTATCGGTGGGTCGCAGGCGTTGCAACTGTTCTGCGTGCCGCCGCCCGGCGTCGTGGTGCTGACGAACGGCCGGCACTGGATGACCAGATGCCCCGCCGCGTTCTTCAGCAGGCGGCCGGAGGCCGCCGATTTCTTCAAGTGGGCCAAGTGCTCTGCTCTTCTCCGCAAAGTGAGGGCACGGCACGCCGTGCCCCTACCTCGATGTCTAGCACGGCTCGGGGGTGTCGATCGTCACGCGCGTCTCGGCGCTGACGGCGACGAGGCCGCCCGCCGCCTCATACGTGAAGTCCCGGTAGTAGGCGTACAGCTTCTGATCGCCGGAGTGGTCGTAGGCCATGCGCACCAGTTGCGTCACGACCACGCACCCGTCGCCGGCGTTCCACGCGTCAGTGAGGGCAGCTTCCGTCTCGACGGTGCTGCCGATCTCCACGCACGGGCCTTCGGTGGTGGTCGTCGGCGCGGGTGTGGTCGGCCCCTCCGTGGTGTGCTCCACGGCCGTGTCCTTGATCTGGCACGCGTACAGGTCCTCGCTGAGGGCCAGTTCCCGCTGGGCGAACAGGTTCAGCTCGAGCCGACGCTTCAGTTCGGAGTACTCCTCCAGCATCCAGAACGTATTGGCGACGGTGACGTCGGTGCGCGCCTGGTCGAAGTTGTGGAGCACTTCGACGGCGTTGACGCGCAGGGACTCCCACTGCATCGGGTCGGGCGCGGCCGGCGTCGTCGTTGTCGGGCCGGGCGCAGGGGTGGTGCTTCCGCCGGGGGAGGTGCCGGTCGCGGTCGGGCCGAGGTTGAGCACGTTATAGCGGTGCAGAAGGCCGAACGTGTCGAAGTCCAGGCCGTCGCACCGCAGGACGCCCTGCCGCCGCACGTCCATGTACAGGCGGAGCAGGCGCTCGGCGAGGAGCTCCATGGCGGTCTGGTCGTCCGCCGTGCCCGGCTGGGGCCAGCTCGTGGGATGACGGAACGCGGGGTCATAAACGGTTCGTGTCCGCTCGTAGCCGTAGCAGGAGTAGGCGTCCCCCGCCGGCCCCGACCGGACCGTGAAGGGCACCTTGGCCCAGTACCATCCCCACAGCCTCTGGCCGGGCCCGAGCGACGGGGCGCGCGTGAACGCAATCATGCGGCTGGCCAGCAGCCAGTAGACGGCCGATGCGTTGTAGAAGGTCTTCGGCCCGGCGTCCGTCCCGACGTATATGCGCGGCATGTGGCTCAGGCTGTGCGAACCGGCAGGCGGCGTGTAGTCGCACTCTTCGTCGATCAGTTTGGCCGTGACGGGCCGCTTGGGCTGGGCCAGGGCGCGATAGGCGGCGGCGAAGTCGCGCCACGGCTCGGCCACCAGCTCCAGCTCGCCCAGGTCGCCCTTGCCCGGGTTGCCGGTCCCCTCGATGTTGGCGGGCTGCTCCTCGACGGTGCGGTCCGTGCCCTGGATGACGATGGTGGAACAGACGCCGTCCAGGCTCCAGTCGAGCTCGTTGCCCAGCAGCACGTAGTCGGTGCCCTCTTCGTCCTGCCAGTGTCCCAGCTCGCCGGCCTGGAGGCCCTGGGCCGGCAGCGCGTCCAGGTCCACGACGACGAGCTCGCCGCTGGCCGGGTCCATGTACCAGCCCCAGAAGCCGCCGTTCAGCGCCAGCAGCAGGCTGATGGCGTCCGCCACGCTGGTGTTGTCCACGCTGAACTCGCCGATGACGCTGTCCAGGCTCAGGATCGTCGTGGGATCGTAGTCGGCAACGTCCGCGGCGGTCAGGTAGGGATCGGTGACGCAGCCGGCCTGGCCGTGGTGGCCGGGGATGTCCGACACCGCGCCGCCGTCCGTGGTGGTGCCGGCGTGGGCCACGGGCAGGCCGAGGGCGTGCTCCAGGATGTCGATGATGATCTCGCCGGCGGTCCACTTGCCTCCGTCCTTGCCGGGGGAATCTTCCCCGCCCCGCCCCTCCTTGCAGGTGTGGCCGCGCCGGTTCCAGATGTAGAAGCCTCGCCCGTTGATGCGGACGGGCTCGTTCTCCAGGCGGAAGCGCCTCCCGGACGCCACGTACGTGACGCCTTCCTCGCTGACGCCGCCCGGGCGGACCTCGGTGACGTTGCCGCGGAGAAGCACGCGCCCGGAGCCGTCCTGGATGCGCACGTCGTCCCACAGGCCGGCCGCGGCCCTGCCGTCGTGCCGGGCCGCATGGAACAGCTCCGCCTCCCATGCCCGCACGTAGGAGGAGCGGACGCTCCTGACCGCCAGCTCCCTGTTGCGCACGCCGTTGATGAACAACCTGATGTCCATGGCTTCTCCGGTCAGGTGTAGACGGTGACCTCCGAGGGACAGCCGGGGCAGGTCCCGCTGACTTTGGAGTAGGTCCCGCCCGGGCAGCTCGTCGCCGTGGCGCCCTTCTCGTACTGGCAGCTCGTGCCCGTCGGTTCGTGGTTCACCGTGAAGAACCACGCGGCGTCGGAGCACGTGATCTGAGGCGACACACACGGGCCCGCGGTCTGCTGGACGTCCCACGCACAGGAGGGTCCGAACCGGTGCCACTGCATGGTGCCGGTGCAGGTGGGCGGCCCGCCGCAGTAGCAGCCGTTGAAGTCGGCGCAGTAGTAGTCCAGGGCGCAGTTATCAACGCAGTGCTGGTTGGCAGGGCACTCCGGAACTTCCGTCGTGGTTGAGGTCGGCCCTTCGGTTGTGGTCGTCGGCAGCACGGTGCTGGTGCTGGCTTCGAGCGTGGTGGATGAAGTGGGGCCGGGCGTCGTCGTCCCGCAGGGGCAGACGGGGCAGACCCAGCACTTGCCGCCCATGGAGTTACCGCACGTGTTAGAACTGTCGCAGGCGCCGTCGTCGCAGGCGTGCTCTTCGTAGGTGCCGGACGGGTCGCACGGGTCGTTGGGCCCGAGCCACTGCTTCCAGCAATCCAGCCTCTTGCGCAGCGTCATCAGCCAGCGGCCCTCGATCCCGTTCCAGCCCAGCACGATGTCGTAGCCGGGCACACCGGGCCAGATGTCGAACCCCAGCCACCGGCAGTAGTCCTCGCCCAGGGGCGCCCAGTCCACTGGCCACGAGCCATTGGCGGGCCCAAAGTCAACGGCGAGCCCCGAGAAGGCGACGCAGTAGGTGTACTGGTGGGGCGGATCGCAGTCGTTGCACGGTATGAGGACCGTGGTGGTGCTGACGGGGGCCAGCGTGGTAGTGGCCGGGGCCGTCGTGCTCGTCCTCGTCGTCGTGCTCGGCTGTGCCGTGGTCGTCGTGGATCGCTGTGTCGTGGTGGTTGCCCGGGCCGTCGTCGTAATCGGCAGCTCAGTGGTGCTCGTCGCCCCTTCCGTGGTCGTCCCCTGCTTCGTGGTCGTTGTCGCTTGCCCTGAGCTTGTCGAAGGGGCCGCGGTCGTCGTGCTCCGTGGTGTCGTCGTGGTTGCCTGGGCCGCCGTCGTCGTGGTCGGGAGTCCCGACGTCGTGGTCGCCCCGGGAGTCGTCGAGGAGGTCGGGTAGGCGCACGGCGGCACTTGCATCACGAACTCCGCTTCGAAATCGGTGTGCCGCCGGTCGGTGTGGGCCGGGCGGAGCGATTCGAGCACGACGCCACCGTACGTGTTGCCGTTGGCCTCGAGGGACACGGTGCGCGGGCCGATCTGGCGCGCCAGCGCCGCCAGGTAGGCGGCCAGGTTCTGCCCGTCGGTCAGGACCTGCGCCAGGACGACGAAACGGATGCGTGCCCCGCGCTTCGGCCCGCTCGCACGAGCCCCACGCGCCCGCGGGATCTCGCGCACCGGGTAGTCGCGCGTCATCTCGATCCGCATCTGGACCGGGTCCGTCCCGATCGCCACTCCCCCGGCGGAGTAATCCTGCTGGGTGGAAGTCCCCCCGTATTCGGGCGGAGTGCCTGGAACCGAGCCCCACTCCGGCTCGGCCGACTGCTCGGGGGCCACGAAGTCCAGGGCGATGTCGGCGAAGCGGAAGGCGCTGACCCGGCCGATGGCCGCGACGCACACGCTGTCGGCGATGGCCGCCGGGTTGCCCAGGTTGTCCTGGAACGCCAGCGTTCCGGGGCCGCTGCAGGCCAGTGCGTGGAACAGGTTGAAGATGTATCTCTCGGCATCGCCCAGGCTGGCGCGCACTCGCTGGGCGGTGACCCGGAGGGAAAGCACGCCGCCGCCCGAGTCCAGCACCGTGGCTGCGTGCGCGTGCGGTGCAAGCACGACGTTCCGCCGCCGCGCCGAGGGCGTCACGAACACGTGGGCGCCCAACTCGACGTGAATCCGTCCGTCATCGAAGTATCCCTGCCCCATCAGGTAGCTCCAGATTCCTCGGCGCAGTTGCTCGGCACGGTCCGCAAGCGCGGGCTAGCTCCTGGCCGTCGCCAGCCGTTTGAGCCGCCGCTTGACACGCTCCAGGTCTTCCTTCATCGACTCAATGCTCGCCATGTTGCGCTGGTGCAGCCGAACGCTCTCGTCGGCGAGGGCCGCAACCATGCTGCGAAGCAACTCGAGGGCGCGCCGCTCATCGCGCAATTGCTCCGCCGTCTCCTCATAGGCCTCGCGCGCGCGTTCCAGTCCGGCTCCAAGGGATGCGCTGGTTTCGCTCATGGGCTCTCCGCTTCGGTCGTGGTCGCTGCCAGGTTGACCGTTTGGAGGATGTCGTCTCCCTCCTCATCGGTCCCGGCCTCCATTCGAAGGACGGCTCGCGCCAGCCGCCCGGGGGCGGCCTCCTCGACGCTCTCCTCCGCGTGAAGCACGGGCAGTGCGAGGTCCAGCGTGTGTCCCTCGGGGTGGGCGAAGGTCGCCTCGAAGCTGAAGGCCCCGCCGCTGCGCACCGCCGCGTTGAACGCATCGCCGTCGTCTAGCGTGCGCAGCTCCACGGAAACGGCCCGCTGCCCCGCCGCCAGGAAGCCGACGATCCCGCCGCGGTTCGGCCCCTGCGCAAGGTTGTTCCTCACGCGCAAGGTGAACTGCTCGACTCCCGTGACCTCGGCGTCTTCGACCTTCACGACGGCGCCGTCGAAGAGGAACGGCACCGGACTCAGGCCCGAGTAGTCGAAGTCGTCCTCCGCCAGAGCGGGGGCGGGCTCTTCGGCGGCGGCCTGCAACGTGAATCGGAACTCCGCGTCGCGGCCGAGCGCCGACGCGACGACGTCCAGCCCGTCCGCCTTCACGCCCAGGTAACGGCGCGGGTCGGCCGGCGTGTAGTAGTCCATGCAGTAGCCGGACAGCTCGCCGTCCTGACGGTCGAGCGCCACGTCGAGCAGAAGCGCGGCAACCTGCGGCCAGGGCAGCGTGACGAACCCGCCACGTACTGCCTGGAAGTGACTGAGCTGGACCGATCTGTTCCAACCGCCGTACAGCGTGCCGGGACGAAAGCGCGGGTTGGCTGCCTTCAGCCCGAAGCCGTCCCCGAGAATGGGAACGGCCTGCCAGGCCGGGTCTTCCGGGCAGACGCCCCACGTCTCCTCGACGCACAGCCGCAGATGGCGCCGTCGGCCGTAGTGCCAGTCTCCGCTCGGTCCGCTCACCTCTGCCTCCTACTCCTGCTCCTGTTCTTTGTCCTGCTCTTGCTCCTACTCATGCCCCTGCTCCTGCTCGGCGTTATTCGTTATTCGTTATTCGTAATCCGTGGTTCAGCGTTGCTGTGCACTGGCAACTGAGAACTGCCAACTGCCGTTACCGTCAGCCGCCGAACAGGCGGCCAAGCTTCTCCCTTCACACTTCACACTTCGCTTTGCTCACGTCCTCCGCCACAGCAGCTCCATGTCGATCGTCGCCGTCCAGATCAGGCGGGCCCCTTCCTCGCGCGGAACGGCCGACCAGACGATGCGCCGCACGCGCAGCCCCGTCATGCCGTCTGCCGCGAGCCCCAGGCAGCTCTCATTGCACGCCCGGACGCGGTCCAGCACGAGGGCGACGAGCTCCTCGCAGGGCTGCACGTCCTGGCCGGCCGTGGCCACCTCAACGCGCAGGACCTGCGGGACCTCCCTCTCCACGTTCGCCACGTGAAGCTCCGCGCCCTCGGCCGGCGCCACGCTGAGCGCGGGACAGAAGGCCGGCTCGACGTCGTGACGGCGCTTGAGCCCCGGCCCGAAGTCGAACCACGTCTTGACCCGCCCGTCTATCTCGGCGTCGGCCTGCAGCGCGGCGATCAGGCCGAGGCGGCCGTCTGTCAGGAAGTTGCTCATCGCGTCCTCGGAGAATCGTTAATGGGGAAGCGTCAATCGTTAATCGAGGAATGCCCGAAGATGAGAACCGCTTCTGGTGCGTGGCGAACCGCTGAGGATTGCGCGCACATGTCCCATTCCCGATTAACCATTAACCATTAACGGGTAACGCTTGACCGCCTTCGCCCTAGAGCGGCTCGTCCCGGCCGAAGATCCTGGGCTGGGTCTCGTAGCGCA
>CAYUDW010000058.1:10660-14998 GCA_964442595.1 uncultured candidatus Brocadiaceae bacterium
TCGCCCTAGAGCGGCTCGTCCCGGCCGAAGATCCTGGGCTGGGTCTCGTAGCGCACCCGGGGCGCCGCCGCGCTCTCGTTGGGCGTCGGCTCGAAGCCCAGGGAGACGGCCCCGGCCACTACCTGTTGCAGCCAGGCGACGTCGTCCTCGTACTGGGCGCGCACGTCGTCGGTCACACTGTCCCGGCCGAGCCGCAGGAAGTAGACGGCCAGGTTCACGGCCCGCGTCTTGAGCGCGTCGGGACACTCATCGTCCGGCTTGACGACGGGCACGCTGAACCTGACGGCCAGGTAGCTGTCGATCAGCGCCTCGGCGCTGCGGATCGCTTGCTCGACGACCGCTTCATCCGGGTCGCCATCGCCGTCGTAGTCGGCCAGCGCCGCGAGGTCTTCCTCGCCGATCCTGGTCTGAACGTCGTCGCTCGTGCAGTAGGCCATCTTCGGCTCCCACTGGTCCGGATAGTCAAAGCGGAGGCGGGGGATTGGGCCGCCCTTCGACGCGCTCAGGACGGCCCCCTTCATCCCGGCCCTTGGCCGTTATTCTCCCCCGTTGCTCGCGTGTACGAGCCACGGTGCCAGCAGCGCCACGGCGCAGCGGCGCCTGCCCTTGTAGGCGTAGCGCTCCCGGTAGAAGGCGTCCTCGTCGCCGGGATCGTCCTTCGCCGTGAACTCGGGCCCCTCGCGGTCCTGAAGGACCATCGGCTTGACGGGGTCGGTGTCCACGACGAACCACGCCTGGCTGTCGCCCATCCGGCTGAGCACCAGCAGGTCGCACTTCTTGTAGAGGCGGTTGGACTCGCCGCCCTCCAGGTACTGGATCTCCAGGATGCCCTCGGCGGCGGCACGGTTGGCCGGCCCGCAGACGAGGAGGTCCGCCTGGAGGCCGAGGCGCGCCCCGTCGGGGCCTGCGTGCGCCTCCAGCGCGGCCATGGCCGTCTCGAGGTTGTCGCCCGTCAGCGCGACGTCATCCCGATTGGACCAGGCAGCGCCGCCGACCCACTCGTGGCTGGCGCTGAAGACGGTGGTGCCGTCGATCCACTCGTCGGTGAATCCGGCCAGCAACACCTCCGCCGCGAGCCGCAGCGGGTAGAGGGCGGCCCGGCGGCCGAGCTGTCGAACGCCCGGCCTGTAGACGCCGACGTTGTCGTCCGCAATGTCGTTGCGGTGCACCTGCACGATGCGGGCGAACGTCCTGTTCGGGACGCTCTGCACGAAGGCGCCGATGCTGGTGATCGTCACCTCGTCCAGCACCTCCTCCAGGTCGCCCAGCAGCGTGGCCACGGGATACGTCTCCGTGCCGCTCGTGCTCGGCACGACCTCCATCATGCGCAGTGTGCGCTCGTTCTCCGTCGTCTGGACGGCCTCGGCGAAAGTCGCCTTGAGACCGGTGAAGACGGCTTCAAGATTCCCCTGCGTGATCTGCATGCTTCAGACCTCCGTTACGGGTCGGATCGGCGCCCGCCGGGGCGCCCAAATGGGGTTACGCGGCCGCCGTGGTCGTGGTGGTCGCCGGGCTCCAGCTCTTGCCGGCCAGCACGGCCGCGTCGATGGACACCCAGCAGTCGCCGGCGCCCTCTACCTTGTCGATAACGCCGACGGCTACGTCGTTGTCCACGTCGCCGGCGACGGCCACGGTCTGGTCGTCCTCGGCGTAGACCTGGGCGCTGAGGGCCGACTGGTCCAGCGCGGACGCGCAGTCGAGGCGGTACCGGCCCCGGCGCCTCACGACGACGTTCAGATCGCCGTCGGCGCCGTTGCGATTATCTGCCTGGGCGGTCGCGACGCCCTCGAAGATGAGGCCCGCCGTGTCGGCCGCCGGCACGGCGTAGCCGTCGGCGTTGCTGCACACCAGGGAGCCGGCGAAGATGCGCGTCTCCGCTGCCACGGGGATCGAAAGCAGGTCCCCGAGGCTGTACTCCGTGTTCCTGTCGGAAGTTAAGGCTGCCATTCATCCACCTCCTGAGTGGGTTGGTTCATGCCGGCTGCGCCGGCCTGGTTCTCTAGTCCGCGGCCGCCAGAAACGCCTCCGCCGAGAGCCCGAGCTGGAGGCAGACCGACTCCTCGGCCGCGTCCAGCCCGCGCCCCCCGGCCGCCCTTCGCGGCGCGGGCGGCGCCGGCATCAGGACGGGCATGGCGTTCAGCACGCGCTGCGTCGCTTCGAGGTCGTTCCGGGCCTCCCTCAGGTAGAAGTCACGGTGCGCCGGCGGGACCTTGCCTGCCGCGACTGCGGCATCGACCAGTCCGCCCGCCTCCGCGTCGCGCTGCGACTGCCGGAGGCCGTCCACCGCGTTGAGTATCTCGACCTCGGGCGCGTTCGGTTCGAGCGCGAGCTTGGTGCGCAGGGCGTCGAGGCACGCGCTGGGCGCCCTGAGCCCGATCAGCACCGCCCGCACCTGCGTCTCGTCCGCGTCGGCCGGCACGCCCAGCTCGTTCGCGATGGCCGCGCTGACCGGCGGCGCCGGCCCCGCCACCAGGGCCTCCAGGGCATGCGCCACGCATTCGTCCTCGACGCTCGCGAGCCCGAACTCGGAGGCCACCTGCTCGGGCTCCTTTCCGAGCGCCTCGGCAAGACTGTCCAGCAGAGACATGCTCTCGCCTCCTTCTGAGACCACTGCTTGGGCCCCGCCGTCCGTAGCGGGGCTTCCGGCGCGGCCGTCGGCCGCGTTCAGACTCTCCAGTTCGGTCAGGAACGGCGTGTTGGTCAGGGCCACGCTGTGCAGCGTCATCGGCACCGGCTCGCCGGTGATGCGGTTGGGCGCGTTGAAGCGCAGCAAGGGGCTGAGGAACCGGTACTGGCGGCGGGCGACAGCGGCCGCTGCCTCGGCGGTCCAAAGGACTCGGCCCCACAGCTCGGCGCCCTCGGCGCGCAGCTCCATCGCCGTGATCCAGCCGGCGGCGGGCGCGCGTCCGCCCGTTCGGGGCGCCAGGGCGCTGGCGTGGTGGTAGTCGACGACCAGGTCGGCGCCGTGCGCGGCGTAGTGCGCGTTGAAGTAGTCCAGCGCGCTGCGCAGGTGCTCGGGCGTGATGATCTCGGCCCGGGCGGGGTGCCCGAGCCATGCGCCCGTGCGAGCGATCATCGCCCACTCCGGCACGCCGGCGCGCTCCCCGGCGGGCAGCGGCATCTCGATGGCCCGTGCGGCGATTCCCGTCGTGTTACACGCGCTCATGTCTCTCTATGCCTCCTTGACCTGGCTCAGGACCGGCTCCCCTTCGGCCGGCCGGGGGATGCCGAACTTGCGGTAGGCCCAGCGCGCCGGGATGGCGAGCCCGGCCTGGCTGAGCGTCTTCACCGTGGCGGCCAGTTCCCCCAGGTCCTCGGGCTTCTCCGCGTCGAAGTGCCAGCGGGGGACGGGCCGATCGGCGCCGAGGTTCAGGTGCACGATGGGGCGGAGGAGCTGGTTCGTCAGGGCGCCGGCGAGCGCCTGCGCGTCGGCCTCGATCAGGTCCCAGCGCACCTGATTGTGCACGTGTCCCAGGGCGTAGGAGCCGCCCTGCTCGCCGCCCGTGGTCAGTAACTGCCCCAGGACGGCGAGGGTCATCTCCCGCCCGGCGCGGTCCAGGATGCGTTCGAAGATCTCGCCCTCCCCCGCCGAGCGCGTGTCCAGCACTTCGATCCGGTTGCCCTCGCGCACGACGGCGGCGGCGTCCATGCCGAGCGCGCGGACGGCCTGCCAGAGCTCCCGCGCCTCCTCGGAATCCCAGGGGACCTGCTCGCGCAGCCAGCCGATGCGCGGCGGCGTGCCGTAGACCTCCGCGAACGCCATCCAGTCCTTCCACGCAAAATGCCGCACGATGAAGGCCCGCACGCAGGAGCGCAGCAGGCCGGTGCGCGCGCCGAAGCCGCTGCGCGCCTTGACCCGGTGGATGATGAAGTTGAGCGGATTGAGTTGGACTCCCTGCCCGGCTTCATCGCGCAAGAGCAGCGTCTGGCCGTCCTCGGCGAGGGCGAACCAGCGCTGCGGCCGCCAGACGAGCCGGCGCGGATACCAGCGGCTCGCGCCCGTCTCCCAGTCGATCTCCTGGACGCTGAACCCCTTCGGGATGGCGTCGAGCAGGTCGAAGATCGCCTGGGGGAGGTCCGGGATGTCGGCGATGACGCTGCGGCAGAGCTCGGCCGCCTCCTCGGCGGCGGGGGAGTCGTCGGCGGGCTGGATTTCGAACCGCAGCCGCGCCGCGCCGGTCTTGCGCGTGCGCAGGTAGGCGTCCAGCTCCCCGTCCTTCTCCTCCATCCTTTCGAACAGCTCGGCCTGGGCCGCCAGGTCGCCGGACTCGGCGGCGAGCAGCATCCGCTTGATCGCCCGCGGCGTCAGCGTGTCGATGTCCACGTGGCCGACGACGG
>CAYUDW010000058.1:15098-16682 GCA_964442595.1 uncultured candidatus Brocadiaceae bacterium
TTCGGACGGCGGCGCCCCGAATGCCTGCGGCAGCAGCTCGTCGCAGCCCGCCGCCGCGTCGGGGCCGTCCACGTAGCCGTCCGGGTAACTGAGGAACTGCTCCTGAAGCGTCTTAACACCGGGGCTCGGGTGCTGCGAGAAGCGCCACAGTCCGCTCTCGAACTGCGTGCAGAGCGTCTCGATCCGCAGGTCCTTCGGCCGGGTGTGGTTGACGTAGCGCACCGGCAACCGCACTCGCCGCTCGGCCTCCCACATGCCCAGCAGGGGTTTGATGAGCGCATACCCGCCGTTGGATTCGACGCCGATCACACGGGGGCGGAACCGCGCGTTGAACTCGAACAGCTTCCCGACCATCTCCGTCGCGGTGCCGCGCTCGATCCATGCTTCCAGCACGTAGCGCGCCCCCGTGGTCCGGTCGGCGCCGACGGCGACGAGCGCGCGCGGGCAGCCCCTTTCGCTGACGGCCGGGTCCAGGAACGCCACCACGTCGAGCTTGCGCACAGGGACCTCGCCGGGGCCGTACGTCCCCATCCATTTGGCCTGGAAGGGCTTGGTGGGGTCCTCGGGCGCCAGGGCGTAGTTGCGCAGCCAGTTCCTGAGCCCGATGGTGGCGCGGATGCGCGAGAGCGCCTCGTCGCTCAGCCGTTCGGGCCAGACGCTGCGACCGGCCTCGGTGGCCTTCTGGACGAACGTGCGCGCAAGCGGCCGGCCCGAGGCGTCCTTCCTCTCGCTCAGCCGCCGGGCGCGCTCCATCATGCAGTGCGGCCCGAACATCGTGCCCAACACGGTGAAGGCGAACCGGTCCGGCTCCATCGCCGGCAGGACCTCGTCCATCAGCCAGTCCCACAGGTTCCTCTCGCGTTCGGGATTGCGGGCCAGCTCGGCGTCTTCCAGGTCGTCGCCGATGAACTCGACCGGGCGGTGCTCGGCGTGCCGGCGTCCGCGCGGACTCATGCCGATGCCGAACGCCTCGAACTTCGCGTCGCCGCCCTGCCGCGCGGCGCGCACTCGCCACTCCGTCTGCGAGCCGGTCACTTCCAGCTCGCCGTAGTCGCCGCGGATGCGGGGATTGTTGTCCAGTTCGAGCCGCACGTAGTCCATGTTCTGCGCTGCCAGCTTCTGCACCTGGCTGCCGTAGAGGAAGTAGGGCACGCGATCCTTCAGGGTCCTGTGCAGCGGCCTGGCCAGCGTCAGCAGCACGCTCTTGCCAGCTCCTCTAAACGCGCAGACGAACGTGGGCATGCCGGGCTCCCCGACGGCTTCCGCCATCCGGTGATGGAACGCCGCGAACGGCGCGTGGAAGTAGTGCGGCAGGTACGTCCTGCACCAGTCCAGGAACGGCTGCTTCATGCGCCTGGCCCGCGCTCTCGCGCCGGTCTCGCGGAAGGGCGTGGCGCAGTGCTCGATCCGTTCGAGCACCTTCAGGCGCGTTTGCTCGTGCTGTCGGGACCACTTCACGCCGAACTCCAGGGACAAGGTGTTAGGTGCTAGGTTTCAGGTGCTAGGTGCTGGACGGCAGTTGCCAGTTATCAGTTGGGGGTTGCCAGTTCACTTACCTACGCCTCTTACTCATGCTCGCAGTTA
>CAYUDW010000058.1:16782-18068 GCA_964442595.1 uncultured candidatus Brocadiaceae bacterium
CTCATGCTCGCAGTTACCCGTTGATCGTTATCCGTCATTCGTTGTTCGTTGTTCGTTGGTCGTTGGTCGTTGGTCGTTAGAGCCGCCATCCTGCCTATCCTGTCAATCCCTGTTAGAAGCCGCTGCTCGTTGTTCGTTTCACGTCTTTGCCGTTGCTGCCCACTGCCCGCTGGTCACTGCAGGCGGCGGCTCACATCAGCAGTGCGCGCAGGTTGCGGGCGACGCCGTCCAGCGCCTTGAGCCGCTGGACGGCGTCGCCGAAGGTGTCGGCCGCGGCGCGGAGCTCCTCGGCGTCGACCTCGGCCAGGGGCGTCAGACCGCTTGCCAGCCGGGCCAGCCTCTCGGCGGCGTGGCCGGCCTCCGCCTCCGCCTCCTGGCGTCGGCGCTGCACGTCGACCAGCAGCTTCTCCACTGCTTCACGCGCGGGCATCCTGATGCCTCCTGTTGCATTCCTCGTGGGAGACGAAACGTCGGCGGTCCTCGCGCAGCTCGGCCTTCAGGGCGCGCAGCTCGTCCAGGATCAAGTCGACGCGGGCGTCCAGCACGGGCACGTTATCCACGAGCGAGTCGCCCTTGAGCAGGCGCGCTTCGATGCTCTCCAGGTGATCCTCGACGCGCTGGCGCCACCGGCCCCATCGGAATGCCACGAGCCAGCCCCCGACGAAACCGCCGAACAGAGCCGACACCGCCGAGACAGCCGTCTGGAACCACATCATGAATGCTTCCTCTTGAGCTCATCGAGGAACAGCCGAACGGCCTTGCGCACCGGCGTCATTTCCCCCTCGGACAGCGTCCGCACGCAGAAGTCGGAGAAACCGTCCATGGCCTCCAGTTGTGCGGCGACGTCGTCCCCCTCACCGCGCAGGAACTCCAGCACCTTGCAGACCTTGAGCATGCGGTCCTCCAGCCGGGCGTTGCCCTGATCGGCTTCGCTTTCCTCGATCAGGCGTTCCAGGCGCTCCTCCAGCTTGCGGCGCAGCCGTTCGGCCGATGGCTCCGTGCGGTCCGGCTCGGGCCGCTCGGTTTCGGGGGACGGCGCCTGCCTCTCGGCCCGCAGCCAGCGCCGCACAGTGCTGGCCGACACGGGGAGGGCGGCAGCGATCTGCCCCGGGCTCAGCCCTTCGCGGCGGAGGGCGAGCGCTTCGTCCAGGTGCCTCGCCTTCTTGCTTCGGCTCATGTGAATGTCCCTGTTGGGGCGACTCTGCAGGTCAGACGAGGGGCGAGTATAGGCGTTGCCCGGAAGGCGTGTGTCCGGTTTGGGCGCTACTGACCGATTCCGCGTGAAT
>CAYUDW010000059.1:0-17941 GCA_964442595.1 uncultured candidatus Brocadiaceae bacterium
TGCTTCTTGCGCCCGAACTGGCCGAGCAGGAGCGCCTTCGCTACGACCAATGGCGCGCGCAGAGATAGCGACGGCCTTCGCCTCCCCGGTGCCTACTCCTCCGGGCGCCTCCTGGCGGCGTGGCGCACCGCGATATGGGGGTCCTGTTCGGCCCGGCCCTTCTGTTGCGCAGTGAGCTTGCCCCAACGCCGCAGAAGGGCGGCGGCCGCCTTGCGCTCCGTCCAGCGCTCGGACTCGATCATCTCAAGGGCGACGGGCTCGGCCTGGTCGCCGAGGCGCAGCATCTGCCGAAATGCCTCCTGGGCCACTTTGCGGGGCCGCCCCTCGCGCAGGCAGCGGCGCAGGTCGGGCAGGAAGTCGGCGCCCCTCTGACGCGCCAGGATCCTGAGCGCCGCTGCACGGACCGACGGCGTGCCCTCTGCGGCCAGGAACTCCATCCACGGGCCGTACTGACGGGGCTCGCCCTTCGCCAGCGTCCACAGTAGCGCAGGCGCGCGCAGGAACGCGTCTGGATCCGCTTCCGCCCAATGGGCCAGCTTGCCTCCGAAGTGCAGCGCCAACGCGCGCGAGACGGCCTTGGCCCAGTTGCGATCACTGAACTCGCTGAAGAGCCCCTCGCTGAGCGCCTCGAACGCCTCCGCGTCGCCCGTCGCGGCCAGGGCCATGGCGGCCGTGCATCTCTCGGCCGGCGGACCCTCTCTGAGCAGTCGCTTGATGACTCGCCTTCCCTCTTCGCCATGTTGGAGCGCCAGGCGCCCCGCACAAACGCGTCCCCACCAATGCGTGCCCCGGCCGAACAGGCGCAGGCAGTCCCCGATCGGCACTGAGACGCCCCGCCGGAGCGCCTCCCAGGCGGCGGTGGCCTGCAAGCGCCGGTCGGGGCGGCGAAGGGCTTCCAGGATCAGGCCCCCGGCGGCCTCGGGGCGCACGTCGCAGCAGACGGACAGCGCAGCCTGCGCCAGGCGGGGATGTTCGCCTGGATGGCGGAAGACGCGCAGGATCCGCTCAAAGACGGCCTCATCGCCGAGAGCATGGGACAGGGCGGCCATGGCATACCCTTGCTCGGCCTGTCGGCCCTTGCCCAGCACCTCCAGCAGCGCCTCGCGCGCACCGGGGATGGCAAGGGCCAGCCCGGTCTGCCACAGCTCGGCCTTCCACGACGCCTCTGCGTAGAGCAGGCGCAGAATGGGCCGGAGGGCGCGGGAGTCGCCGATGCGGCAGAGGGCCTGGGCCGCCGCCCGCCGCACCGGAACGCGCGGATCGTCGAGGGCTTCGCAGAGCGGGTCGACCGCAGGTGCTCCGATCTCGGCCAGCCGTCGTATGGCCCGCTCGTGCTGCTCGCCGCGCTCGGACGCCTCGTCCAGAAGGCGCTGGACCTCGTCGGCGAAGTCCTCGGGCAGCTCTCGCTCCTTGAATTCCTCTTTCACCATCGCCAGTTCCCTTCGCAGCTCGTTGCGCGCCCGCTGGAGCCGGCCCTGCACTGTGGCCTCGGTCACGTCCAGGAACGCTGCGATCTCGGCGTAGGCCAGACCGTCCACGTAGTAGAGGCTGACGGCCTCGCGGTTCTTCTCGCTCAGGCGTTCCAGCGCCCGGCGGACCGCCCTTCGGCGCTCGGCGCGCTCGGCCGCCACGTCCGGCGGCGGCTCGAGCGAGACGGGCTCGACGGTGTGCCCGAGCTCGCCGGCCAGCGAGCGGACGCGGTCCAACTCGCGCAGCGCACGGTGCGTCATGTTGCGCACGATGCCTCGCAGCCACCCGCCGAAGCGCGCCGGCTCCCGCAACTTGCCCAGGTCGCGGTAGGCGCACAGGAACGCTTCCTGCACCACGTCGCGCGCCAGGTCGAAGTCCGACAGGTAGCCGATCGCCAGCCCGTAGGCGTAGTCCTGGTACCTCCGGACCAGGGCGGCAAATGCCTCCCTCCGCCCGGCGAGCGCTTCGGCGACGAGCGCTGCGTCGGTTCTCCGATCCATCGCGATGATGTGCGCGCGAGAAACGCCCGGGCGGGGCGGGACTCGAACCCGCAGCCTTCGACCGGAGTCGCCGCTCTTCCCGTTGAGCTACCCGCCCGGGCTCAGTGTTCGGCGTCTCTATTATGTGCCAGACGGGGGCGGGGAGCTAACGCGGAATCCGGGAGAGCGCACAAAGGCAGCGGGTTCACCGCCGAAAGATGGCTGACGGGGTGGGGTCCTACTCGCCTCGCAGGCCGAAGCGCACGTCGAGGGCGATGATGCCCTGGCCCTCCGGGTAAACCATGACGGGGTTGAGGTCGCACTCGGCGATCTGGGGGAACTGGACCGCAAGCTGGGAGACGCGCATCAGGCAGTCCTCGATCGCCTCGATGTCCGAGCGCGGCTCGCCGCGGAACGCCTCGAGCATCTGCGCGGCGCGGATGCCCCTGACCATCTCGCTTGCGTCCCGCGGAGTGAGCGGTGCCACGCGGAAGGTCACGTCTTTGAGCACCTCGACGTATACGCCGCCGAGGCCGAACATCACGACGGCGCCGAACTGGGCGTCGCGGTTGACGCCCACGATGACCTCGCGCCCGCCGGACACCATTTCCTGCACGAGGACGCCGTCGAGTTGCGCGTCCGCCTTGTAGGCTCGCGCCGAGTCCATGACCTGCCGATAGGCCTGCCGGACTGCCTCCTCGTGCCCCAACTTGGTCTTGACGCCGCCTGCGTCCGACTTGTGCAGGATGTCGTCCGAAGATATCTTGAGCACCACGGGATAGCCGATGTCTTCGGCGGCCTCGGCGGCGGCGTCCTCCGTCGCGGCGAAGATGCTCTGCGGAACGCGAATGCCGCAGGCCTGGGCGATCTGGCGGGCGTTGCGTTCGCCCAGGGCTTCAAGGCCCTCGGCTTGCGCTTCCGCGATGGCCCGGCCGATTGCGTCGGAGTCAAACTCATAGGAGCGCGGCTGCTCGGGCTCGGCCCGGCGCCACTCGCCCTGGGTCACCATGGCCTCCAGCGCCCTGACGGCGCGGTCGGGCTGCTCGAAGTTGGGAATGCCGCGGTGGTCGAGCATGCGCCAGGCGAACCGGACGGACATGCTGCCCATGAAGGAGCTGATGATCGGCTTGTCGGTCTGTTGCGCCGCCTCGACGATGGCCATGGCCGTCTTGTCGATCTCGGTGGACGTCTGGGGCGTCAGGATGGTCAGAACGGCGGAGACGCCCTCCTCCTGCGCCACGGCGTCCAGGGCCACGCGATAGCGATCGGCCTTCGCGTCGCCGAGCACGTCGACGGGGTTATGGACGTTGGCCTGAGGGGGCAGCCGCTCGGCAAGTGTCGACTGGGTCTTCTCCGAGAGCTCGGCCATGGTCAGGCGGGAGAACTCAATGGCGTCCGTGGCGATGATGCCCGGCCCGCCCGCGTTGGTGATGACGGCGACGCGGTTGCCCTGCGGCAGCCTGCCCGTGGCGAAGGCACGCGCGTAGTCGAAGAACTCCGCCACCGTGTTCGCGCGGACCACGCCGCACTGTCTGAAGGCCGCGTCATAGGCCGAGTCCGCGCCGGCCAGGCTGCCCGTGTGGCTCGAGGCGGCCTTTGCCCCGGCGCTGGTGCGCCCGGCCTTCAGGATAATCACGGGCTTGGCCCGCGTGACTCGTGCGGCCACGTCCATGAACCGGCGGCCGTCGTCGATGCTCTCCAGGTAGCCCAGGATCACCTCGGTCTCATCGTCCGCGCCCAGGGCCTCCACCAGGTCCGTCTCGTCCACGTCGGCCTTGTTGCCGTAGCTGATGAAGCGCGACATGCCGATGTCTTCGCCGACGGCCACGTCCAGGATGGCGGTGCCGAGCGCGCCGGACTGGCTGAAGAAGGCGATGTTGCCCGGCTTGGGCATGGTCGCCCCGAAAGAGGCGTTCAGGCCCGTGACGGGGCTCATTACGCCCAGACAATTCGGTCCGATGCACCGGATGCCTTCGGCCCGGCACTTCTGAGCCAGTTGCTCCTCCAGGCGAGCCCCTTCCTCCCCGGACTCCTTGAATCCGGCGGAGATAATGATGATGGCCCGCACGCCCTTCTGGGAGCACTGGTCGATGGCGTCCAGGACGAAGGGCGCAGGGATGACGATGACGGCGACCTCGACGTCGCCCTCGATCTGGTCTACCGAGGGCGCGCAGGGCAGGCCCTGGACCTCGTCGGCCTTCGGGTTGACCGGGTAGACCGGGCCCGCAAACTCCGCCTCGATCAGATTCTTGACTACGTCGTAACCCACCTTGCCGGGCGTGCGGCTTGCGCCGATTACGGCGATCGAGGCAGGTTCGAAGAAGGATTCCAGCATCGCAGGATGGCTCCAGGGCAGTAGCGCACAGCAAGCCCCGGGCGGCGCCCTAGGGCTGCGCCCGGCGCGGAAGCAGTTCACTGTACCACAACCGGGTTAGCCCCGCAAACGGGCGAGGATCGATTTGGCTTGTCCCTTGTGGCCGGCTGCTGTAGGATGGCGCAGCGGGAGGGATTGCGGCTGCGCGCGGGGCAGCAGGGCCACGGCATGTGAGTGCTTTATTGGAGGCACAGGCTTCAATGGCAGAGGGGCGCGCGGATTACATACCGGTCCTGTTTGTCAGCGGCGAGAACCAGCCGGAGGCCTGGGAGAAGGCCGTGCTGGCCGTATGGGACCACGGCGTCGAGGTCAGGACCGAGTACGACAGGCCAAACGATCCGCCGAGCCTGGATGCGACCGTCATGGTGGAGGTGCGCCGGCCCTTCGGCGAGCCGCGGATTCACAAGAACTTCCCCGGCGGCCCGACCGATCTGGAAGTCTACCGCCAGGAGGTCGTCGACGGCATCCACGACCACTGGATCAACCCGCGGGAAGGCAAGTGGACCTACACATATCACCAGCGCCTTTTCGCCTATCGGCCGGTGGAGGACCTTATGAACGGCGAGGCCGGCCCGCAGTTCGCTCCGACCGACCAAATCGAGTACATGATCGAGAAGCTCGCCGCCGTGCCGCACTCACGTCGCGCCCAGGCTATCACCTGGATTCCCCAGTGCGATCCGGCCACGGACGACCCGCCGTGCCTCCAGCGCGTGTGGGCTCGGCTCTTGCCGGGGGAGGACGGTTTCGCGTTGAACCTCAACACGCACTGGCGTTCGCGCGACCTCTATAAGGCGTGGTTCATGAACGTCTTCGCTTTGACCGACCTTCAGCGGCTCATGGCGGAGCGGTTGAGCGAAAAGATGGCAAAGCCGGTCCGGTGCGGGCGTTACGTGGACGTGACGGACTCGTTGCACATCTACGGGAGCTACCGTACGGAGGAGCTTGAGCGCGAGATAGGGAAGATGAAGTCCTCTCCCTACACCGAACGGGCGTGGGATAGCGCGGTGCTGGCGCCGATGTTCCGGGAAGTGCGCGAGCGCCTGGCCGAAGATCCCGATTGCTACTCGCGCGGGGACGGATCCTGACGGGGGGCTCTTACTTCCGACGCGGTGGCCGCGTGAGCACGTCCAACGCCGCGTCCAGCCCACCGATGTAGTCGGGCACCCTATCGGCCGGCACGGTGTTGTCCACCAGGACGGTTCGCCCGTCCACCTGGGAGTTATCGAGTTCGTCCCAGATCGTGTCGAGGGACGAGCCCCTGCCGGAGTAGAGGCGGGAAAGCCCCTCTTCCATGCTGTAGAGGTAGCGCTCCGTTCCGCCCAGGCGCGTCGGCAGGCCCATGGCCGGGTCTACGGCATCGTCGTCGAAGTGGCCGGACTTCTCTGCCAGAATCGGTGTGTGATGATAGGTGGTGTTCTCGGTGAACTTGAAGTTGAGGCCGCGCGGGCTATCGGGGTCCTTGACCAGCTCCAGCCCCGAAAGCCATATGACGACCGGCCATTCGGTCTTGGGGTCCAACTGCTCGGCAAGGCTCTCGGCGATGTAGCTGTTGGGCTCCTTGACGCTACGCAGCACGAAGGCGGCGTCCTTGTAGCCGCCGCGCACGTCAACCGGGGTGGAGGTCCTGTCCTGCGAGATCAGAATCGCCTGGAGGTCGACCGGCGTGGCGATTCGCGCTTCGGGCCGCGCGATCATGTCGACCAGGCAGGCGGCGAAGGGATTCGACCCGTGCACGATGCCGGCTGCCACCTTGTAGACCTTGAGGAACGGATTCTCGTCGAAGTCTTTCTGCAGCCGTTCGTTGTACTCGCTCAGAACGGCCGTGCCGAACTCGTCGTCTCGCCATAGCTTTGCCGCAGGGATGGGCACGTCCCGCAGGGGCTTGCCGGTGAAGGGCGGCCGTGCCTTCCTGTCTCTCGCTGTTGCCACTGTCTGCCTCCCGTCCCCCGGATGAGAGCACGTGCTCGGCGGCGGCGTTCCCCAAACGGTCGCGCCTGGCCGCCCGGCTGCCAACAGACTAGCGGGTACGGGCCGGAAGCGCAAGCGCTACGAATGCCATATCAGGGGCAAGGCGAGCAGGCTGTTGCCGGCCGGTCGGGCCCAGCCGCCCCTTTGGGCCCGGACACAGCGGGAGGACGGGGCGCCTCCCCCTATTCCTCTTCCATGCCGAGGGAGAACATCCGCTCGAGATCGTGCCTGCTGTATGTCTCGAGGGCAATCAGTGTTAGGGTCTTTTCGATCCCCACCATGCTGAGCATGGAACCCGTGATCAGGTTGGCCATCTCCTCGTTGCTGCGCACCCGGACGATCGCCACGAGGTCATATTGACCGGTGACCGAGTAGACCTCGCTCACCTCGTCCAGTTCAACCAACCGCTAGGCGGTCTCGTTGACCATCTCCCGCTTTGTGTTGATCAGTACGATCGCCGTGACCATGGTGCCTCCTTCGCGCGGAGCCGAAAGGGGCCGTACCCGGAAGCTCGGTGCCGAAGCTCCCCTAGCGGGCCTCCCTGCCCTGGCCCTGGGTCCAGTGGCTGTCGTTCTTGCCCGGCAGCTCGTCCCGCTTGAAGGCGTGGAAGATGGCTGTCAGCCACCACAGCAGGTTGACGCCGAGCGCCAGCAGCACGGCGACGAGGACGCCCAGGACCGCGAGGGCAGCCGCTACGATGATCAGGACCTTCATGGCGTGGCCCTACTTGGAGGGAAGCCTGGATGCTATCTTGCCGGCCAGGTTGGCCAGGGGCATGCTCTGCAGCCAGACCTTCCCGGGCCCGGCAAGGGTTGCCAGGAAGAGCCCCTCTCCGCTGAACAGGATATTCCTGAGGCCCTTGACGCGAGCGATGTCGAAGCTGACCGTGGGCTCCATCACGGCCAGGTGGCCTTGATCGATCTTGAGCGTTTGACCGTCTTTCAGCTCGTACTCGGTCAGCTCGCCGGCGATCTCCAGGAACGCCATGCCCGGACCTGTGAGCTTCTGAAGGATGAACCCCTCGCCTCCGAAGAAGCCGGCCCCGAGCTTCTTCTGAAAGTGGATGCCGAGGTCCACACTTGACTCGGCGCACATGAAGGCGTCCTTCTGGCAGATGATGCTCTGTCCCTCCGCCAGCTCGAACGGCAACACCTTGCCCGGGAATTCGCCCGCAAAAGTCACCAGCGCTTCGCCTTCCGTGCAGGTATACGTCGTCATGAAGAAGGACTCCCGGGCAAGCGCCCGTCCCAGGCTTTTCATCAGGCCGCCCTTTGCGTTCGTGGACATCTCGACGTTGGGGGACATCCACGCCATTCCGCCGGACTCGGTGTAGATGGACTCCCCGGCCTCCAGCCAGATGTCGACGGTTTGCATCACCGTGCCGCGGACGTCGTGCTTCATGTCAGATCTCCTCCTGCCAGTTGGATGGGCGCTGTCTGCTGCCAGCCACGGCCATTGTCCAGCGGTGCGCTGGGGGTGTCAAGCAGGAATCCTGTGGGGGTAGTCGGAGGCGTCTTGCCCGGTCAGCGACTCGTAGAGCCTCTCGAAATCGTCGTGGTTCAGGAAGTGGATGACTATCTTCCCGCCCTTGCGCTTCTGCTTGACCTCGACGCGGGCGCCCAACGCCGTGGACAGGGCTTCCTCGATGCGCACCACGTTGGGCGAAGGAGTCCTGACCGGCGCAGCGGACCGGCTGCCGCCGGACCTGGCGGCCAGGCGCTCCGCCTCCCGCACGGACAGCCCTTCGGAGGCAATCTTGCGGGCGAGGGAAGCGCGGACCTCCTCGTCGCCGACCGCCAGGAGGGCCCTGGCGTGGCCGGCCGAGATCCTGCCCTGCGAGACCATGCCCTGGAGCTCTTCGGAGAGCTCCAGCAGCCGCAGCAGGTTGGCGATGGTCGAGCGTTCCAGCCCAAGGCGCCGGCCGGCCTCCTCCTGGGTCAGGTCGAGCTCGGAGATCATGCGGCGCACGGCCCCGGCCTTTTCGATCGGATTGAGGTCGGCGCGCTGGATGTTCTCCACGAGGGCCAGCCCGAGCATCTCCTCATCGGCTACGTCCCGCACCAGGGCCGGCACGGTCTCCAGCCCCGCCATCCTGGCGGCTCGGGCGCGGCGTTCGCCAACGACCAGCTCGTAGCCGGCGGACCCCGCTCCGCCAGGTCGCACCACGACAGGCTGGATCACGCCCGAGGACTTGATTGACTCCGCCAGGCCTTCCAGCTCCTCCGCATCGATCTCGGCGCGGGGCTGCTTGGGGTTCAGCTCGATCTTGCTCAGCGGTATCTCCTCGACGCCGCGTGGCTCCGGCTCGCCCGTCAGCGCCGGAATCAACGAATCCAATCCCCTGCCCAGCCTTCGCTTCGCCGCCATGGTCACCTCCGTTGTTTCACGTGGAACACTCGGGCGTGATGGTAGTCAGGGGGCGACGGCGAAATCAAAAGAGGGGTAGGATTCGGCGCGAGGGACGGGCCTCCTCTCCTTCACGAGAGCAGACCCGCATTGTATCTCTTTCCCAAAAAGGGGCTTGCAGGTGGGGTAGGGCGCGAGTAGAGGCGATGGGCAACGATGAGAGGACCGCTCAAAAAGCGGACGCCGATCCCGCGCGATTGCCGGCTCCTAGACCGCGACGGGTTCTCCGAGCTCGGCGGAGCGGAGCGCCGCTTCGTGCAGCTTCATCGCGCGCACGATGTCCACGGGATGGCACATCGGTTCCGCCCCGTAGCGGATGGCGGAGTGCAGGTTGGCCCAGAAGTCCTCCGGGGCCGCCGGGGCTCCGTAGGTGCGTCGTTGCTCGCCCGCGACGAAGTCTGCCGTCCCGTCTCGCGCGACGAAGGCCGCATTGGGCGCGTAGACCACCCACCCGGGCAGGGCAGCCACCGCGTGACGGGACGCCTGGCAAATGGCCCACCCGCCGCCGCGCAACGCAAGGTAGATGAGGAACCCGTCGGCGGCCCCCGGCCGCGAGCCCTGACGGTGGGCGCTCACCGTGCCCACGTCCGCCTTCAGCAGCAGATTCATCTGGTCCAGTACGGAGACGCCGGCCTGCTCCAGCAGGTCCTTGCTCCCGGCCGGGCCGGCCTGCTCGGCGGCCGACCAGAAGCAGAATAGGCCGTGCGCCCGGCCCACGTTCTCGGCCCGCACCGCCTCCACCAGGGCGCGCAGGTCCGCGTCCTGGCGCCACGTCAGGTTCTGCGTGGCGATGAGGCCGGCCCGCAGGGCGGTCTTCATGACACGCTCCGCGTCCGAGGCAGTCTCGCAGAACGGATCGCGCAGGACGACGTGGCACCCCGCGTTCAGCGCCCGCACGGCGAAGTCGCGCCGCGTTTCCAGCGGACCGTCGACCAGAACCACCTCCACGTCGGGGTCCTGCAGGAGCATGTTGTAGTCGCCATAATAACCGTCCGGCCTGTCGCGCGAGGGCGATGCGGCGACCCCCTCGTCGCTGAACGCCACGAATCGGAACCGGCCGTCTTGCGGCAGGTCGGCCAGGATGCCCTCCTGCGCCCCGGGCCAAACGCCCACGGCGCCCACTCCTATCTCGGTGGCTTTCGCGGTGTCTTCGGACGCCATCTTGCGTTTGCTCTTCGGAAGGATTCGAAGGTTCGACTCAGGAATTTCCGCCCTACTGGCTCTCCACGACGTCGATGGTGCCGGCGGTCGGGTCGTACTTGTAGGCATTGCCACTGCCCGGGTCCTGCAAGGGCTCGCCGCGCCATTCCTCCAGCTCTTTCAGGTCCTTGGGGAACCGGCCCTTGAGCGCGCGGAACTGCTTTAACTCGTTCTCCAGGTATGCCTTGAGGGCGGTGTGCCTGGCGTAGCTCCTGGCGCTGACTGCGGCGTGAGCGTACTCCGCCGGGGCGCTGAAAGGATGGTAGCTTGGTCTCTTCTTCTGTTGCTCGGGCTGCGCAGCCGGAACAGGAGCGGGCGCGGGCTCCGGGGCCTTCTCGGGCACGACTACGACCGGCCCTTCGGCCTCGCCCGATTCCTCGCACGAGCATCCGGTCCAGGACAACAACGCCACCCCGATCAGCAGCGGGGCGATCAGGCCAGCCAGGCCGAGAATGGATCTCATTGCTCGGGCCTCCTCGACTCAGGTTCGGCTCTTTGCGCGGACGACGGCCTGAGGCGGCCGGGCCGCGGCGCGCTATCCCCGTTTCGTCCTAATCGATTGTAAACCAGAGGCTTGGGACGACGCAACCTCCCGCAGCCGGGCCAGTTCGTCCAGGTCCGTCAGGTCGCACCGCAGCGGGGTGACCGAGATGCAGCCGGCATTCAGCGCGACCAGGTCGGAATCAGCCGGGGGTACGCCGCTGGTTGGCGTCCAGTCGAGCCAGTAGTACGGCTCCTGGCGGGGGGCTTGCGCGCGCACATATTCGCCGCGCGGGGCCGCGGGGCTCTGGCGCGTGAACCGCACGGCAGGCGTCTCGGTTCCGAGCGCGGGGATATTCACGTTGAAAGCACGCGTCCCGAGTTCCCGGACTTCGTCCAGCAGCAGGTGCAGCACACGCAGCGCCTCCGCGGCGACGGCGTCCATGTTGCCGGCGTTGCGCAGATTCGTCGAGACCGCCACGGACGTGATGCCGTGGAACGCGCCCTCCAGCGCGGCGGCGACCGTGCCGCTGTAGAAAAGGTCGACGCCGATGTTGAGGCCCAGATTCGGCCCGCTCACCACGAGGTCAGGCGCCCGGTCCAGCAGTTGCAGCAGCGCGAACTTCACGCAGTCGGCCGGAGTGCCCGTCAGGACGTGAGCCGGTGCGCCGTCCGCCAACTGCACTGCCTTGGCGCGCACAGGCGCCATGTAAGTGATGCCATGGCCGACGCCGCTGCGCTCCGTCGCCGGGCATACCACCGTCACTTCGCCGAGCGAAGCCAGGGCTTTGCGCAGCAGGCAGATCCCCGGCACCAGCGGGCCGTCGTCGTTTGTCAGCAGAATGTTCATCGCAGTATCAGCGGGACGTCCTGCAGGTAGCGAGCGCGCTGCGCCGCATCAGCCGCCCAGGGCATCGATGGCCTTGCGGGGGTCGCGGACGCGGAGGACCAACGTGCCCTCGGGCTGGTCACGGCCGGCGGTGCCGTAAGCATATTCAATGTTGACGTCACTATCAGCCAGCTTGCCGGCAATCTCCGCCAGCGCACCCGGCCGGTTCGGCACCTCCGCGACCAGCACGTCGTTCTCAACGACCAGCATGCCGGCGTCCTCCAGGATGCCGAGTGCCTCGTCCGCCTTGTCGACGACCATGCGCACGACCGCATGGTCGACCGTGTCGGAAACCGTAAGGGCGAGCACGTTGACGCCCTTTTGGGCCAGCGCCTCGCACATCCGGGCGAGTGTCCCCGGGACGTTCTCCAGGAAGACCGCTAACTGCTTGTCGACTCGCATGACCCTCGCTCCTTTCGTGCAGAGACTTACGTAACCCCCTGGCGGACAATGCGTTCGACGGAGACGGCTCCGCCC
Organism: uncultured candidatus Brocadiaceae bacterium; assembly: GCA_964442595.1. Taxonomy (GTDB): domain Bacteria; phylum Planctomycetota; class Brocadiia; order SM23-32; family SM23-32; genus DAOVRD01. The sequence continues at coordinate 11,744 of CAYUDW010000059.1, forward strand.
CCTCTTCATTAGCCTCGGAAGGCCATGCTAACACAGCCGCCCGGGACCGTCAAGCAGTCGGCCGGCGGGCGCGCCAGGGGTGCGCGCCCAAGGCAGCCGGGGCCGATGCGCGCGGGCCGCTGGCCCCGCACTTCATAAGCTGGTTCGATCTGGTATAATCGACTCGCTTCCGGTGTGATCTGCGGCCGCGGAGGAACCCAATGGCAGATGAGCAGCAACCCCTGATGCTTTTCACGGGGCGGGCCAGCTACTACCTGGCGCACAGGATCCGGGACGCGCTGTGCCGATACCCCGGGTTGGCGGACCTGCCCCTGTGCGAGCCCACGGTGAACCGGTTCGCCAATGAGAACCTGAAGGTCAAGATCAACGAGAGCGTGCGGGGGGCAGACGTGTTCCTGGTCCAGACCGCCGCCAATGCCCGGCACGCACCGCGCGGCGTCAACCCCGAGAGGGTCTCGCCTGAGGAGGCCTCACGGCTGACCCTGTCGGAGAACCTGATGGAGCTGCTCATCACGATCGACGCGCTGCGGGGGGCTTCGGCAGGTCGGATAACGGTGGTGGCGCCCTACTTCCCCTACGTGAGGGCCGACAAGAAGGATGAACCCCGCGTCTCCATAACGGCACGGCTGATGGGACAGCTCTTCGGCGAGGCCGGGGCCGACCGCATCCTGACCGTGAACCTGCACGCGCTTCAGATCATGGGTTTCATGGCCATGCCGTGCGACCAGCTCGACGCCAACCCGCTGATCGCCGAGTACTTCAGGCGCAACTACGACGTCAGCAAGATCGGGGTGCTGGCCACGGATGCCGGCGGCGTGAAGATCGGGACCGTCTACGCCGAGCAGCTCAACATGCCGCTGGCCGTCTGCGATAAGCGGCGCTGGGCGGACAATGAGGACCCCGAGATACGGGCCGTCATCGGCATCGAGGAGATCAAGGGCAAGGAGATCGCCATCTTCGACGACGAGATACTGACGGGCGGCACCATGACGCGCGCCATCAGCGCTTTGAAGAGCAAGTTCGGACTGCCCGTCTCCTACGTTTCCTGCGTGCACCCGGTCTTCGCCGAGGACGCGGCGGCACGCCTGTTTGAAGCCGGCGTCGCGCGCGTAGTCACCACGGACACACTGCCCCCACCCCCGGAGAACGATAGGATCCACGTGGTGAGCGTGGCGTCGCTGCTCGCCGCCGCGGTCTATAACATCCACACGAACCTGTCGGTCACCCGCATCTTCCGCGAGGAAGCATCCCTGTTCGAACTTCAAGCCGAAGAGGCCTGATCCGGTACCCCCCCCACATGCAACCCATTGCCGAACTGATCGCTGCCCGACTGGCCCCGCATCTGCCCTTGAGCCAAGGACAGGTGCTTGGGCTGCTGGAGACCCCGCCCTCGCCCGAGATGGGGGACTACGGGCTTCCGTGCTTCGCGCTGACCAAGTACCTGCACAGGCCGCCGGTCGAGATCGCCGAAGAACTGCAGCGCCAGGTCGAACTGCCCGACCACGTTCGTGAGGCCAGGGCAGCGGGGCCCTACCTGAACTTCTTCCTTGATAGGGCCGCAATAACGAAGCGCGTGCTGAGGCCTATCCACGCCCAGGGCTCTGCATACGGGGAGCACGACGTCGGGACGGGCAAGAGCATCGTTGTCGACTTCGCCAGCCCGAACATCGCCAAGCACCTCGGCGTGCACCATCTGCCGAGCGCCGTCATCGGCCGCTCGCTTTGCCGCGTCCATGAGAAGCTCGGCTACGACTGTGTCGGGATCAACCACCTGGGCGACTGGGGAACGTCCTTCGGACGCGAGCTCGCCGCCGTCGAGCGATACGGGATCGCCGACGCGAGCAGCCTGACCGTCTCCGACCTGCACGACCTCTATGTCCGCTACAGCAACGAAGTGAGGCGGGACCCGCAACTGCAGGACGTTGCGCGGGAGGCATCGCTCCGGCTCGAGCGGGGCGACGAGCGGGCCACGCAGCTTTGGCAGGCGTTCAGAGAGGTGAGCCTGCGCGAGTTCGACCGGGTCTACGACATGCTGGGCGTCTCGTTCGACCGCGTCGCCCCGGAGAGCCTGTACAAGGACCGTAAGGAGGAACTCATCGATCGCCTGCGCCGCGACGGGATCGCTGTGGAAAGCGCCGGCGCCGTCATCGTTCCTCTGGCTGACGAGGGGCTTCCCCCCTGTATGGTGCAGCGCAGCGACGGGGCCAGCCTCTACGCGACGCGCGACATCCCGGCCGCCGAACATCGGTGGGAGGAGTACGCCTTCGAAGAGTGCCTGTACGTGACCGGCAACGAGCAGGCCCTTTACTTCAAGCAGCTCAGGGCCGTCCTGAAGAAGATGGGGCACGATTGGGCGGACCGGATCGTGCACGTCAACTTCGGCCTGATCAAGTTCCGCGATCCGGAAACGGGCCAGGTCCGCGTGGGCAGCACCAGGCGCGGCGAGATGGTATTGCTGCGCGACCTGCTGGAGGAGGCCGTCAGCCGCGCCCGTGCGAAGATCGAGGAGAACACCGATCGCTTCGAGCGCGGAGCCGACTTGCAGGAGCTGGCCAGGCAGATCGGCATCGGGGCCGTGGTCTTTCGCGAGCTCTCGACGCGCAGGACGCGGGACGTGGTCTTCGACTGGGATGCCATGCTGGACTTCGAGGGCGACACCGGGCCCTACGTCCAGTACGCCCACGCGCGTCTGTGCAGCATCCTGCGCAAGGCGGACCAGGAGGTGACCGGTGACGTGGAAGTGTCCAGGCTGGACCTGCCGGAAGAGTGGACGCTGGTGCGTCACCTTGCGGCGTTTCCGGAAGCGGTGCAACGCGCGGCGGCGGAGTATGAGCCTTCCGTGATCGCCACGTACCTGCTTGAACTTTGCGCGGACTTCAGTTCATATTACAGCGCGGGGATGCGGGACGCTGACCGGCGCGTCCTGTGCCCGGACGATCAGATTCGGGCGGCGCGGCTTCTGTTGGTGGATGCCACGCGGCACGTGATACGCAACGGGCTGGAGCTGCTGGGCCTGGAGGCCCCGGAGCGCATGTGAGGCCGCGCCGCCGCCGACGGGGCGCAGATGTCTGAGCTCAAGGCAGTCTTCTTCGACGTAAACGGCACGCTGTGGGACCACCAGGGCTGTGCGCAGCACGTGATGGACATCGTGCTGCCCAGCTTCACGCCTCCGCTGCCGGAGGACCAGACGGACGAGATACTCCGGCGGTTCAACGCGGTCTTCTTCGACCTCCCCCGGAAGGATCACATCCGCCAGCGGCGTCCCTTCTCCATGCTGAGACGCATGCAGGCGCTGCTGGACAGCTACAATGTGAAGGGCCGGCGGCTGGCGCGCGAAATGAGCCATAAGTACGACTCAGTGCGGCGCCTGGTGATGAGGCAATTCCTGCGCAGCGATGCCGTGCGCGTTCTGTCGGAATTGGGCCGGCGAGGCTTGCAGCGCGGCGTGATCATGAACGGGGGCCCGGCCGTGCAGCGCCACCTGATCCAGACGCTGGGTCTCGGATCCCACCTGCAGCACGTCGTCCTGGGGGAGGTGGAGGGCTACAGCAAGCCCGACGTGCGCCTGTTCCGGCGCGCCCTGGACCTGGCGGAGGTCGAAGCCGACGAGATGCTCTTCGTGGGCGACAGTCCGCTGACGGACATCCTGGGCGCGTCGCGGGCCGGCATTCCGACGGTCTGGCTCAACACGGGCTATCGGCGGCTGCCGAACGGCTTCCCCGCGCCCGACTTCGCCATCTCGTCGCTGACGGAGCTGCTCGACATCGCAAAGGCCTGACTCGCCGGCCGCCCTCACAGCGGCACGGTCAGTCCGCCCACCGGCAGCACGCCCACACCGGCGCCGCTCTCCAGATCGGTCAGCGCGTTGTCCACGGCCTCCTTAACCGAATCGGCGTAGCCCACGCCCAGTTCACCGGCCTCCGATTCCGAGTAGCTGTCGGAGACCAGAATGACGCGGTTGCGTGCGATCACCTTCGCATAGCAGTAGTCAAAGGCCCCGCCGGACGCCTGGACTTCGCCCTTGCGTATGAGCACCATCAGTTCGTCCGGGGCCATGGCGGCGAGGCGGCAGAAGGCTTCCCTGCCCGCTTTGCTGCCTGGCCCTTCGGTGCAGGGCGCCACCAGAATGAGCGTGCCGCCCGGCTTTGTCATCCCCGCGCCGGCGTAGAGGGCGAAGACTGCGTGCCCGAAGGTGGCGTCGCGGGGGCTTGCGCCGACGACCACGACGTCGGCCCGCTCCTGTGACTCCACGCCGTACAGGGCGTTGCAGGCCTCCACGCCCTTCCTGTGCGCTGCGACGACGTCGCCCCCGACCGCGCGGATGATCTCCTTCTGCGGGTTGAGCACGACGTTGACTATGAAGTCCAGTCGTGCCATCCGGGCGATGTCCTCCATGTCCTCCCGGACGGGGTTGCCGTCCGTCTTGCCGATGGTGACGTTTGGGTGATCGCAAAGGGAATGATTCACGTGGATCGTTTCCACGCCAGCCACGCCCGGCATGACGATCTTGGCCCCGCCGCCGTATCCGGCCACGGGGTGGGCGCAGACGCCGCCGATGGCGATGCGCAGGTCCGCCTCCATCACCGCCCTGTTTATCCAGACCGGCGTTCCTCGCGCTGATTGCCCGAGCCGCACCAGGTCGCGATCGTTCTCGTGGTTTTCCACCTCCAGGCGGGAAAGGACTTCCTTCCCGACTTTCCGCTCCATGTCGGAGGGCGAGAGCCGGCGGTGTGTGCCGCGGGCGATTATGACCTTGACGTTCTGCTCGTCCACGCCGGCACCGGCCATCACGTCCAGCACGACCGGCAGGATCTTGTAGGCCGGCGTCGGTCGCGTGAAGTCGTCGACCAGGATAACCGCCTTGTGGTCCGGGCGGGCCAACTCCTTCAGGGGCGCCGTGCCGACGGGGCTCTCGATCGCCTGGCGGACCGTCTCCTGTTCCTCATCCAGGGAAGGCCGGGCCGGCAGCGAGGGCTCGACGGCGAAAAGGAGCCGGTCCTCGTCGATCTCCAGGCTCTTGCCGTTGTCAGCGTAGGGAATGCCGATCACGCGGTTCATTCTCTTGTTCCCCCTTCCCGATGCCGTTGAGGGATCAGACCTTGACGGCCTTTCCTGTGCGCGCGGACTGCTCTATGGCCAGGAGCACCTGTGTCACTCTCAGTCCCTGCTCGGCGTCGGGCTGCGGCGCCACGCCCAGTTCCAGGCAGTCGACGAAGTAGTAGACGGAGTTGGACCACCAGCCGTGTGTCGTGCCGAGGGGGTCGACCGAAGCGCTGTCGTAATCCACGCTCTTCGCGCGCTTTGCGTAGAGCATCATGTCGCGCGAGCGGAGGTCGCAGTAGATGGCCCCCTTCTGACCGATCAGCTCGACGGTGAAGTCTATCTGCGGCGCGAAGCCTTCCGGCATGATCCAGTTGGCGTCCATCGTTACCGTCGCGTCATTGTCGAAGCTCAGCATCGCCGTCACGGTGTCCGGCGTCTCGAGCCCCTGCCCGGAGAGCACGCCGTAGTTCGCCCTGGCGTAGACCTCCTGCGGCATGCCGCCGATCAGGTGCATCACCGTGTCCGTGCAGTGGGACAGCAGGAAGAAGGTCGGCGTCGTCTTGTCCACCCACTCGAGGGTGCGCGTCTTGTGGATCGGCTCGCGGAGCTGGATGTAGACGTTCTCGATCTTGCCCAGTTCGCCTGCCTCCACCCGCTGCTTGATCGCGTAGACCTGCATCTTGTGGCGGTTGCCGTAGTTGACCATCAGGTACCGCTGGTACTTCGCGACGGCGTCCCGGATGGCCGTGCAGTCGCGCATCGTGGTGGCCAGAGGCTTCTCGCAGAGCACGTGCTTGCCGGCTTTCAGGCACGCGATGACGGGCTTGCGGTGGTGGAAGTCGGGCGTCGCCACGGTGACGGCGTCCAGCTCCTCCGACCGCAGCATCTCTTCGCAGTCGCTGTAGAGGCTGCGCACGTGCCAGCGGCGGCCGAGCGAGCGCGCCTTGCTCAGGTCCAGGTCGCAGATGGCGACAAGCTCGGCGGACTTGCACTGCGTGAACGCCCTGGCATACATCTTGCCCATCGTTCCGGCGCCGACAAGGCCCACTCTGATCATTTCTTCCCTCCCCTTGCTGCGGTTCGTCGCAGCTCCTACTCGATGCGATAGAGGTGCACGTCGTAAGGCGCGAAGGTGTCTTCAAACTGACCGTTGCG
>CAYUDW010000060.1:0-5672 GCA_964442595.1 uncultured candidatus Brocadiaceae bacterium
CAGGCTGCCGTGTTCTACCGCGGGACCGAACTCCTGGGCGGCGGTACGATCGCTGCCAGCCTGAACGGCAGGGAGGACTAGATGGCGAGCCGTGAACTCGAAGGCAAACTGGATCGCCTGCGCGAGGCCCTCCGCAGGCTGGGCTCCGTGCTCATCGCCTTCTCCGGCGGGGTGGACAGTACGTTCCTGACGGCCGTTGCGCGCCGGACACTCGGCAGGGACCGAGTGGCCGCGGCGACCGCCACCTCCCCGACATATCCGCCGCACGAACTCGAAGAAGCAAAGCAACTGGCCGAAGAGCTGGACGTCGAGCACGTGGTCTTCCCTTCCGACGAGATCGACGATCCGGACTTCAGCGCCAACCCGCCCGACCGGTGCTACTACTGCAAGCGCACGCTGTTCGGCGAGCTGCAGGCACTGGCCAGGGAGCGGGGGCTGCGCTTCGTGGCGGACGGGACGAACGCGGACGACACAAGCGACCACCGGCCCGGCCTGCGCGCCGCAGAGGAGCTCGGCGTGCAGCAGCCCCTGAGGGACGCCGGCCTCACGAAAGGCGACATCCGTACGCTGTCGGCCGAGATGGGCTTACGGACTCACGACAAGCCGGCCGCCGCCTGCCTGGCCTCTCGCTTCCCCTACGGCGACGCCATTACCGCGCAGAAGCTCGAGCGCGTCGCCCGGGCCGAAGCCATCCTGAGAGGGATGGGGTTCCGTGCGTTCCGCGTCCGCAGCCACGATCCCATCGCCCGGATCGAGCTGGGCCCGGACGAGGACCTCGCCGCACTTCTGGAGGACGGGAAGCGGCAGGATTTGGTGGCAAGAATGAAGGCCCTGGGTTATAAGTACATTACGCTCGATCTTGAGGGCTACCGCACCGGCAGCATGAATGAGGTGCTGGACCGAGGCGAGGTAAGCATGGACGGGCAGGGCTCACCGGGAGATTAGCCGTGTACACCGACAAAGTACTCCAGCACTTCGCCAACCCGCACAACGTGGGGGAAATCGAGAATCCCGACGGGGTCGGACAGGTCGGCAACCCCGTCTGCGGCGACGTCATGAAGATTACCATCAAGGTGCAGGACGGTCGCCTTGCCGACGTGAAGTTCAAGACGTTGGGGTGCGCGGCGGCGATCGCCACCAGCAGCATCACCACCGAGATGGCAAAGGGCAAGACGCTCGACGAGGGGCTGAAGATAAGTCGTCAGCGGGTGGCGGACGAGCTCGGCGGCCTGCCCGCCAACAAGATGCACTGCTCCAACCTGGCCGCGCAGGGCCTGCACGAGGCGATCAAGGACTATCTGGCAAGGTCCGGCGCCGGAAGCGGCGAAGGGCAAGCGGCGAAGTAGGCCTCCCTCTCACCGCAGCCCCTCAGGCACGTACGCGCCCAGTCCGGCGTCGGGGGTCCCACCGGCCTTCGGACGCGCCATCTTCGGCAGCGGCTCGCCGATGAGGGGCATGGCCCACCGGACGAAGTCATCGGTCACGTCCGTCTTGCTCTGCGCGATCCACTCGGCGGGGAAGCTGCGCTCGGCGTTGGCGACCTCCTCCAGAGGCACCTCGCCGTACTCGACCTGATACGCATCGCCCGGTTTGCGCAGGATCGTGGACATCACGCCGCCCTGCCCCGCCAGTGCCAGCTCCGCCGCGTGCACGCCCACCTGATATGCCTCCTCCAGGTCGACGCTGGAGGCGCGGCTGATGTCGCGCCTTTGCACCGTTCCCGGCACGTCGACGCGCGCGATGCCCGGCACGACGAGCCGGCTCTGCGCCCTGCCCTCCGAGTCAGCGCGATCCACTCCGTTCAGGTAGCTCATCAGCAGGTGGGCGGCCGTGGTCCGCGACGCGCTGAACTGCGCGTGGCCGAAGCTGTCGCGCAGGACGCCCACGTCGCCCACGTTCGCCCCCTCGGTGACGACGATCATGCAGCGCCCGGCCTGGCGCAGCGTCTCGTTGACCTTCCCCGTGATGAAGTCCAGGTTCGCCTGCGCGTCGTCCTTGCTCAGCGCCTCCGGCATGATGATGAGCAGGGGCATCTCGCGCCCGGGATCGCCCAGCCGCGCCGATGCCGTGATGAAGCCGATCTTGCGGCCCATCGCCTGCATGATGAGCACCGGATCGCTGGTGTAGCTGGCCTTGTTCTCTTCGTTGGCCTCCAGCACGTTCATGGCCCAGTACCTGGCCACGCTTCCGTAACCGGGGCTGTGATCGCACAGGGCGAACGTGCCGTCCTCTTGAAGCGAGCCGCCGACGTCGTTGTCGACCGTCTTCGAAATGCCAATGGAGATCAGGTCGAGCCCGGCCTCCTTCGCCAGTCCGGCCACGCGATGGGCCGTGTCCATGGAGTCGTTGCCGCCGATGTAGAAGAAGCAGCCGACGTCGTGGGCCTTGAAGACCTCGATTATGCGGGCGTAATCCTCCTCATAGACCCCGCCCTTCGCCGCCAGTTTGTATCGGCAGCTTCCGATGCTGCCGGCCGACGGCGTTTGCGCGAGGAGGCGGATCTGCTCCGGGTCCTGGGCGGTGAGGTCGAAGAACTCGTTCCTCAACACTCCAAGGATGCCCATCGACGCGCCGTAGACGCTGCCAATCCGGGCTGAACTCCCCAAAGCGTCCACCACGCCTCGGACGGAATTGTTGATGACGCTCGTGGGACCGCCTGACTGGGCTACGACTGCATTCATCGGCATCTTCTGCCTCCGTGGTGCTCAGTCCTCGAGGGTGAACAACTTGCCCTGCGGGTGAAGCTGCGCGTAGGTGTCGACGCGTTTCTGCTGGAGCTTGCGGTATGCGGCCTCGGCGTCATAGTCGGCCTTCTCCCACGGGCCCTCGTCCAGCAAAATGTTCTCGAACTCGGCGACCTTCTCGTCCTCCATCCGGCCGCGGTACTCGCCGGCGAGGAACGCGTCGAACGCCTCGCGCGCGTTCTCCCATGCCTCTTCCTCTTTGCCCGCGGGTGTCGGGTAGAAGAGGGCGCCGTTGGCGCGCGCCGCCTTCAGGTCGCCGCCGCCGTCGCCGATCATGATGACCTGGTCGGGCTCGTAGCCGCCGGCCTCCATCAGCAGGCGGATGTGCTCCGTCTTCTTGCCCATCTCTTTGCCGGCGATGCCCTGCACGTACTGGGCCAGATCGCTCCGCGTCCACCACTCGGCCAGATCGCTGTAGGGCGTGCCGGACACCACGAGCAGATCGGCGTTCTGCGACACGTGCTCCAGCTCCTCGCGCACGCCCGGGAATGCCGGCATCCCCAGCGTCACGAACTGGAACGTCCGGTCGACCGCCTCGCTCCAGCCCAGCAGGCGCGTGATGTTGTAGTCCAGCCCGTTCAGCTTGTGGTACTCCGTCAGGGACGGTATGCCGAACGCCTTCTGTCCCTCGCTCCGGTCGATGAAGTCCACGTACCCTTCAACAGAGGCCAGCAAGTCGCTGACGTGCTCCTCGGGCAGCACTTCGCGCGCCTGGGCGTCCGCCAGCAGGGACGTCAGCGTGTGCTTGACGGCCAGGTAGCGGTCGCACCCTCTGGTCGTGGCCCACAGGTTGTGGTGTTCGGCGTGGATCCGGAAGAACATCTCGATGCCGCGCAGGCCGTTCATGTCCATGTAATGGGGATGGAACACGATGACCTGCTTGGCCCACATGTTGTCGAGCGTGCAGCCGTCGGTGTCTATACAGACGGCCAAGTCGTGCTCGCGCTGCCAGTTGCGGATCTGCTGCTGCGGATCGTCCTCAATCTGCTGCGTGGTCAGCACTCCCTGAAAGGCCATGGCTCCTCTCCGAAGTGGTGTTTGGCTGTCGGTTGCGTCCGCGCCGGTCAGTCGGCGGGGGTCAGGTGATAGCCTTTACCTTCTTTGTCGACGCGCTCGAACCCGTGCTCGCCGAAGCGGTCCCGCTGCCCCTGGATCATGTTGGCGGGCAGGCGGGCCGTGCGATACGTATCGAAGTAAACGAGCGAGGCGCCGATCGCTTCCCTCGGCAGACCCAGCCCGGCCGTCGTGGAGACCCACCAGCGCCAGTTCGTCTGGAACTCGGCGTCGTGCAGCGTGTCGGCGAACTGCGGGGCCAGCATGATGCAATGCAGGTCCGCGTCCTGTTGGAACGCGTCCCGGATGGGGTCGAGCAGATTCGAGCGTATGATGCAGCCGCCCTTCCAGATGCGGGCGATCTCGTCCAGCTCAAGCTCGAAATCGTAGAGCCCGTTATGGTCCGCCGGATCGGCCAGGGATGCCTCCCTGAGCAGCCAGAACCCCTGCGCGTAGGCCGCCACCATCCCGCCGTAGAGCGCGTCTGCGGCGGCAGCGATCAGTCTGCCCTCGTCCGAACGGTCGAACGAGCCCAGCAGGCGCGCTTCGAGCTTCTCGGCTGCGGCGACGCGCTGGGCCTTATACGCGCTCATGATCCGCGCCTGGAGCGCCGCCGCGATCGTCGGCACCGGAACGCCCAGGTCGAAAGCGATCTGCGAGGTCCACTTGCCGGTGCCCTTCTGGCCGGCCCGGTCCAGGATCACGTCCAGCATCGGCTTGCCGGTCTCCGCGTCGACCATGCCGAGCAGCTCGGTCGATATCTCCATCAGGTAGCCGCCGTGCTTTCCGGCCGTCATCTCTGCGAAGATGGGCTCGATGTCGCCGGGCGCGCGCTCCAGCAGCAGAGCCAGCACGTAGTAGACCTCCGAGATGGCTTGCATGATGCCGTACTCGATGCCGTTGTGCACGTTCTTAACGAAGTGGCCGCCCTCATTGTCGCCCATGTAGGTGCAGCACGGGCCGTCAACCTGGGCGGCGGCTGCCTCCAGCATGTCGCTGACGTGCGCGTAGGCATCCCGCGAGCCGCCGGGCATGATGCAGGGCCCCTTCAGCGCCCCCTCCGCGCCGCCGCTCACCCCGGTGCCGATGAACTGCACGCCCCGCTTCGCGAATTCGTCGCACCGACGCTTCGTGTCATGCGGGTGCGAGTTCGCGGCATCGATTATCACGGCCCCCTCCGGAACGATCTCGACCAGCGGGGGCACGTCTCGTTCCTGGTCGTCGCCGTACCTGGCCTTTGACCCGCTGAAGAGGAGGTCGTCGATGGGTCCCCAGGGCTGGGTGACGGGGTCGTTGGCCTTGATCATGGCCAGCACCGCCCCACCCGGGCTCCTCAAGTGCTGGCATGCCTCGACCAGCGTCTCGGCCGTGCCAACGTGGTCGGCAATCTCTTCGCCGCCGACCTCCTCGGCAAACCGCGCCGTTGTGGGAACCGTGCGGTTGACGCCGATAACCCTGTAGCCCTTGCGGGCGAAGTTGCGAATGAAGTTCTCGCCCATCACGCCCAGGCCGTAAAGGACAAGATCGTACTCGCCGTCGAGCTTTGTCACTTCCATCTTGCGTCTCCAGCACCAACAGAAATGGGATTGAAAGGACCGGCAGAAGACCGTCGCACGACCCCGCGAGGCCCCGAAAACGCCATTCTGCCAGAAGCTCCACGGGGTGTCAAGCATGAGGGCGGCGGCGCGCCTTGCGTCTTCGGCTGGCATCGCTTATAAAGTGGCGCCTAGGGCGGCGCATCCGGGTCGGCAAGGGCCGCGAAGCGAGTCCTCATCCAGATGGGCGAAGAGTTCGACACCTGTTCTGAGGAGTGGGCAAAGTGAGCAAGGCGAAGGTGAGGCGCGTTGCAGCGATTGACGGAAGCGGGCAGTTCAT
>CAYUDW010000060.1:5772-17848 GCA_964442595.1 uncultured candidatus Brocadiaceae bacterium
TGAGCAAGGCGAAGGTGAGGCGCGTTGCAGCGATTGACGGAAGCGGGCAGTTCATCCTGATCGAGGAGGAGGTCCCCTCCCCTCGCCCGGGCCAGGTACTGGTCCGGCACGAAGCCACGCTCATCAGCCCCGGGACGGAGCTCGGCGCCGTGCCGCGCATGCGCGAGAATCCCAATCCCGAGGCCAAACCGCGCAGGTTCGGCTACAGCAGTGCGGGCGTCGTCGAGGCGGTCGGGGAAGGTTGCGACGACATGCCGGTCGGACTCGAAGTGGCCTGCATGGGCGGCGGCTATGCCTTGCACAGCGACTACGGCGTCATACCCCGCAATCTGATGGTGCCGAAGCCGGACGACCTCAGCTTCGAGGGGGCCGCGTTCGCGCATCTGGCCGCGACGGCCATGCAGGCCGTTCGGCGCGCGGACGTCCGCATCGGTGAGAACGCGCTGATTGTGGGGCTGGGCATCGTCGGCCAGATCGCCGTCCAGCTTGCGCGCACGGCCGGCGCACACGTGGCGGCGATGGACTTCCTCCCCATGCGGCGCGAGCTGGCAGAGCGCGGCGGAGCGGACCTCGTGCTCGATCCGTCCGAGGATCCGGTCGCAGCCGTCAAGGAGTTCACGCGCGGATACGGCCTCGACTGCGCCATCATCGCGTTCGGAGGCGATGCCACGGGAACCGTCCAGCAGATCGCCCAGATGATGAAGCTCGCACCGGACGGCCACCGCATGGGCCGGCTCGCCATCGTGGGTGGGGCCGACTTCCAGAGCAAGAGTTGGCCCGTCGCCGTCGGGAACATGGACATCCGGCCGTCGTCACGGCCGGGGCCCGGCTACCACGACGAAGCCTGGGAGCACGGCCGGGACTATCCCCCCGTGTTCGTCCAGTGGACGACGCGTCGCCAGATGGAGGAAACGCTGCGCCTCGCCGCTGAGGGGCGCCTGCAGTTCGAGATGCTCATCACGCATCGCCTGCCGCTTGACGGTTTCGCCGAGGGCGCCGAGGCCCTGGTCAGCGCCCCGGCGACGGCGTTGGGCGTTATACTGAATCCCTAGAACGGGCAGCGGCCCGGCTGCGGGCAGAAAACCATGGACAGGATCGGATGGGGCATTCTGGGGACGGGGCGGATCGCGCATAAGTTCGCCCTCGGGCTCAGCTTCCTGGACGACGCGGAGCTCGTCGCCGTCGGCTCCCGAGCGCAGGAGACGGCGGACCGGTTCGGCGAACAGTGGAGCATCCCCCATCGCCACGCCAGCTACGAGGAGCTGGCCGCTGACCCCGACGTGGACGTCGTCTACGTCGCCACGCCGCATCCTTTCCACAAGGACAACAGCATCCTCTGCCTCAACGCGGGCAAGGCCGTCCTGTGCGAGAAGCCGCTGACCATTAACGCCCGTGACGCGGAGGAGCTTATCGGCTGCGCGCGTGCCAATGGCGTCTTCTTGATGGAGGCGATGTGGACGCGGTTCCTGCCGGCCATCTGCCGACTGCGGGAACTGCTGGCGAGCGGCGTGGTGGGCGAGGTCCGCATGGTCAAGGCCGACTTCTGCCTCCACACGGACTGGAACCCCGAGGGGCGCCTGCTCAACCCGGAGCTGGGCGGCGGCGCGCTGCTGGACGTCGGCGTCTACCCCGTCTCCTTCACGTCCATGGTCTTCGGCGGGCCGCCGGCGGAGGTCACCGGCATCGCCCACGTCGGCCAGACCGGCGTCGACGAACTGGACGCGATCATCCTGGGCTATCCCGGCGGCCGACTCGCGGCGCTCACGTGCGGCATCCGCGCCAGCATGCCGCACGAGGCCTACGTGATCGGCACGGAGGGCTGGATCCACGTCCATCGCCCCTTCTGGAAGACGAAGGCGCTGACGCTCGGCGTGGCGGACCAGGAGAAGGACTTCATCGAGCTCCCGTACGAAGGCAACGGCTACGAGTGCGAGGCAGCGGAGGTGATGCGCTGCCTCCGCGGCAGGAAGCTCGAGAGCGGGATGATGCCCCTGGACGAGTCCTTGAGCGTCATGCGGACACTGGACCGCATCCGCGCGCAGTGGGGCCTGACCTATCCGATGGAGTAGGCAGGGGATGGCGTGCGGCTCAGGGGCTGCTCGCCGTCGTGGCCTCCGGCGACCAAGACGGTTGACGTCTCGCCCGCCAGGCTGTAGGATTTGTCGCTCAGAAGGCCCGCCTGCGGCGCCGTCTCTCCTGCGTATCACCTCGTACCGATCCGACCGGGGAAGACCGTGTCAAGCGATGACTACATACTGCGCGAGTTGCGTGTCGGCCAGCGACACGAGGCGGAGCTACTGGCCGACATGTGGAATCGCTCGGACCAGGCGTGGCCGGGAGGCTGGACGGGAGGCGTGCCGCTCACTGCCGAGCGCATTCTTCGCGACGAGATGACGCAGGACTGCTACGGGCGTTGGGTGGTCGAGCACAAGGGCGAGATCATCGGCTTCATCTCGCTGTTCGCGGACCCCAAGCAGGCCGAGCGGGCGGACGTGGGCTTGCTTAACGCCCGCCCGGATCACCATGGCAAGGGAGTGGGCAAACGCCTCCTCCGCAGGGCCATCGACGCCGCAATCGAGGGCGGGTTCGATGAAGTCGAACTCTACACCTGGCCGGGCAACCTGAAGGCGGTCCCTCTCTACAAGAAGATGGGCTTCTTCTGGGTCCCCGAGACCAGCGTGGAGATGTACAACTTCATCCCCAGCATCATCCGCATGCCGTTGCTGGCCGACTTCTTCCAGGACCGGGACTGGTACCAGATCCAGCAGCGCGACCTGACCGTCGCCGAAGATGTCGAGCGCTGGCACGGGGTGCGCGTTTTCCGCTACGGTTTCGTTGCTGACGGCCGAAGCACAGAGGTCGTAGTCGACCGGCTGGCACGGATGACGACGGCCGTCGAGACCGACAAGCTGTACGCGGCTGCATGGGTCGGGGAGGAACACCTGCCCGCACTGCAGGAGCAAACGCTGCACTACGAGTTCCGCAACAAGGCTGATGCACCTGTGGCCGTGAGCCTGCTGGCCGACGGGGAATCTGGCGTGCCCGTCTCGACGCAGGACTCGTTTGAGGTGTCCGGCCGGCACACTGTGGAGGTGCCCTTCAGGCTGCCGGCCGATCTCGAGAGAAAGAAACCGGGGGAGCCGCCGCACCGCATCCTGTCCACTGTCACCGTGGACGGCGTGTCTCTGAAGCTGGGCACGGCGGTCCACATGAGAGACCCGGTGGAAATCGGGTCGTCGACGTGGGGACTTCCCGTCGGGAAGCGGACCGAGGTGCGTGTCAAGCTGCGCAACCGCCTGCCCTTCCCCGCCAGCGGGTCGGTGTGGATCAGCTCGCCGCCGGAACTGCAACGTTCGGACGAGAGGTTGTCATTCCGCATGAGCCGCGGCGGTTGGACGGATGTCTCACTCAGCCTGGAGGCGAGCCAGCGTGGGACGTTCCCGCTGGAGGCACAAGTCGAGTTCTCACAGGATTCCGCAGGCAGACTGGCCTCCGGGGAAACCCCGCCCCATGCACCGCGCGGGCGGCGGCACACGCTGTGGGTGCGCGCATTCTCGCCCGGGGCCTTTGCAGTGAGCGACGACAAATGGGAGCGCAGGGTCACCGCAGAGTCGGACCGGCTGCTCGTCCAGTTCTGGCGCGTCGGGGGCCGCATGGAGTTCAGAGACAAGGTCCTTGGCCGCGGCCTTTTCAACACTTACATGCCCGAGATCGGCCCGCCCTTTGGCACCTTCAGCCCGCTGCCGCGCGTGTATGACACCGAGGTCGAGAACCTGGGCGGCAGCGTCCACCTGGTGACGCATAGCCGACCGGATAGGTGGCCGGGATTGACGCTGGAACGTACCGCCGTGATCAGCCCCGGCGTCCTGGAACTGAGGCACCGTCTGCTCAACGCAGCGAACCGCTCCCGGAAGGTGCAGGTGCGCGCCCGGTCCTACGGCTATCTGGGCGCCGGGAAACTGACTCTGCCCGACGCGGACGGCCTGATCCAGCATGAACGCACCGGCTGGGGAGACTGGCCGGGCTGGAGTGAAATCGAGAGGCGCTCCGCCGAGTTCCCCGAGAGCTGGGTGGCAGCAGAGGAAGACGGGGCCGTCGTAGGAACCGTCTGGCAAGGTGACGGCCTTGTGTCGCCTGACCACGGGGGAGGCGCCCGCATGACGTACGACGTTGTCACCGTTCCCCCGGGCGGCGCTGTCCAATTGCCCGTGATATGGCTGGTGGCCGGGGCCGGGGACTACCGGACGGTGCGGTCTGTCTGGGCCTCGCGCCTCCGGCAGGAGCCCCTCCTCACGGCCCAGGAGCGCCAGCCCGACCTTCGCGACGTGTTGCGTGGCAGACTCCACAAGAAACCGATGCTCATGACGCGTGCGTCGCATCGCACGCGCGTCGAACTGGTCAGCGAACAGAAGCGCGAGCTCAGCGGCGAAGCTCATCTGAGCCTTCCCCGAGGCATGGAGCTTCGTGACGGTGGCCGCCAGATGCGCTTCCAGGTCGCAGGGCTCCGCAAGGGCAAGCCGGCCCGCCGGAATCTGAGCATCAAGGCATCCGCCGACTGCCCGACGG
The DNA here is from genome assembly GCA_964442595.1 of uncultured candidatus Brocadiaceae bacterium. Taxonomy (GTDB): domain Bacteria; phylum Planctomycetota; class Brocadiia; order SM23-32; family SM23-32; genus DAOVRD01. The sequence goes on from CAYUDW010000060.1 coordinate 10,339, forward strand.
CGGGCGTCGGCGAGCTCCGTCTTTCGGCGAAACGGCGAGAGCACGTCTTCCCTGTGCCCGTGGTGATTGTGCGCAGGCGGGGCGAGAAGCTGAAGCTCCGGCACGATGACGATACGGTCACGGTCGACAACGGCTGGCTGCGATTCAAGGTGAGCGCCGAACACGCCGGAAGCATCGTATCGCTCCAGCGTGAGGACCGGGACCTACTGACCAGCTCATATCCCGAGCCGCGCGCCTACCATTGGATGAACCCCTGGTACGGCGGCATTCGGGCCGGCGCCGGCAGTGATTGGGACCGCCGGTTCCGGCAGGTCCGCAGTCGGATCGAGTTGGTCGATGTGGAGGGCCAGGAAGGAATCCGCTGGCGAGGAGCCGCAGTGGCCGTCACCGCGCTCCACGAGGATCTCAAATGGCTCCGCTACGAAGCGCGTTACCTCACGACGGCCGGGTCGAACCTGATCGCCGTACTCGTGAAAGCCCGGAATCGAAGCACTGCGACCATGGGCGTGAACCTGAACACTACCGTCTGGCCGCAGGCCGACATGCAGCCGGCACACGCGGACGCCGAAGGAGAGCCCCTCTCTTTCAGACCTGATGATTACGAATACGGGGTGCGTTCCGGGAAATGGCTTGCCTTCGGACACCCCCGGGGGCCGGTCCTGGCAGCAGTAGCGACCGAACGCGACCCCCGTGCCAGGTTCCACCTGGAGAACATGGGCGACGGTCAGTTCAGCGCGAGTTTCGGGCACTGGGCCAGCTTCAACCACAAAGTACGTACCGTGGATACACTCGTCTGGCTGGTTGTTTGCCGATCTCTGGAAGAGGCGCGCGCCTACCGCTATCTCAACGAGCTGCGGACGTTGCCCTAGTGGACCTTCACGATTGAAATGCGCGGTCGGTGGCTCATACGTTCTCGTCTCCCTTGTCTGCTGCCTGGGCGCGGTTTCGAACGAGGACGAGAACGAGCGACAGGTCGACCGGTAATCTTGACGTCGAAGGCAAATAAGCCGCCTGGAAGGCGGCGCTACGGCCTGCGGACACATTCACCGCGCTTGTAGCGCCGGCCCGCCAGGGGTCGGGCAAGCATCCTTGCCGGCTTCGTTCCGACGAGCAGGGCTTCACGATTGAAGTGTTGGTGCAGTGGCTGATACGTTCTCGTCTCCCTCATCTGCCGCTTGGCCGCGGTTTCGAACGAGGACGAGGACGAGCACGAGTGGTAGCTGAACTGGCAATCGCGAAGTTGAGACCCCACTAGGCTCAGCGCGCCTCCCACCTGGCGATCTCGTCATCCGGAAGGCCAACTTCGCGCCAGAAGCCGATCGCCTTTGCACGCAAGTCTGCGAGCACATCGGGATGCTCGGCGGCCACGTTGCTCTGTTGGGTGGGATCCGTTTCGAGGTCGAACAGCAGGTCCCCCCGCTCCCCCGCCGCCGATTGCTCCTTGGCCAGGCCGTCCACCGCCTTGTCCACCTGGGCTCCGCCCTCCTTCGCCGAGGACCACAGGATGGCCGACCACTTGCCGCACGTCACCGTGGCTGGCACGGAATCGCCCCCGACGTAGGGGCTGCTGAGGGCGAACTCGCGATGCTCGTCCGCCTCGCCGCGCAGGACCTCAGCGAACGACTTGCCGTCCACGCTCTCCGGCGGCTCGATCTCCGCCAGCTCCAGGATCGTGGGCATGAAGTCCGTGGGCTGCACGACGGCCTGCTTCCTCTCCTCCTCACACCCGGGGGAATGGATGATGAGAGGGATGTGGTTGATCTCCTCATAGAGGGGGATGTACTCGAACCTGCCCGGGCTGATCAGGCTCTTGCCGATGATGCCGTGCTCGCCGTGCAGGAAGCCATGGTCGGTCGTGAAGATCACGAGAGTGTCTTCGAACAGGCCCAGGTCCTCGATCTTCTCGAACACGCGCCCCACCCAGCGGTCCACCAGCGTCACCTCGGCGGCGTAAAGCGCCCGAGCATGCTCCAGTTCCTCCTCGCTCAGGAACTCCGTACGCGCGTAGAGCGGATAATCGACCACCGCTCCCTCGTAGCCGGGATCGTACATCTCCACGTACCAGCGCGGCGCGTCCCACGGTTCGTGGGGATCGAACGTGTCCACGTAGAGGAAGAAGCCGTCGCGCTCGTAGTTCTTCTCGAGCCACCGGCACGCCTCGGCCATGGTGCGCGCGACGAAGGTATCTTCCTCGTACTGCCACCACGCCACGTTGCGCCGATGTCGCTGTCGCATCCCTTCGGCGTTGCGGATCTTCTTCGGATCGCACGGATCGTCGGGCGCCTCCGGGTGGGTCTTCCAGCGGTCCGTCTCCTGGCCCCGTATCCACTCGAAGCCGTCGAAGCCCCGGTCGTAGTGGTAGCCGTTCTCCAGGATGTGCGGGCAGTCGCAGACCATCATGCTCAGGTAGTCCCGCTGCTTCAGCACCTGGGCCAGGACGACTTCGTCCGGAGAGAGCGGCGCCCAGGGCGTATAGCTCGCCGTGAAGCGCCCCGTCAGCACGTCACGCCGGTGCGGCACCGTCGGGTAGCTGGCGGAGTATGCATTCTCGAAGACCAACGACTTCGCCGCGAAGCGGTCGATGTTCGGCGTGCTGATCCATTCGTTCCCGTAGCATCCGAGATGGTCCCGACGCAGCGTATCCGAGATGATGACGATGAAGTTCACGTCTGCCCTCCTCCGTTGCAGGTATGCCGCAGGCTGGCCACAGGAACAGCCGCCTCAAGCGGCGAGCCACTATACCGCCCGCGGAGCGGCCCTTCAACCCCAGCGAGCACGCCAGCCCGTGCGCCGCAGCAGCAACGCGCACAGCTTGACTCCCTCCAACCCGTTGAGTACACTCCAATCGCGTGCTATCCGACCGACCTGCTTCCGTGCAACTTCCAGCGGTGGGCGCCCGGGGTAGTCATGACGCCCATCGGTCTATGATTGTCCTGGCACGCCGGAGGGGTGCCGTCGGAAAACTGAATGAGGGAGGGGCGATGGAACTGGAGGAAGCCGTAGCAGAGGTCGGGGAGCATTACGGGGACCCAGTAGACAGGCAGGGATGGTATCTAGCCTGTATACATCTTGGGCTTGCCCTGGAGGAGCTCGAAGAGAGCCAGAAGTACAAAGATTTGGAGGCCTGAAACTCGGTTGTCCAGGACACAGCGGAGAGCATCTGCAAGAACACCCAGGCCGTGACGGTTCGACTTCGGGAAGACTTGGCGGACCGGCTGGAGGCGGGTGTCAAGGAGTACACCGATAGCCAGATCATCCGTCACATCGGCTCTGTGGCAAAGGCGATCCGGTCCATTAGCTCAGAATGAGCAAGGAAACAGGGCACAGTTGGGAGTACCGGGGACAGCGGCTCCTGCAGATGCGCTGGAGGCCCTGGCGCGCCCTGGACCGGGAAGGCTGCTACTTCCTATGTCATCCGTCGGAGGATGGCAGATGCCAGATGTCAGCCAGTGCAGGACGCAGGGACGCGCATATCGCCGGGGCTTTGGGGACGGCCAGCAGGGGGCCTTCAAGCGGGCCTGCTTGGAGGCGTATCTGAGCGGCTTCAAGAAGGGCCGGAGCAACGGCTACCGCGCGGGCTACGCGGACGGCCTTGAGCAAGCCTGCCGGGCCACCGCTGAGAGGCAGGATCGTCGTGAGAGGCAGAAGCCATGAGCAACCCGAACGCCCAGAACGAGACCGGCAAGGACGATGAAGCGGGACAGGAGGTCCACGGCGTCGTTGAAGGCCCCTGCCCCAAGTGTCAGGAGACCATACCCGAGGGTACGCTTGCCTGCCCGCACTGCGGCTATCAGCGCAGCTTCAACCAGAACCAGTACGACATGCTTATCCAGTGCTCCGGTGCACAAGACATCTCGGAATGGAACAAGTGGCGCTGTGCCAAGCCCCTGGAAGACATCCAGCTCGAAGCGGCTGACCTAGCCGAGAGCCAACTGCAGAACGCCAACTTAGGAGTGGGATTCTACAGAGGCTTGCCAGTCGTCGGCCCGCCGATAGTCGGGAAACTAAGTGCGCTTCCAGGTCCCGATGGAACTATCAAAGGGCGGAGCATTGACCTATCCTTTACTCCCGCCAACTTGCGAGGCGCAGACCTCAGTGGCGCGAATCTTCAACGCGCTTCTCTAGTGAGTGCGAACTTACAGTGCGCAGATCTCTCCCATGCCCAGATGATCGGAACCTTCTTCGAGGCGGCCAACCTGAAGAGGGCTAGCCTATTCAGTGCCAAGCTCTGGTCTGCTGGGTTGTACCTTGCTGACCTGGACGGTGCTAATCTATACGGGGCCGACCTCAGGGACGCTCATGCCGCAGAAACCAACCTGACCGGCGCGGATCTCGTGGGAGCGCACCTGGAAGGCGCGGATCTGAGGTTTGCAACTGTAAACGGAGCCACCAAACTGTCCTTCTACGCCGACGACACGACAGACTTCAGCGGGACAAGCCTTGCTTCGGCGTGCATTCCGCCGGGCCTTCAGTCCCGCCTCCAATGGAATATCCGTCGTCTTGGTTGGCGGGAGTGGTACAAGTCTCATCGCTTGCTCGCAGTTGCTGCGAGGCCATTCTGGTGGGTCTCCGACTATGGACGGTCCGCATGCCGCATCTTGGTGGTGTTCGCGGTGCTCTCTCTGGTCTTTGCAGCGATCTACTACGTATGGGCGATCGCGGCGCCGCCTGGCGTCGTCGAGAACCTGGCCGAGGTGTCTGCAGAGCCTGTGCCTGTCGAGGTGGCGTCCCACGTAGTGCCGTTCCGCGCACTGTACTTCTCCGTCGTGACGATGACGACGCTCGGCTTCGGCGACATGCACGCGTGTCCAGGTTTGCTGTTTGGCCATCTCCTTCTCACAGTGCAGGTTGTCCTCGGTTACGTCCTGCTCGGCGCCCTGATCACCCGCTTCGCCATTATGTTCCAGGGCGTCACCGTGCCGTGGGACAGGTCGCCGCCACCCGCAGAAGAGAGTGATGAACAAGATGGGCAGTGATCACATCTGGACGTACCGGGGCCGCCGGCTGCGTCAAGCAGAATGGGGCCTGTGGCGCGACATGGACCGGCCAGCTTGACTGTCACGGGCGCGCGACATATACTCGGGATACACCCTCCTGGGGCCCATAGCTCAACGGCAGAGCAGCGGACTCATAATCCGTTGGTTGGAGGTTCGAATCCCCCTGGGCCCACCACTCCCCCTTAAGTTCCAAAGCTTTTAACACTCAGCGCTTACCACTTGACCTTGACAGAGCTCATCGCGACCATTGCGATTGATTGATAGCAAGAACGTGATAGCAAACGGATCGCAGGAGGTGGCAACAGGCATGGCTATCGACATCTGGTGGTACGAGGCGCGGGGGCAATGGTGCGTGGACGTTCCCTCCTCTGAGGGCCGCAAACGACTGTATCTGGGGCCCAAAGAGGCGAAGGCCCGGGCAGAACTCCATCGTTATATGGCCTGTTACTACGATGGTCTTGAGGAGAACGAAAGCGATAGCAGACCGGTCCTGCGGCGTCCGGCGAGCAGCATTTCCCTGATCGAGCTGGCGGTCCGTTTTCTGAAGTGGAACCGAGCCAATCGAGGCCGTGCCACCTGGCGGGGCTACCGCGATGGTATTAGACACCTGACCCGACGCCACAGGGACAAGCTGGCGGCCGAGCTTGCTCCCTCTGAACTCGAAGACCTCAAAGCCGCTATGGTCGAAAACGGCTACGCTGCGCGGACCATCAACATCATGGTCACGGCGATCAAGCGGATGTTCAACTGGGCGGTCCGACAGGGGCTCCTGAAGGAGAACCAACTGGCGGGCGTCGAACACGTAAGCAAGCACGTCAACGCACCGGAGCATCCCGAGGATAAGCACTTAGCCCTCGAACACGCGCTGGAATGCATCGGAATCTGCCGGGAGTCCCCGCCCCTCGGCGATATCTGCGAGATGCTGCTGTTGACCGGCATGCGCATCGGGGAGCTGGTCCGGCTTACCTGGGGCGACGTGGACTTCGGTCAGAACCTGCTGAAACTGGAACGGCACAAGACGAGCGCATGGAGCAACAGCCGTCCGCGTATGATCCCGCTCTGCGCGAGATCGATTGAGATCCTGGAGAGACAGGCGGCTGGGGATGTGAGGGATGGCCAGCCGGTCTTCGTCGGCGAGAATGGACAGCCTTTCACTGGCAGCTCACTTCATTGTCGACTGCGTCGTTTGCGCATGAAGCACTCGGCCTTGGAGGGCTTCAGCTTCCACAAGCTGCGCCACACTTGCGCGACCTACCTCGCCCGCCTTAGAGTACCCGAGCGCGTGGCCCAGGCGATTCTGGGACACAGCTCGACCTTGATGACGCGCTACTACACGGCCACCGATAAGGACGAGATGATCGAGGCCGTCGAGAAGCTGTCGGTGCATGCAGCAGTAACCGGTGTGTCAGATGGCGGGGAGAACGAGGAGTAGCCGTTCGCACCTGCGGCTTTCGCGTTCGGACACGGGGGAGTTCACTTGGGTGCTGTCCAGTACGTTCCTAGTGAATTGCGCCACGCCTACAGCGATGGTCTGGCCTACGGCCGAGCCCTGGGCTTCCATCAAACGGCCTGGCTCCAGATGGATGCGGAGAGCGCCGCCTCGTTCGAGAAGGAATTGCACCGAATCCACGCGGCAGCGTTGGCCACCAGAAGGGGCGCAATCTTCGGTCTCGCAGGCCAGATCCTGGGGGCATGGCGTTCCGGCTTCGGCACGGGGATGCACCTCAGCTGGCACCTCGCCTACGCCAGCCTGTCCGCCGAGCCCGGAACGTGGGAGGAGCTCCTGTGCGAACTGGCCAGGCGGGTATGCGCTGCGGTCGGGAAGGCAGGCAGTATTCCGCTAGACGAGACGCAGTTCCGGGCGCGCTTGGAGTCAGCCAACGAGAGCTCTGGTTTCCCGTCCCCTGCCGAAGCGGTAGCGGCTTTCTGCGAGAGCGTGACCGTCGATTCCGGGGGCAACGAGGGGAACGTCTCCGCGGTCCGAGATTGCTTCGGGGACGCCATCGACCACATCGCGGAGCTAGCCCACCTACCCAAAAGTCGTATCACGCTGGCGGAAAGTCCACACATCCTGTACAGGCGCCCCGAACTGGAATGGCAGGTCTTGCTGGAAAGCCCTGCCCTCCGGGGTAGCCCACCAGACGGCGAGCCCGCCACCGCGGAAAGCGCAGGGCTTGAACTGCTGGGTATGGATCTGGTTGAGTACTGGTTCTCATCCGATCCTGAAGCTGACTGCGCGAAGTGGTTCGAGCTGGGTTTCTGCATAGGCTGTCTTCAGCAAGGGACCTTCCTACCGGAGCGGGTGGTGGCGGACCACGCGGGCTTCCTTGGGATCCCCCTGGGAGACGGCGTGGACAGGGAGGCGCGGCGCTATCTTGGGATTCAACCCGAGCGGCTGAGGGCTCGTGCCCAACGGCATATGCGGATGCTCTTCCTGGCAGAGAGACTCCCAGGGGACGAGGTGAACGCCGAATCGAATGCGGACTGGTCCGGAAGGGTCCAGGGCTGGATCC
>CAYUDW010000061.1:0-5383 GCA_964442595.1 uncultured candidatus Brocadiaceae bacterium
AAGGGACCGGCCGCGCTGCTTGCGGCCATGCAGGTGGCTCTGTTACTCTCTGGCGGTCAGAGGGAGCAGGGCACGCCTCCTGCGGAGGGCCGGCAAGCAAGCATGGGCGATGCATCGACCAGGCGCGTGATGATCGTCGTGCCGTCGCTGGCGGCAGGCGGCGCGGAACGCATGGTCGTCAACCTCTGTCGGGGCCTGGACCGGAGCGCATGGCAGCCGACGCTGGTGACCTTCACATCGGAGAACGAGTTCGCGGACGAACTGCCGCGGGACGTGCCGCACCTGGTGCTGGGCAAGGCGGGCCGCCTGGGCAACATCAGGCTCGTCTGGCGCCTGGCGCGCGTTTTCAAGCAGGAGCAGCCCGACCTGGTGTTCAGCCGCGTGCACTTCGCCACCAGCATCGCCTTCCTGGCCAGGGCGCTGTCCCGACGGAACGTCCCCCTGGTGGCGGCCGTGGACACGACACTGTCCATCTCCCTGCGGCACGAACGTTACGGCTGGCTTCGGAAGGCGTTCACGCGCCTGTTCTTCCCGCACGTCGATCGTCTGATACCCGTCTCGGCCCGCGTGGAGGCAGACCTCGTGCACGGGTTCGGCATACCGCCCGGGAAGTGCGCCATAGTGCCCAACTCCGTCGACCGGAAGCGGATCGAGACACTCATGGTCGAGGAGCCCCAACATCCCTGGTTCGGCGCTCCTGAACCCGTGATCGCAGCGGTCGGCCGTCTGACGAAGGCGAAGAACTACCCCCTGCTGCTCCAGGCGTTCGCCGACCTGCGGGCGTCTCGGCCCGCAAGGCTCGGCATAGTGGGCGAGGGCGAGGAGAGGGGCCGGCTGCGCGCCCTGGCGGAAGAGCTCGGCGTGCGGGACGACGTGGCATTCCTCGGCTCGCAGCCCAATCCGTTCAAGTTCATCAGGGCCGCCAGCGTCTTCGTGCTGAGCTCCGACTGGGAGGGATTCGGCAACGTCCTGATCGAGGCGATGGCCTGCGGCACGCCGATCGTCAGCACTCGTTACGGTGAAGGCGCAGAGGAGATAATCACCAATGAGGTGGACGGGCTGCTGGTGCCGCGCGGCGACCGGCTCGCGCTGGCCGATGCCATGCTCAGGGTCATAGAGGACGAGCGACTGCGCGCCAGGCTGTCAGAGAACGGAAGGCGGCGGGCTTGCGATTTCGACAACGAGGCGGTAACCCGCCGCTACGAGGCTGTGTTCCGGGCTGCCGTGGGGCGGCGCGGCTGAGGGCGCCCTACGGAAGGGACCTGCCCAGAACCAGAGGTGCGACGCGTGCCCTCAAGACCGCCGCCATGCGGAAGACGAGACTCGCCGCCGACAGGCCGAATCCGCGCCAGAGCCTCTCAAGAAGGGCGATCTCCAGCAGGCTCACCCCACCGCAGGCGCAACGCTTCGCGCCGGCAAGTGCCTTCCGGCTGAGCGCCGGCAGTCCGATGGCTCCCGCGCGCCAGCACAGATTGACGTAGTGCTCGGCCAGCGGGCCGCCGATCCGGGCCCTGCTGACTGCGCCGCTCTCCAGCAGAGCCGCTTCCACGGCCCGAGTGCCCGCGAAATCGGACCGCAGGCCCTCCGGCGTCCTGTAGGAATCCCGCGTCTGTCCCTGCCCGTGCACGCGGTGGAGCGACAGCACGCCCGGCAGGTACGCGCAACGCGGCCGGGTCGCGAGGAAGCGCAGGTTGTACTCCCAGTCCTCATAGCGCCAGAAGTCCTCGTTCCACGGCCCCATGCGGACGCAGACGGATCGCCTGTACGTGCCACTCATCGGGTGCCACACGATGCCGCGCACGTACCTTCTGAGCAGGTCGCCCCCGGGACGGCCCGTGAAGGGCCTGGCATCGAACGACGGCTGGCCGCGGAACTTCGCGCTGTCCGACCAGACGAAGTCCAGCTCCGTCCTCCGGCGCAGCACGCTGACCTGCGTGGCGAGCTTCTCGGGATGCAGCAGGTCGTCGGAGTCCAGGTACTGCACGTATTCGCCGTGGGATTCTATGAGCCCCAGGTTCCGGGCGGCCGACATGCCGGCGTGAGCCTGCCTCAGGCATCGAACCACAAGCGACGCGTCCGATCGCCGGCCTAGCTTACGCACCACGGCCTCCGTATCGTCCGTCGATCCGTCGTCGACCACCAGCAGCTCGATGGGTCGATAGCTCTGAGCCTCGACGGAGGCCACTGTCTCGGTTAGCAGTTCCCGCCGGTTGTAGGTGGGCACGATGACGGAGACCAGGCCCGACCGGCACTCCTCGCTCATCCACCGGCAGTGGCGCGTCCGAGGCCAGGGCACTTCGACGGCTTGTTCGCTCATCTGTCCCCCAGTGGGTTTCCGCCGGCCATTACCCGTCCTCTGCGGACTGCGGTGCCCCCGAGCCCCTCGCCGCATTCAGGACGTGCCGCAAGAGGCGAAGATGAACGCCGAGACCCAAGAGTAGAACACGGTCACGCGGTACGCAGGCTCTATGGCCCGGATGACGGCGGGCAAGCGCCAGAGGTCTTCCTCGTGGTGATAGGCCGCCATGGCCAGCGCCGGACGGAATGCGCGCAGCGTCTCCGCCGCGCCACGCAGTAGCTGCTCTTCGTATCCCTCCACGTCAATCTTGATCAGGTCAACCTGCCGGACGCCGAGCCGTGCCACCTCGGCGTCGATGGTGGTGACCTCGATCTCCTCGGGCCTTCCTTCCGCTCCGCTCTCCAGGGAACTGCAATTCGAGTGGCTGAGCGGGACGTGTATGGTTGCCCTCCCGCTCCAGTCGGCCAGTCCTTTGCGGATGCAGACGACCTGCTCCTGATCATTCTCCTGCACGTTCCTCAGCACCACATCGCATGCCTCGGCCACGGGTTCCCACGCATAGACGCGCCCCTTCGGCCCGGCCAGGGCAGCTGCGTAACAGCAGAAGACGCCGATGTTGGCGCCGCAGTCGAAGACGCACGCTCCGCGCTTTATGACGTCGCAGCGGTAGACGTTCTCGGAGATCACCTCCCCCAGCATGACCAGGAGGTCGATGCGCTGGGTCAGGCGCTTGGGGCACTGCAGCGTCAGCCCGTCGCCGATTCTCGCGCGCAGGTTGTGGCCGTCGTCCGAGATGGGGAACTGGCTCGGCAGGCGCGTCGCGCCGGGCAGCAGGCTCGAGCCGAACTTGCCCAGCAGGTAGGGCAGGTAATCGACGCCGGGCCTGCGCGCCGCCATGACCGCCCGCAGGTCCCGCGGCAGCTCGGCCAGTCGGGCCAGGCGCCACCTCACTCTGGACTTCGATTCGGTCACGATAAGCCTCATTCCGCCCGAGTGGCGGCTCGGGCCGTCTACTTGCGCGCAACGACCCACGTACTGATGGGGAAGCGAGGCTCGTTGAACGTCGCCAACACCCGGCGCAGGCCAAGGGGGTTCTCGGGGACGGTCATGTACATGAACCGCCAGTTAAGGAATGCCAGCAGAATAACGAGTCGGTTTCCCCAGCCGCCGCACTCGATGACGTCCGAGAAATCACGGCAGAGGCAGCGCATGCCGTCGGGGGTGAAGCGCCAGAGGTCCAGCGGGCTGGGATGGATGTAGTTGATGAGACAGCTTGTGTGAATGGCAATCCCGCCTTCCACCAAGACCCGGTGGCTCTCCCGCACCGCCTGCCACGGGTCCTCCAGGTGTTCCAGGACCTGGTCGCTGATCACGAAGTCGAACTCCCCCTCGCCGTAGGGCAGGTCCGTCATGTCCACTTCCGGGTAGGACGTCTCGGTGACTTCCACGGGCTCGGCCAGGAAGGGCGCGAAGTTGCCGATCCCGCTGACGCCGAGCACCTTGCCGCTGATCCCCTGCGGGAAGCACTGCCTGATGCGCCTATACATGGAGTAGCGGACCAGGTGGTATCTCACGATGTGCTCCCCTCGCCGTGAGCCGTGCCTTCGCCCGCCGGAACCCTCAGCACCAGCGACACGATCAGCTTCCTGTAGAGCTGGTTCCCCATGAAGCGATCGGCCAGGTACAGCCCCGCAGCTCCGCACAGCCCGGCCCCCGCCACCTCGCACAGGAGGACAAGTCGAAGATCGGCGACGCGAAGCGCCCTGCCCGCGCAGACTCCCAGCCCCACCAGCCCCGCCAGCAGCAGGGGCGCCCGGAACCTGGCCAGCAGGTCCGGCCACGCCACACCCGCAAGGGCCGGCGCCCGCGCCCACACCGCAATGCCCGCCGACAGGCCGATGGCCACGGACAGGGAGGTACCGGCCAGGCCGAGGGCCTCCGTCAGGGGATACATGCAGGCGAACATCAGGGCAACCGCAACCACGTTGGTCAGGAAGGCGAGCCGCGGCCTGCCGATGGCAACGAACAGGATGCCGCCGGTCGCCGTCAGGGCGCGGATGCAGCCGGCCACGGCCAGTATCTGGATCGGCACTATGCTGGCGCTCCACTTCGGGGTCAGCACGACGATGACGAAGCGGGGCGCAGCCACGACGATGAAGAGCGTCAAAGGCATCACCAACGCCATCACCGCCTCCACCGCGTTCAGGAATCCCCGGCCCAGCCTCTCCTGATCGTCCTGCACTTTGGCATAGGCGGGCATCATGACCGCGTTTGCCACGTGCGCTATCTCGCAAATGGCCATGTCGGACAGGCGGTAAGCCATCTCGTAGATCCCCAGCAGGGCCGTGCCCAGCAACTTCCCCGCGAAGGCGTGGCCGCCGTAGGACGCCAGAAACACCACCACCGAAGAGCCGAGCAGCCACCGGCCGAACCGAAACAGCTCGGCCGCCTTCGCCCTGTCGAACCTGGCCCGGGGCCGGTACGGGTGCAGAAGGTACGAAAGGACGCAGTGGGACGCCGCCACGCTTACGGAGGCCCAGACCAGCGCCCAGGCCGAACGCAGCCAGTACGCCAGGGACACACCCACGGCCAGGCCGATCAGTTCGGCTCCCACAAGGTAAAGGAACTGCTTGTGGAACCGAAGCTCCTTCTGGAAGTAGATGATCCCGATGTTGACGAAACCTTCCGCCGCAACGCCAAGCGCCATCACGCGCAAGAGCGGCACGACCTGGGGCTCACCGAAGAACCACGCGACCCCGGGCGCGGCCAGCATCAGAAGGAAGGCGAGCGCGCAGCCCCTGATCGCCTGCACCGCCCAGCCGGTATCCAGGAAGCGCTCCGTCCCCTCCTTGCGCTGAACGAGCGCCATGTCAAAGCCGGTCTGCGTGCAGGCAGTGAAGGCCGCCACCGTAAGCAGCACGTAACTGAAAAGGCCCAGGTCGCGCGGCAGCAAGAGCCAGGCAAAGACCACAAACTTGGACAGCTTGACCGCCCACGCTATGCCGCGCGCGGACAAGACCCACGCAAACCCCCTGGTGACGCGAGGAGTCAGTGGGCCCGTCGGCTCGGTGAGAACCGGAGGTT
>CAYUDW010000061.1:5483-9346 GCA_964442595.1 uncultured candidatus Brocadiaceae bacterium
CCCCTGGTGACGCGAGGAGTCAGTGGGCCCGTCGGCTCGGTGAGAACCGGAGGTTGCGCCGGCGGTTCGGTCCTGTTCTGCGCATGAGGCACTTGGCCCGGAGTCCTCCGGTTCAGGAGGCCCTCGCACCCCGGCTGACAGCGGCGGGACAACGGCGATGCGGACCTCCAGGGATGCTGCACGCCAGGGCGCCCCGGGGGCCCATCCGTGGCGGGCGATTATACCTGCGCGTGCCGAGCGCTTTCAACACGCCGGCCCATGGCGAGGCGGCGACGCCGTGTGCTAGAATCACGCCTTTGAGCAGCCGGGAAGGAGCGGGAGCAGCCAGAGGCTGCGGCTTGAGCCCCCAAGTGCGCGACATGGCACAGGAATCCCAGCAGTTCTACGAAAGGTGGGCGGCAGAGCAGCTCCGCGACCCGAACAGGGCAGCGGTGCTGAAGTGGAAGGCGCAGACGCTGGTCGACCTCTGCAGGCGCGCCGGCCTCGAGCTGTGCGGCCACGTGCTCGAGATCGGCTGCGCGGAAGGCGCTCTGCTGGACGGACTCCTGAAGGCATTCCCCGAAGCAGACTACTCCGGCCTCGACATCAGCGAAAACTTCATCGAAGTCGGGAAGAAGCTCTTTCCTGGCATCGAGCTGCGATGCCAGGAGTCCGACGACTTCTTCCGTGAGAAGCCGCACGTGGACTTCGTCGTCCTATCCGACCTGATCGAGCACGTGGAGGATGCTGATGCGTTCCTTCGCGGTGTGGTCCCTCACTGCGATTACGTCTTGGTCAAGATCCCGCTGGAGGTGTGTGCCTACGACCATTCGCCGTTGATTCGGGCGTTCAGGAAGATGGCAGGCAGGACGCGCTTCCCGCCCGCCTACGGGCCGGGCCACCCGGACGGCCACCTGCGCGGATTCACGGTCCGCTCGGCACGTGCTCTTCTGGAGAGGAACAGGCTGACCGTTCTGGCGGAGAAGGTGGACACGGTGCATCAGTTCTATGACCGCGCGCGGATGCTGGACTTCATCGCCGCGCTCAGCAAGGGGCTGTGCGTCTACCTTTTCGGAGGCACCTACTTCGGCGTCGCCCGCACTCCAACGCGCTGAGGACTGCCCGAACGGGCGGATCGGTTGCATCAATCGCGTGCACTCCGCTAGTATCACGGGCCCGCCGTATGAGGGTCGGCCGCCCATGAAGATCGCCGTCGTCAACAAGTACCTTTATCCCAAGGGCGGAGCCGAGGTCGCCGCACTTCGGATGGCGCGACTGCTGAGAGAGCGGGGACACAAGGCGGTTCTGATGGGCATGGCGCCCCCGGACGGGACTGAATCCGAGTTCCCGGCCTATCTCGTCTCGCCGGTCGACTACGACGCCCCCATGGGCCCGTGCAGACAGCTGGCCCTGGCCGGCAGGCTTCTTTACTCGTTGGAGGCGCGCCGCCGGATGCATGAACTGATCCGCAGGGAGCGGCCGGACATCGTCCACTTCCACAACGTCTACCATCAGCTCAGCCCGTCCGTCATCGACGCCGCCGCGGCGCACCAGATCCCCATGGTGATGACGCTGCACGACTACAAGGTCACCTGCCCGGTCTATTCGCATCTGCGCCACGGGCAGGTCTGCGAGGCGTGCAGGGAGGGCCGGTTCTACAACGCCGCCAGGTTCCGGTGCGCCAAAGGGTCCCTGAGCAATAGCGTGCTCAACATGGCGGAAATGTACCTCCATCGCACGATCCTGAAGACCTACGAGAAGGTGCACGTCTTCATCTCGCCCAGCCTGTTCCTGAAGCGCAAGGTGACGGAGCTGGGATTCCGGGGCAGGATCGTCCACGTGTCGAACTTCGTGGACGCGCGCGCCTTCCGGCCGCGATACGACTGGGACGGGAGGCAGATCGCCTACTTCGGCCGGCTTTCCCCCGAGAAGGGCCTCGGAACGCTGCTGGACGCCGTCAAGGGGCTCGACCTGCGGCTCCGCATCATCGGCACGGGCCCCATGAAGGAAGAGCTGAAGCAGAAGGCGGACGCCGAGGGCATCGCCAACGTGCAATTCGACGGCTTCCTGGCGGAGGAGGAGCTGCATCGGGCGGTCGGCGCCGTCATGTTCACCGTCCTGGCCTCCGAGTGCTATGAGAACAACCCGGGCAGCGTCATCGAATCGTTCGCCCTCGGTAAGCCCGTCATCGGCTCCGACATGGGAGGCATTCCCGAGCTTGTGGCCGACGGGCGCGGGCTTTGCTTCCGGGCGGGAGACACCGCCCAACTGCGGTCACGGATCCAAGAGCTGGCGGCCGATCCTGAAGCTGTCCGGGCCATGGGCCGGAACGCCCGCCGCTACGCCGAAACCCGTCTGGATCAGCGGGAGTTCTATAGCAGGCTCATAGGAGTGTACAAGGAGTGCATGGATCGGGCAGGCCGAGGGTGGTTCGCATGAAGGTACTCGTCACAGGCACGCGCGGCTTTCCCGGCGTCCAGGGCGGCGTCGAGACACACTGCGAGCAGCTCTACCCCCGGCTCGCCCGGCTGGGGTGCCGCGTCGGCGTGTTCCGACGCACGCCGTACCTTCCCGAACCCAGGCAACGCACCTATCGAGGCGTCCGCTTCCTGGACCTGTGGTGCCCGCGCGTCCCATGCCTGGAGGCCTTCGTCCACACGCTGGCGTCCGTCGTCCTGGCCGGACTGCGCAGGACCGACCTGCTGCACGTTCACTCGGTCGGCCCTGGCCTCTGCGTTCCCATCGCACGCCTGCTCGGCATGAAGGTGGTTCTCACCGTGCAGGGCGCGGACTACGAACGCAAGAAGTGGGGGCCGCTGGCCAGGGCGATGCTCCGGCTGGGAGAGAGGTTGGGGGCCAGGAACGCAAACAGGACCATCGCCGTCAGTCAGCACGTTCAGGAGCTCCTCCACCGCAGGCACGGCATCAAAGCCGCCTGCATTCCCAACGGCGTAGACGTCCCGTCGTTCCCCGCCTCGTCCCGTTGCCTGGCGAAGTGGGGGCTGGAGCCCGGCAGGTACGTCCTCGCCATCGGGCGGCTCGAGCCGGGCAAGGGGTTCGACGAGCTGATCGACGCCTTCAGCGGTCTGCAAGTCGACTGGAAGCTCGCGATTGCCGGTCGGGCCGACCACCCGTCCACCTACAGCCGGGACCTCGAGGCGCGGGTCGGCCGGGCCGAGCGCGTCGTGCTGACCGGATTCGTCCAGGGCGAGGAACTGGCGCAGCTTTACGCGCACTGCGGCCTGTTCGTGCTGCCCTCTCATCACGAGGGCCTTCCCATTGCCCTGCTGGAAGCCCTCAGCTACGGATGCTCCGTGCTGGCCAGCGACATCCCGGCCAACCGGGCCGTGCCTCTGCGACCTGACAGGTACTTCGAGATGGGCAGCGCCGAGGACCTGCGCGAGAAGATGGCCGGGTGGATGGAGCGCGGCATCAGCAAAGAGGAGAAGCAGCAGAACCTGCGCGTCCTGCGGGAGCACTACGACTGGGACGTCGTAGTGCGGCGGACGCTGGACGTATACCGAGAGGTGGTCGGCGGCAACGGATGACGGCCGGCGGTTGCGCTACTGGCCCCGGGCAAAGCTCAGAAGGGTCCGCAGCAGTGTCTTTAGATCCAGGGCCAAGGACCACTCGTCCACGTACTTCAAGTCCAGTTTGACGATCTCGTCGAAGTCCTTGATCCTGCCGCGGCCGCGGACCTGCCACAGGCCGGTCATTCCAGGACGAATGCTGATGCGGCGATAGTGCCAGAGCTCGTACTGCTCGACCTCCTGCGGCGTCGGGGGGCGAGTCCCGACGAGGCTCATCTCTCCCTTGAGCACGTTCCAGAACTGCGGCAGTTCGTCCAGGCTCAGCCGACGCAGCCACTTCCCTACCCGGGTGAC
>CAYUDW010000061.1:9446-17779 GCA_964442595.1 uncultured candidatus Brocadiaceae bacterium
GCCAGGTCCATCAGCCTCTTCATGAGGGCCCGGTCCGGATCGATGTGCAGGGGATGGAAAACGAGCATCGGCATCCCGGACAGCCGCCCGAAAGAACACCAGAAGTGGCCGAACACTTCCTCCAGATCCACCAGGACCCGGGCCGGCACGCCCAGATCCTCGCACAGGCGCAGGAACTCGTCGGTCCGCGTGCGGGGCTCAGGTCCGTTGCGGGGCAACACGAAAAACACCTCGTCCACGGGCCTCGCCAACAGATAGGACTTGAACTCATCGAAGGAAACCGAAGGGCCGAAGACGCCGTCAGAGGCGAGGGAGTAACGGCGGTCGCGCTCCAGCAGGTCCCTGACCCTCTCGAATCTGTCGCCTCGGCCCACGAGGACGGCCAGCCGCACCTGCCCGAAGGAAACCAGCCCCCTGACGGCCAGGTGGCGGACCAGGAGCTTCTCCGCCAGAACGAAGAGGAATCCCATCGCCCAGCCATACGCCACCAGCAAGCGGCTGTAGTGCTCCGCCTTCGCCACGAAAAGGACGGCGCTGACCAGCACGCCGGCGATCACGAAGGCCTTCCCGGTCCGCAGTCCAATCGCTTTCGCGCTCTCGGAGGCCTGCACGACCAGCAGGCCGTAGTGATTGAGCAGAAAGAGAATGACGGGGATGAAGACCAGCAGCAACCAAAGGTACCCGCCGACGTGCGACATCGGCATACCGAAACGCAGCGAGTGCGTGAAGTAGAAGGCCAGGTAGAACGCACCCGTGATGAAGAGCGCGTCCAGAAGCCCAAACGCGACCTTCACGAAACTGGACTGCTCCTTCAACATCTTCTGTTGCGGCCTCCACTATAAACCGGGCGGATGGCAACTTGTGCAGGCTAAGGCGCGGCCGACGGCGCCGGCACGGGCTGCTCCCCTCGTTCTCCGTACTGCGGGTCCTGATAGATGCGGATGTCCGCTCCTGCATCCCGATGGATGATGGGCCAGCCGTGCTCGTCCACGTACTCCTGCGCCCAGGCGTCCCAGGCCCCTAGCTCGCCTTGCAGAATGAAGTACTTGAAGGCCACATCCCTCTTGCGCAACTCCAGAAAGAGGTCTCTGGTCCCTTTGCTGTCGAAGTGCTTCATGCCGGCATAGTAGACCGGCTGGGTCCAGTTCGATACGACAAGCTCCTTGTAGTCGGGGTCGCGCTCCCGCAGCCACAGCCCGGCCTCCGTCTGGGGCCGCCGGTGCGCGCGCACGGGCTCCCGCACGGCCACCACGACGAACCCGAGGAAGATCAGGCCCAGCACGGCATAGACGACCTTACGATTCCTGACGTCTTGTGTGAAGCAGTAAGCGCCCAGCGCCGCCAGCAGCCCGAAGAAGGGCAACACCGGCCTGTAGTAGCGCTCCTCGACGTGAACGCCCGCCGTAACCGTGAACAACACGAAGTAACAGGCCAGCACGACGGCAATCGCCGTCAGGCCAAACCGGACCCCCGTCAGGCGCTTGCGGCCCCGCACGAGGAGGTAGAGCATCCCGAGCAGGAAGACGGGGTCCACCACGTCATACAGCTGCTCGAACTGCCTGGCGATGCTAGTCAACGGTCCCATCTTCGTCCCGAGCTTGCCTCAACAGGAAAAGGCTGGCACTCTCCACTTCGGTCAGCTTCCGTTGTATCTGCCACTGGTTCACCAGCCAGTAGCCGCTCGCCCTGTGCAGCCACAGCGCGTAAGGGACCTCAAGGGCGCAGAACGTCAGCCCCATGACGGCGCAGACGACGATGCGCTTCTTCCAGGCGATGCCGGGCGCCACGAACAGGGCGATGAGTCCGAGGGCCAGCGCCGCCGCGACACCGTCCGGCCGCGTCAGGAACGACGCAAACAGCACCAGCCCCGTAAGGAACGCCAGCAGAGGCCACCGGCGTTCCTTGCGCAAGGTCCACAACAGCAGCAGGAAAGCGAATGCGATCAGCAGCGCCATCAGCACCTCGCGGTAGACCGATGCCGATGCCTGCGCGAACTCCGAATGAAAGGCGACGAGCGCGGCCGCAAACAGGGCTATCTGTTCCTTTTCGAACAACTCCTTTGCGATCGCATAGACAACCCAGATCAGTGCAATCCCGGCGGCGGCGGACACCAGGCGAAGCGACAGGATGGCATCGCCCGTCAGCCTGTAGACAAGGCTGCCGAGGAACGGGTAGACGACCAGGCGCCTGTTGACCGAGTAATAGGGCCAGAAGAAGTCGCTCCTCATGCCGCTGACGACGCCGCTCTCGGCCATGCGCTGGGCCGTGAGGGCGTACTTGAACGCGTCGGAGTTGATGCCGGCCGCCGTGAAGACCAGCCAGACCCGCAACACCGCGCCGATAAGCAGTATCACTATAAGCTTTTTGCTAAGCATATGTTATGACGGGCGACTGTCCCTCCCCGAGTGTGGCCCGGATCGGCCCTGTCGAGCGATGGCATTCTAACGGAGGCACGAAACTGAAATCAAGAAATGCCCGGGCCGCAAGGGCCGCGCCTCCCGGCCCCCTGACGCGTTCGCCCCACACGAGAAGGAGCCCTGGTCTTCCCCCGGGGCGGGCGACCCGGTATACTGGGACGGTACCAACCAGGGAACGGCGGATGAGCGCAGCACGACGACGCGCGGGACGGCTGCGTCGATGAGTCCCCGGCCAGGCGAATCGTCCGTTCGCGCTTGGGACGGCCGGTTGTGCCCCGTCGGCCCGGATCTACCGACCCGCAGTCCGGGCGAACTCAGAAACGCGATGCCCACAGCCCTCTCAGCAACATCCGGCGGCGGTGCGCAGAAGCCGCAGAAGCGGCGGACGCTCAGCCTTGAGCCGCTCGAGCCGCGCGTTTTGCTCAGCTCCGGCGCGGCGGACTGGGCTGTGTTGGATGGGGTCGCCGAACTCCAGCCCTGGGCAGACTGGTCCGCGCAGTCCGACCCGAGCGAAGGCAGCGCGCTCGCCGTCGAGACCTCCCTCGAGGCCGAACTCGGCCAGATCACGGCCACGTTCTCTTGCGAAACCTTCGAGTTCCTCCCGGTGACGGCGGAGGAGGAGCTGATCCTGGCCGAAGGGTTCTCGCTCCTGGGCGACAGCGGCAACCCCGCCCTGCCGATGGCCAGCGCCCGGCTGGGCCTGCCGCCCGATGCCGATCTGGACTCGGTGCTCCTGGAGCTTGTCTCTTTGCAGGTGGTCGAGGTGCCGGGGGAGCACTTCATTAGCCCCGCCCCGGCGGCCGCCACAACAGTGGGCGACCAGACCGTCTACGACTGGGGGACGGGCAAGAGCATCCAGGACGGGCTGAACACGCTGGTCTACGGCCTCGACGAGTTCTACGCCCGGGACGTCGTCCAACTGCTCGCCGTGGAGCAGATGCGCGAATGGAAGCTGGTCACCATTGAGTACTCGCCGTTTGCCTTCAATCCCGTTACCGGCTGCGTGCGACTGGCCACGGACGTCGACCTGCGCCTCTCTTTCGAAACGTCTGACCCGGCCGGGCAGTCGATCACGGCGGATGCTGCACTCGACGACTATGCCGCCGAACTCCTCCTCAACTACGACGAGGTGGCCCCGCTGTATGCGGCCTCGTCAGGCCAGGCCGCATCCGGGCCCGAGCCCGCGAACGGTTCTGCCGATCTGGTCATCGTCACGACCTCGGCGATCCAGAGCGGCTCGGCAGAGCTGAGCGCATTCGTTGCGCAGAAGGAGCTGCTCTCCTACGAGACGCTGGTCGTGACCGAGTCCACGTGGGGCGGTGGCACGGGCGACGCGGCCGCAGAGAACATGCGCTCGTGGCTCGCCGCCAACTATCTGCCTATGGGCATCGATTACGTCCTGCTGATCGGGGACCCGACTCCGAGCACCGGCACCGTCCCGATGAAAATGACGTATCCGAAACCTTCGGAGGAGGCGCCCACCGACTACTATTACGCCGACCTGACCGCCAACTGGAACGTGGACGGCGACGGGCAGTACGGGGAGTGGAACGACGACTTCATCACGCAACCCATCCGGGAAGTGCTGGTCGGGCGTATCCCCGTCTACGGATCCGGCTACGGCGAGCTCGACAGCATCCTGCTGAAAACGATGGAATACGCGGCCGAGACGGATGGGGCCTGGCGCTCGAACATCCTGCTGCCCCTCGCCATATCCAACTACGAGAACGAAGACGACAGCGGCTGGGACGCGTGCGACGGCAGCGGCCTCGGCCAGTACGTCAAGAGCGACGTGGCGCTGCCCAACTCCTACGGGTCGTACCGGCTCTACGAGAAGGCGGGGCTCGAGCCCGTCGCGACTTCCTGCGAAGCGCCCCTGACCTCAGCCAACGTCCTGGCCGAGTGGTCCGCCGACCCCTACGGCCTGGTCACCTGGTGGGGTCATGGCTCCCAGACCGCCGCGTTCCGGAAGTACTGGTCGTCCGATGACGGCGACGGCGTGCCCGAAGAGGCCGAAATGACCTGGGCCGCGTTCATCTCCAGCACCGACTGCGGAACGCTGGACGACGACCATCCCGCCATCGTCGTCCAGGTCTCCTGCGAAAACGGGCATCCGGAGAACTCCTCGAACCTGGCTTACTCGCTGCTCAAGAACGGGGCGGTCGCCACCTATAACGCCTCGCGGGTCGCCTGGTATTACGTCGACGACTGGCGTCCCTCCTTCGCGCTGAGCTACGGCGACGTAGCGTCGTACGGCTACTACATACCCAAAAGGCTCGCCGAGAACGAGATGACCGAAACGACGGGGTCCGCCCTCCAGTGGTGCCGGGAGAACTTCGGCATGGGGTGGGTGAGCGGCTCTAGCTGGATGAACGCCGTCGACATGAACCTCTACGGGGATCCCACGACCACGCTCGGCGCCCTGGCGGCACCGCCGCCGGACCTGGTCGGAGCAAGCTTCAGCGTGAACCCGCACGACCTCTCCGAGGCCGGCGGGACCGCTACCGTCAACTTCGCGGTGGCAAACGCCGGGGACGGCGACGCCGACGCCTTCGACGTCCAGTTCTACCTCTCCGACGATGCCACCATCCAGCCAGGCTTTGACTTGCTGTTGCAGTTGAGCCCCTCGGACCCGCATTACGATCCGTCGGAGGGGGAAGCCTACCACGTCGCCGGACTGGGCGCCTCCGGGACCTACTACGGGTCGGCAAGCCTCATCGTGCCCGCCTCCGATCCCTTCGGGACGGACCAGAGCTACTTCATCGGCATGTTCGTGGACGCGGACCTGCAAGTGACCGAGTCCGACGAGGCCAATAACCGCGGGCTCGGGTCGGGCGTCGACCTGGACTCGGTCCACTACCGGGCCGTGGCCGAGTTCCCCTTCTTCGAGGACTGGGAGACGGGAGCCTTCGAGGACTGCTGGGAGGTCGCCGAAGGCGCCCAGGGACGCATCCAGATCACTTCGACTAACGGCCCGTACGACGGCAGTTTCCACGTCACGCTGGACGACGCTACGCCGGGCTCCAGTTACTCGCTCAACCAGCTCATCCTGCACGTCGACCTGGCCGGCCGCAGCGAAGTCGAACTGAGCTTCGCGAACCGGGAGTGGGAGGACGATGACCACGCGCAGGACTCCGTCCAGATCAGCGTAGACGGTGGCAGCACGTGGCACGACGTCGTGGACCTGACCGGTGCGAACAGCACCGGCGCCTACACCATGCGGTGCTACGACCTGGACAGCCTGGGGCTGACCTACTCGGCGGACACGCTGATCCGGTTCCAGCAGTACGGCGACTCCTCCATCCCGCAGGACGGGATGGCGTTCGACAACATCGCCCTGACGCCGAAGGGCGGCCCGAGCGTCACCGGCCATTCGCCTTCGGGGACCGTGACGGCTTCGCCGCCGTTTTTCTTGTTGCTCTACTTCAGTGAGGCGATCGATCGAGACAGCTTCTCGCTTGCCGATGACGTGACCAGTTTCGTGGGCCCGACGGGTGACGTCTCAGCCGCAATCTCATTGAGCATCTGGCACGGCAGCCAGACGCTGGAGATCAGGTTCGATCCACAGTTAGCGGACGGCTTCTACGAGATGGCCATCGGCCCGGACATACTGGACCTGGCCGGCCAGCCGATGGACCAGGACGGCGACGGCACCGGCGGCGAGTTGCCCGACGACCGCTACGCTGCGACTTTCACGCTGGACCTCTCTGCGCCGTCCGCCAGCATCGACCTCGAGCCCGACAGCGACACCGGCGCGAGCGACACCGACAACGTCACTGCGGACAGCACACCGACCTACGCCGTAACCGTAAGCGAGCCCGGCACGGTCGAGATAGACTGGGAGGGCGATTCGACCGTTGACGTGACCGACGCAGTCGGCGCACCAAGCACCTACTATTACCTTCCGTCGGGTGAGCTGGCGGACGGCGACTATCCTGTAGCGCTCACGTTCACCGATCTCGCGTCGAACGAAGTCCACGACACTGACCCCACCCGCATCGACATGCTGGGCCCGTTCGTGGAGTCCGTGACGCCGTCCGGGGTGGTCTCGAGCCAGGTCAGCCAGGTCGTCGCGCTCTTCAGCGAGACCATGTGGGCCGCCACGGTAACCGACACCGGGAACTACGCCCTGCGACGCTCGGGGGGCGACGGCACGTTCGCCGACGGCAACGAGGTGGACTTTTCGGACCTGGTTGGCCAGGTGGACTACGACGGCGCGGCCACGGCCACGCTGCTGCTGAGCTCGTCGCTGACCGACGGAGCCTATGAGCTGATCCTGGCGGGCACGGAGACGGTGCGCGACCTGGCCGGCAACCCGTTGAACGACGGGGCCGATCAGGCATCCGCATTCACCGTCGACGCTGAGGAGCCCGCGGTAGACGTCACCCTGGACGAGGCCAGCGATACCGGGCAGAGCAGCGGCGACGGCATAACTAGCATTGCCAGCCCCACTTACAGCCTCACGGTTAACGAGCCGGGGATCGTCGCCGTCGACTGGACCGGCGACGGCACGGCGGACACCGGGCTGGTCGTGCCCGGCGCAGGTACGTACGGTATCTCTCCCGGGTGGGACCTGGGCGAGGGGGATCACGTCACTGGGGTCACGTTCACGGACACCGCGTCCAACGAAGCGGCCGGCGAATGCCTCGTCATGATCGACACCACAGGTCCGACCGTCCTCGCGGTGACGCCTGCCGGTACCGCGGGCGCCCAGGTGACCGAGATCGAGGTCGCCTTCAGCGACGCGCACGGCGTCTGGGATGAAACCACCACGGACCCCGGCTCGTACGCGTTGCGGAGGTCGGGCGGCGACGGCACGTTCGGGGACGCCAACGAAGTCGAGGTCACGTCCCAGATCGGGCCCGTTAGCTACGAGGAAGCGACGGGGACGGCTACGCTCCTGCTGGACACGCCGCTGACGGACGAAGCCTACGAGCTCACCGTCAGCGGCAGCGGTACCGTGCGCGACGTCGCGGGCAACCCGCTGAACGGCGGCTCGGACGAGGTGGCGGCGTTCCTCGTCGACGCCGAGGTGCCCACGGTGGCCGTCGATCTCTACGAACTGAGCGACACCGGCGTCAGCAACGCCGACAATGTTACGAGCGATCCGACGCCGACCTTCGTCATCACGGTCAACGAGCCGGGGACTGTCGCCGTCGACTGGGAGGACGATGGAGCGGTGGACTTCACGGCCGTTCGTTCTTCGGCCGGTCCGCACGAATGCACGCCGCTGTCTCCGCTGGGAGACGGTGACTACCCGGTCGTGGTCGCCTTCATAGATACCGCCGGGAACGAGGCGGCCGGCAACGCTCCGTCCACCGTCGACACGCAGCCGCCCGCGGTCGCGCCGCCGCCCGACCTGAGGCCCGGAAGCGACAGCGGCGTCTCCGACGGGGACAACGTCACCAACGTTGCGTCCCCGGTCTTCGACGTAGCGTCGGGCGGGGGCTACTTCCGCTTCTACCGGAACGGCAGCCGCATTAGCTCCGAGTATGAGACCGGCGGCAGCTTCACCGCGGCCTCCGAGCCCGAAGGCGCGTGGAGCTACACCGTGACGGCCGTGGATGCCGCCGGCAACGAGTCGGCCCCATCGGATGCACTAATCGTGGAGATCGACAGGCAGCCGCCGGTCGCGTCGGCCGGGCCGGACCTGCGGGCAGAGAGCGACTCCGGCATCTCCCCCGATGACGACCTCACGAGCGCGGCAGCGCTGCTCTTCGACGTCGCCGGCGGCGCGCCTTACTTCCGCCTCTACCGGGGCGAGGTGCTCGTCAGCGGAGGCTACGAAGCGGGCTCAACGTGCGCCGTTGCCTCGGAGCCGCAGGGCTCATGGTCCTATGCGGCGGCCGCCGTGGATGTGGCCGGGAACGAGTCGCCCCGCTCGGAGCCGCTCCAAGTCGAGATCGACCGCGACGC
>CAYUDW010000062.1:0-17722 GCA_964442595.1 uncultured candidatus Brocadiaceae bacterium
CCGCCACACACAAGGCGGCAGACGATCCGGAGAGCTTTCCGGCCGGTGGGGACTCGGTGGGATTCTGGCGCTGCGCGGATCTCGGCAATGGAGTGTTCGCCGCGGGCGCGAGCGCCCTGGCAAGCTTTGCGACAGTGGACGACGCCAGGCTCCACAGCTCCCTCCT
The DNA here is from genome assembly GCA_964442595.1 of uncultured candidatus Brocadiaceae bacterium. Classification (GTDB taxonomy): domain Bacteria; phylum Planctomycetota; class Brocadiia; order SM23-32; family SM23-32; genus DAOVRD01. Next base: position 167 of record CAYUDW010000062.1, read on the forward strand.
CCCACTCGGCGCGACTGTAGCGTTCCCCGATTACTACGTCTGGCTGGTCTTCGATCCGCAAACGGCAACAGACCCGATCGTTGCGGGCGTGCCGGGCGACATTCTGGACGTCCAGCAGGATCGCTGGAAGGCGTTCAGGTACGACAGTTTCGTCGGTTCGCCGGCATCGGTGCTTGCAGGTTTGCTGCCGAGCGGCGCGGGGAGCACCATCCACGTTGGAGCAGACGCGGGGGGGCTGAACCTGTTTGAGGGCGAGATCGACGAACTCCGCATCACGGCTCTCCCGAGCACCATGCTCCAGCGGATCGTGGGCGGCGGAGATTGGCCTTCCGGTTCCGGCAGCCTGTCCCTCATGGGCTGGCACTACTTCAACCATGCCATACGCGGCTACTCCGCCGAGGAGCAAATCCCGCCGAGCCCTGCCCTTGTTCGGTCGAGCACGTCGCCCGTTTACCCCTCCGGCGGGTTCTTCGTGGTGTGCGACACGCCGAGCACGACGGCGACGCCGGCCCTCTACAGCTACCAGTGGTACGGTGCAGCTTCCCTGAACATCATCGAGCAGCGCGAGGATGACCTCTCGCCCGCGGGCGTCGCCAGCACGGCCCAGCCGCATCGCGAGCTGCGTCCCGTCATGCCGCTGAACCTCATCACCAGCACGGGGCTGGCGGCGGGCTATGCCAGCACAGATGGTGATATCCCCGTAGTGGACGCCAGCCAGTTCCCCCGCCAGGGCTACGTCAGGATCGGCGACGAGATCATCGGCTACTCCGGCAAGGACACGTCCGGCGCGCCCCACCTCTTGCTGCGGCCGGCCACGGCCGCCGGGGTCAGCGCTTGCCCGCGCGGAGCGTACGGCACGACCGAGGCAGGTCATGCGGCCGGGGCCGTCGTGGGGCACCTGCCCGTGCGGCACCCCGACCGCTACCGGGCCGAGGACACTGCCGGCACGTGGGACGTCCACACGACGTACTCGCAGGCGCAGCTTGACGCGCAGATGTGCATGGTCAGCTTCCCCATATACCGGGCCGGCAAGCTGAAGAAGGTGTCCTGGGAGTTCAAGGAGCCACTGGAGGACGGACAGAAGGTGGCCGTGCTGGTCCGCATCGATGACGCCGTGGCCTGGAACGCCAATCCGTATGATGACGCTGCTGAGGACGTCGCCGTCTTTGGCAGTCAGAATCCTGAGACGTCGCTCGATCTGCTGTGGGGCACGATGAGTGCCGATCCGGACCCGGATGGAGAGCTGGCAATCTACAAGTGGATCGACCCGGGCGCCGGCACATACGGATACCCGACCGCAACGTCCAAGGTCGAGGTGCGGTTCTACTTCGACCTGGGCGACACGCATCCGTACCGATACGAGTACATCCCGGGCATCGGCCCTTCCGCGGCGCCCGGCCTCGGCAACATGATCGAGATCGACCAGGTCCAGATCGAGATGGAGGCCGAATCCGGCGTCTACTAGGCGTGATGACGCGCTGTCGTAGGGGCACGGCGCGCCGTGCCCCTACCTCGCGGGGCCGGTTGTGCCCCGGGCGGCCACAGATAACGGATAAACACAATGCGTAGAACGCGAACAAGCGCGCGGAGACTCGGGGCAGGCCCTTCGTCCCGCAGACGCGGGATCAGGGCAGTCCCTTCGGCTACGCGCAGGGCGGGCTTTACGCTGACGGAGCTGCTGGTCGCCACCGCCATCACCCTGATCTTCGGAACGCTGGCCGTGGCCACGCTGCGCTACGGATCGGCCCTGTGGCGCGACGCGCACCGCCGCGGCTACGCCTACGACATCGCCAGCTTCATCTTCCACCAGGTGGAAGACGACCTGACGGCCGGCAAGCCGCAATACTGGAGCAACGAGCCCAATGCGTTCGACACGCGCGTGAGGTTCTACGTCGACCTGGACCGTTACTACGAACTCAACTACGCGCACCCTGGGCCGGACCCCACCGTTGGCCGCCACCGGCTCCGATTCGTCAAAGGCATACCGGAGGAGACGCCGAACCTGCGGCTGCGCCAGTCAGGAGACGGGCTGGACAACGAGGCAAACGGCCTGGGAGACGGCCTGATAGATGAGCAGTATTACAACCTCAAGGCCGACCCGGTCGACACGGATTCGCCCCCCGACGGCGAGCTGGACATATTGGACGGGGACGTGGACGAGGATCTGCTGCCGCTGGAGGGCATGTGCGAGGTGGCCTACCTGAGAGGGCTGGACGGGACGCCCGGCACGGGCGACGCCCATACGCTCTACCGGGGCGTCCTGTCCCCCATCGGCGAGACGGACGCCCCCTGGGCAACGGGGGTCATTTCCCTAGGTCCTGCTGTCCCGCCGGGATACGAAGGCTTCAACGTGACGCTCTTCGACGGCAACTACATTGGTGACGACACCACGGATCCCCCGGGGCTGCCCGCGCTGCGAGTCCAGGCGAAGGCCGTCCCGCTGGCGGAGAACGTCTTGCACTTCGAGGTGCGCTGCTGGACGCAGTACACCACGACCTGGGAGGGGGTGCCTTTCTGGCGCTGGTCCGTTTCGCCTGTTTCGGCCGGCGTCTTCGTGCCCTGCGGCCCGACACTCACGTGGGACAGCGACCGGCGCTACGACGATCCTGGTCCAGGGGTCAACGAGTATCCGCCGTACTTCGTCATGGACTGGGGCTACACCGACCCTGTCACAGGCTTGCTGAACTTCCCCGATCTGATGCTTCCTATACCTCCTGGCACTCCCCGGGACAGCGACGGGGACACTGATCCCGACAGAACGGACGCGGACTACGTGCGGGACAATGTGTTCCCGCGCGCGATCATGGTCGTCGTGGTCACCGATCCCTCCGAGGAATACCCCGAGGCCAGGCCTTTGAGGCTGGCGCCCGCCGGGGTCGCTGCCGGCGGTCTCTCGATACCCGTCACCGGGAACGTGCCGGCCTACAACCAGGCGTGGCCATACCTGCTCATTGAGGACCCCGATGCCGGCGACGAATGGGTGAGGTTCACCGAGTTCGACGCGACGGCGGATCAGTTTCTAGTCTACGACGACCCCGCCACGCTCGAGATTGATGGGCGCGGCGTGCGGGGGACATTGGACGTCGCGCATGGAGCAATGCAGCTCGACGGCAGTCCGACCCAGGTCAAGTTCGGCCACACGTTCAGCCGCGTCTTCTACAACCCGGCGCTGAGGGAGCAATAGCAGCGACGACGCGCCTCGCGAGGGGCGCGCCTTGAGGAGAGCAACATGAACCGGGCCGTCAAAGCCTTTAGAAACAAGCTGGCCGACCGCTCCGGCCTGACGCTGCTGGAAGTGATGATGGCCCTGGGCATCTTCGTGGTCGGCGCGGTCAGCATCGTGGCGCTTTTCATGACGGCCAGCGTCCTGCACGTGGATGCCAACAACCGGCGCAGGGCGTCTTTCATCGCCGGCGACCTGCTGGCACAGACGCGCGCCATGCGGTTCAGGGACGTGTTCGCTCGAACACAAGTAGTCAACGACACCGGCACGGACATCGACACCGACGCCGTGGTCGCCGACGGCATCCACGAGACGGCGAATTTCGACCTGTATCCGTTCTTCGACGTCTTCTTCCCGCTCCAGGGCGGCCAGGCGCCGGGCAGAACGGAAGGCCCCATCCTGATCCAGGGCGAAGGCGGGCTCCCACCGGTGGACAGGGAATGGGCGTGGTATACGTTAAACCCGCTTGATCCAGACACATTCTTCATAGCTGGCGCAGACCGCGGCCTGTGGGGCCCGCCTTCTGTGCTCCCGCACAGCCCGGGGCAGTCCATCCTGGAGCCGCGCACGTGGCTCTACGTTCTCGACGTTGACATGCCTGCACCGCCGCCCCCGCCGCCCCCTTTCCCTCCCGTGATCGACACCGTGGCTGTCAGAGGAGATCCCGCAGGATCACCGGGGCCGACGGGCGCCCCCAACGAAGGCTACGTTGTGATCGAGGAAGAGTGGATGCCCTACGAGTCGTGCGGCCCGGCGAGCTTCGTGCTGAAACCCACCGACGCCGATGGCGACGGCATTCCGGACGTGCGTGGCTGGGGCGGCACCCAGGTCGTGGCCCACTTGGCCGGCACGCCCGTGACCGTTGCCAGGGAGCACCCCTACTACCCGGGCTTCTACTACACGCTGCAGTTCTACCCCACGGACGCCACGGGGCAGGAGGCGCACATTGTCATCACCATCGGCTACGGCACGGATCAGCGCTTTCGCGTCTACACCTTCCGCAGCATCTTCGCGCCGACCCGCTCCTGAGGACGGGCAGTTCCTTCCAGCTGTTCAGTCCATGCGCCGTTGATCCCTCCGGCTCGGCTTGTCGCTGCCGCCACGTCGTGGTAGATTCTACCCATGAAAGACGGCGTCTTCGTTTGACTCCCGGCACGGACGGCGGAACATGAGCATCCTGGTCACGGGCGGTGCGGGCTTCATCGGCAGTCACCTGATCGACCGGCTGGTCGAGCAGGAAGGAACACACGTGGTCTGCCTGGACAGCTTCGACGACTACTACTCGCCCGAGGTGAAGCGGGCCAACATCGAGTCGGCCCTCGCCAGCGGCCGCATGGACCTGGTCGAGGCCGACATCCGGGACGCGCGCGCGTGCGAGTCCGTCTTCGATGCCCACGACATCGACCGGGTTGTGCACCTGGCCGCTCGCGCGGGGGTCCGGCCCTCCATCGAGGATCCCGCCGCCTACGTCGAGGTCAACTGCGGCGGCACCGTGAACGTCCTGGAGGCCGTCCGCCGGGCCGGCACGGTGCGCACGTTCGTTTTCGGCTCCAGCTCCTCCGTCTACGGCATCAACGACAAGGTGCCCTTCAGCGAGAGCGATCCGGTCACCCGGCCGATATCGCCCTATGCCGCGACGAAACGCGCGGGGGAGCTGATCTGCCACGTATACCACCAGCTTTACGGGATTCCCACGATCTGCCTCCGTTTCTTCACCGTGTACGGACCGCGCCAGCGTCCGGACCTGGCAATCCACAAGTTCACGCGCCTGATCGCGGAGGGCCGGCCCATACCCGTCTATGGCGACGGCACGAGCCGGCGCGACTACACCTATTGCGGCGACATCGTGGACGGCATCACGGCGGCCATGGCGCTCGAGCCGGAGTCGATCAGCTTCGAGATCATCAACCTGGGTAATTCGGAACCGGTCGCGCTGAGCGAGCTGATCGGGCTGATCGAAGGGGCGCTGGGCAGGAAGGCCCGCGTAGAACGGCTGCCGGACCAGCCGGGGGATGTTCCGGTCACGTACGCCGACATATCCAAGGCGCATCGCCTGCTGGGCTACGAGCCGCGCTTCCCGATTGCGGAGGGGATAGCCCGGTTTGTAGAATGGTTTGAGAGAACCCACGGCCGGGACGGCTGATCCCTCGAGCCGCCTCGGTCCTCCTCACCGCTATCCGCCCTTGGACATGAGCCAGGAACGAGGCAAACCGACCGCCTTGAGCGACATCCCGTCCGCCCTGGACGAGTTCCGGGCCGGGCGGCCCGTCATCATCGTGGACGAGGAGGACCGCGAGAACGAGGGGGACATCTGCGTGGCGGCCGAGCACGTCACGGCGGACACCATTGTATTCCTGCTCAACAATGCGCGCGGGTTCCTGTGCGTTGCCATCGGGCCGGAGCTCGCCGCCAAGCTCGAGCTGCCGCCCATGGTCGAGGAGAACCGCAGCGCGTTCGGCACTCCGTTCACGGTCACTGTGGACGCCCGCGACGGCATCACCACGGGAGTCAGCGCGCAGGACCGGGCGCGCACGATCCAGACTATCATCGCCGACGATGCGCGCCCGGAGGACCTGGTCCGGCCGGGCCACGTGATGCCCCTCCTGGCCAGGCCGGGAGGCACGCTCGTGCGCGCGGGCCACACGGAGGCAGCCGTAGACCTTGCCCGGCTGGCCGGCCTCAAGCCCGCCACAGTCATTTGCGAGGTGATGAACGAAGACGGCACCATGGCCAGGCTGCCGGAACTCCGGGCGATGGCCGAGCGGTTCGGCTTCAAGATCTGCTCCATCGCGGACCTGATCCGCCATCGGCACCGGTCGGAATACCTCGTCACCAAGAGCGTGTGCGTGGACCTGCCGACCCGCTACGGGCCCTTCAAACTCCACTTCTACCGTTCGATGGTGGACGACAAGCAACACGTGGCCATCTGCTGCGGAGATGTTGGCACGCCGGACGACAGGCCTGCCCCTCCGATCGACGAACCGGTGCTCGTGCGCGTCCACGACGAGTGTTTTACCGGCGACATTCTGCACTCGTACCGCTGCGACTGCGGGGAGCAGCTCGAGGCCGCCCTCCAGGCAATCCAGGAAGCGGGACGGGGACTGCTGCTCTACATGAGGCAGGAGGGGCGCGGCATCGGGCTGGAGAACAAGCTGCACGCCTACGTCCTGCAGGAGGACGGGTTGGACACGGTTGAGGCGAACAAGCAGCTCGGCTTTCCGGCGGATAAGCGGGAGTACGGCACAGGAGCGCAGATACTGCGCCACCTGGGCGTGCGCAAGATACGGCTGCTCACCAACAACCCGCGGAAGTTCCACGCCCTGGGCGGCTACGGACTGGAGATCGTGGAGCGGGTCCCGATCCAGGTGCCGCCCCGCAAGGAAAACCTGGCTTACCTGCGCACCAAGAAGGAGAAAATGGGCCACATACTCGACCTGCCGCCGGACGACGCGGCTGAGGGCCCGGACGGGAAGACTGCTCTCCCCGAATCGCAGTGACGGAGGCGCGGCGCATGAACACCGAGCGAAACCCTAAGGCAGCGCAGGCCAACACGAAAAAGGGAGGATGGTTCAAACGGCTGAAATTCATCCTCGTCTTGATCGTGGTCGTGCTCTTGCTCATCCTCTTCTTCCAGAACAGGCAGCCCGCGACCGTGGAGGTCCTGTTCTGGAGCCCCGAGGTCCCTGTGTCCCTTCTCTTGCTCGGCACTTTCGTGGCCGGGGGGGCAATCAGCTGCATCGCTCTGCGTCTGTGGAGCGGACGGCGGGGCTGAGTCCGGAGGAGGGGGGACACATCGTGGGCACGCCGGGGCAGGAGCCAGCCTGAAAGCAGGCCCGGAGGACCGTTCAGTCCCCCACGTCGTGCACGAACCAGAGGGTGTCGGTCAGCTGCCCGTCTTCGCCGCGGACGGGCACGCCCTGGCAGGCGAGGATGTGCCGAACGCCCCCGCCGCCGACCACGCGGCACTCGAACTCGGTCGCCTGCCCTTCGCTCAACACCCTCCGGAGTGCGGCCCGACCCGCGGGGCCGCTGAACACGTCCAGCTTCGGGAGCTTGATGCGGCCGACGACCTGACCGGCCGTATGAAGTCCATTGAGGAACGCCAACATCCGGCTGTTGATGCCCGTAACGGTGCCCTCCCCGTCGGTGACCAGCATGCCCAGCGGCGCGTGCATGAATGCTGACTGGACCCGTTCTGCCTCCTGCGCTCTGTGCTCGGCCTGAGCCACCTGCTCCTCCAGCCGGATGGAACCCAGAGCGTAGGCAAGGTGGTCGGCCACCTCCTGAAGCAGTCCGATCTCCTCGATGTCGAACGCATCGGGCATTTCCGAGTAGACGTTCAGGGCGCCCAGCACGCGCCCCTCGAACCGCAGAGGCAAAGCGGCCGAGGAACGGTAGCCGCGCTTCAGGGCCTGTGCGCGCCAGGGGCGGAATTCCGGCGCGGTCTCGATGTCGCGCATCACGCTGGGCTCGCCCGTCTTCATGGCCGTCCCCGTCGGCCCCCCACCGGTCGGCGAGTCGTCCCAGGTCACTTCGATCTGTTTCAGATACCCTTGCTCGAAGCCGGCCTGCGTGACCGGCCGGACGCGCTTCGTCCCCTCCTCAGTCAGACCTATCCAGCCCAGCCTGTAGCCGCGCGTCGCAACCAGCGAACTGCACGCCTTCTCCAGCAACTGCTTGGGGTCGCGCTCGGCGACCACCAGGGTGTTGATGGCCCGAATGGCTCGCAGCAGCCGGCTCAGTCGTTGCAGGTGCCGTCCGGACTCCTGCTCCCGCTCGGCCACCCACCGCGTCTCCGAACCGGACTCCCGCGCCAGGAGCACCAGAATCGAGATCACCAGGACGACGCCAAAGCCCAGGACCGCCATGGCCCAAACCAGGCGGAAAGGCACCTGGCCCAGCATCGCGTGCGACACAAGCGCGAAACTCGGGCTGCCGCTCAGCAAAACGCTCCCGTCAGTCAGATGGAACACCGGCAGGACTTCCACGGTCGGAATTCGCTTCTCTACGAGATGCGCATGGACCACATGAGACGATCGGGCATCTAGGGCCACGCGCGAGGATGTTAACCCGCCCTGCAAAAGATGTCAAAAGAGTTGCGGACGTCGCCAGCAGCCAGGTCCGACATGGGCGAAGGTCAGGCGCCGCCGGGCCCTTCCCGAGACGGGCCATCAGGGCCGAGGCGGACCACCTGGAAGCTGCCGGCTCCCATGAGCCTGCGGTTCACGAACGCGGCCACCAGCACCGCCAGCGCAAAGCCCGCCACGCCACCCACGACGGTGGGCATGCCATGAGCACCTGACCCGTCCTCGAACCGGCCACCCACCAGCAGCCCGGCAACGAAAAGCATGACGGGCAGCACAAAGACCACCAGAATGCTGAGGTAGCCGGCGTAGGCAGGGATGAGCACGCGAACGGCATCCCCGGGGGCAAGATCATCGCGCGACACGCGGATCAGCCGCGGTTCTCGGGCCGACCAGCCACAGCACGCGCACTTGAGGTGAAAGCCGCACTGCTCGTCCGTTTCGAGTTGAACGACCGCCTGATCGCTCTCCACCTCGATCACTTCGCCCCTGTGTTCCTGGGCCTTCATGGTCCGCCTTTCGCCGAGACGCTAACGACTATCCTACCTCCCATTCTAGCGGTCGCGCCCATGTTGTTCAATGGCCGTCCACGCCCGCAAACGCCGCTTCGCTCAGGACTTGCAGACCCCCCTCCCCCGGCCTCTCCTACGCTCTGCGGCCGTTGCCGCACAGCCACAGCATGGAGGAACCGGGCCGTGATCGTCGACGACGGAGGGTTGAGCCTGTCGGTGATCGAGAGGATCGCGGAGTGCGGCGGCGTGCTGGCGCCGCACGTCGGCGCGGATGCCTACGAGCGCACGCATCTCCTTCGGCTGGCGAAGATGGCCGCGCGGGGATCCCTCTCGCTCAACAACGAGGGTGATTCGGGCGGCGGTGTGAAGGGGCAGGCTCGGCCGACGGCCCTCAAGCTTCCTCGGGCTCAGTCTCGCCGTCGGGAGTCTCCTCCTGCTGGGCGCTTTCGGAAGGTGGACCCGCCTGGCCCCCCGAGTCCTTCTCCTCGACCTGTCCGCACTCTGCCTCCTCGTCGGACAGCTCTTCGTGCTGCGGGGGTTCGGAGGGTTCCTCCGTCGGCTCGGACTCCTCCCAAGCTTCAGGTCCCGCCACGGGTTCCTCCGCCGCAGGGGCCTCGGCCGCAGGCGTCTCCGTCGCAGGCACCTCAGCGTCCTCGGGCTGCCTGGGCGGCCACTTGTCCAGCCCGTACTCCGTGTCCACGTGTTCGGTCACCTTTGCGGACTCAGGGGCCCCTGCCACAGGCTCTTCCCGCTCCTCGGGCAGAGCCTGGCTTTGGGCTGGCTCCTCCGGACCCAAATCGAGGGCTGTCTCGATCTCGGACTCTAAACCCGCCTCTTCCTCCGCGGGCACCTCCTCGTCGCCTGGGACCGGCTCCTCGACCGCCGGCTCGGGTGCCCCGGCCGCGGCTGAGACAGAGGCGGGCTGGGGCAGGTCTTCAGGACGCACGGCTGGCTGCGCCTCTCCGGCCGGCGCTTCTTCCTCGGCCGGCTCCGCGCCCGCGGACTCGGGCTGCACAGCCCCCGGTTCCGGCGACGCCTGCTCTTGCGCGGCTTCGTCCCCGACGGCGACCCCGGCCGCCGGTTGCGCAGCGGCGGGTTCGACCGGCGCTGCGGCCTCCCCCTCCACCTGAGCCACCTCAGGTGCAGGCCCGGGACCGGCGACGCCCGTCAGGCGGGCGAACGCAGCCGCCGCGCCGCCGGCTGCAAGCACGACGAGAGGCAGGTAGACGGGAACCTGAAGCGCGAAGGGCGCCAGTGCACGCAGCCCGACCAGGCAGAACGCCAGCATGCTGACACACACAAGGAAGACCCCCGCAACCGTGACCTTCCAGCCGACCTTGGCCGCCAGGAGCCCTTCTATGCTGGCCTGCCAGGACAGGACTACGCCCAGAGCCGCTCCCAGCACGGCCGTCACCACTAGGAAGAAGGGATAGTAAGCGGACTCCTGCAAGAACAGGGCCGCCGTGCTGCCGACGACCAGCAGCCCGGCAAACGCCCCGAGACCGGCAGCAAGCCGGGTGGCCCCAAGCTCCCCCACCGTCATGGCGCGCGCGCGCCGAACGCCGAGCAGTCGCCCGAACACTGCCCTGGCGAAGTCCACAATCCGGACGCTCGTGGCGCGGCCGCGAGGGACGCCCGCCAGCCGGTTCAGCCGCTCGGCCGCAAGTGGCACCGTCCGGAAGAGCTTTCGAGCGGTTTCCAGCGTGCTGGGTACATACTCGATCTCCGCGTAGTGGGCCGCAATGCTGCCCAGCCAACCGCGGCGCACGTCCGGCGGGGGCATCTCACCTGACCACCTGTCGGCCTCGAATTCGCCCACGCACTCGCGAACCAGCCCGTAACGTTCCACGCCCGAAAGCCCCGACGTAACAATCATCGAGGCAGCAACAGGGCGGCTGCCCATCACCCTGGCCGCAAATGCATCGCCCGCACACCGGCAATATCGTTCGAACCCGCTGACGAGCACCAGCAACCCGAAGAAGACCAAGGCCGCGGCCCCCGCCCAGAAGGAAACGAAGAAGAGCGCAGCCGCAACGGCACACGCGCCCACCAACGCAGCCAAGGCAAACAACTGGGCAAAGCGCAACCGGACGCGCGAGTCCGCAGGGCTAAACACCTTCAGTGCTCGCTCGCCCAGCCATCTGCCGCCTGCCAGCAGGCCGGCGGGGACGGCCAGCAACGTCCTCAAGTCGGAATCTCCGGAGAACACGCTCCCCAGAGCCTGCGCGAGATACGCTTCCATCTCCTTCTCGTTCAGACCGGCCTCTCGCAGCCATCCGAGGGGGACGTGAAGCGAGGCACGGCGCGAGAAGAAACTGTAGGCGGACCACACGTCCTCCTCACAGTCCGTCGCGCGGACGCGCGGAGGCGGCAGCGAAAGGCGGTCTCCGAGGCCCGCCAGCGCGTCGAGGACGCGCTTGAGCACCGGGTCTGAATCTGCTTCCGCCGGAGAGACGCTGCCCCCATGCCGGAGTGCATAGCCCCACGCAACCCAGGCCGCTACCAGGACGACCAATACGGACAGCGCCACCGGGAGGCCCGCAGTGCCGAGCAGGAGCTGGTAAAGACACACAAGGAGAAACGTACACGCCAGAAGCGACAGTATGCCGAGCAGCTTGGCCTGGACGTTCTGCATCGCCACCGGCAGCGCTGCCGCTCGGACAGTGGGCGGGGCAGTGTGAGCTTCCCGGGGGACGGTCGGCTCCTCCGCGACCTGCGCAGCAGCGAGTTCGGCATCGAAGACCGCTTCGCCTGCCTCACCGGCCTGCTCGACGCCGGCGGCCGGGGCCCCGTCCCGCCCCGTGCCTTCGGTCTCATCGCCCAGCAAGACATTCAGCTCCCGGATCAGCTCGTGATAGCTTTGATACCGGTCTTGCGGCTCCTTCGCCATCATGCGCATGATGATGCCGCTCAGGGCCGGTGGCAGGTCCGGCTCTATCTCTTCGGGCGGCGTGAGAGGCGTGCTCAGGTGCTTCGTCATTATCTCGAAGGGCGTATTCGCCTCGAACGGTACTGTGCCCGTGGCCATGTGGTAGAGGGTGGCGCCGAGCGAGTAGATGTCCGCCCGGAAGTCCACGCTGCCGGGCTGTCGGACCTGTTCGGGGCTCATGTAGTAAGGCGTGCCCAGCACGTCCCCGTCCACGGTGGCCGACGCCTGTTCGGCGACTATCTGCTTGGCCAGGCCGAGGTCGGCCAGGTGGGCGTTCCCTTCGGCGTCGACCATGATGTTTTCTGGCTTCAGATCCCTGTGGATGATGCCCTTCTTGTTGGCGTACCCGAGCCCGTCGGCGACCTGGCGGATAATGCGGACGGCGGTCTGCCACCCGAACGCGCCGTCCTGGCTCAGCCGGTCCTTGCAAGTATCGCCTTCAATGTACTCCAGGATCAGGTAGTAGGAGTCTTCGGTCTCGCCGCAGTCGTAGACGCGCACGATGTTGCTGTGGTTGAGCTGGGCGGTAAGGCGGGCCTCACGCATGAAACGTTCGGCGAACTGCTCCTCCTCGATCCCGTTGTCCTTGCGCATGACCTTCAGGGCGACGGGAATCTGGAGTCCCTCATGCTCGGCGAGGTAGACGATGGCCCTGGCCCCCCGGCCTATCTCCCTTTCCACCACGCACTTGCCGTACCTTTTTGGTTCTTCCGCGTCGCTCACGGCCTGTGACGCCTCACGCTCTGGAGCACTCCGCTTTGCCAAAGTCCCTCGCTATTCTAGCGCATCGCAACTGTCGGGCAAAGCGATTTCCCGGTTGCGGAGGCCCGCAGGTGGCTCGTCAGGAATGGCAGAAACCCGGTGCGCTCGCAGCAGAAGTAGGTTAGAATGTAGGCGTCTGTTTCCCGGTCTCGATTCCCGGGAGGTGTCGACGTTTCCGGGACTTGGCCCAGCGAAAGGCGAGAACAATGGCGAAAGCAACGCATTTGCTGAGGAAAGCCGCCGAACTGGTCAGGCAGAGGAAGTACCAGGACGCCGTGGAGGCCTACCTTCAGGCGACGGAAGTCGATCCGAGGGATTCCCGCGCGTGGTTCGGCCTGGGTGTCTGTCTGTACAGAGTCGGGAACCTGGACGTCGCCGCCATTGCCCTCGAGAGAGCGCATCACATGGGTTACCCGCGGGCCCAGGAGGCGCTGGACCGCGTGAAAGCCGCCGAAGAGAAGCGCGACGCCGAAGGTCGGGGCGCCAAGGCCACTATATCGGCCGCGGAAGCGGAGGAGCGTGCCTCAGAGCGCGCGTCGGCATTCGAAGAGGCGCCGCCCAGACCCGCCGCTCGGCCGGAGGCCGAGAGAATCGATCTGGACCGGTTCGTGCGCGTGATGATCATCGAGAACATCAAGAGCGACCTGGAGGCCATGGTGCAGGCCGTCGAGGGTACCCTCAAGAACATCGAGATCTCCACGGCCGACTACGGCGTGTCCACCTCAGACACGATGAGCAGCCGCGTGCGGGCGGAAGTCGTCGTTCTGGACTGGGACACCGCTCCGGACGCCGCCGCGGGGCTTATCCAGATACTGAAGATCAAGGAGCCCGCCCTGCTGGTCGTCTGCTTAACCGAGAAGTGGGATCCGGAGACGGCGGTGCAGATACTCGAAGCCGGCGGCGACTACCACATCCTCAAGGAGCCGCACTTCGCCAGCATCATCCCCCTTATCATCGCTCAATGGGCACGCAGGGACAGGGCGGTGGCCCAGCGCGAGAAGGCCAGGGAAGGCAAGGCCGTCAGCGAAGCCTGGCCCGAACCCATCAGCGCCCTTGGCGCAATGCTGATGCACGTGGCCGCCGATTACACCGTCATACAGGCCAATCCTGCCACCATGAAGGGCCTTCGCAAGGCCGAGGAGGACCTGATCGGCAAGTCGTACTCCGAGGTCATCTACGGCGAAGAGGAGCCGCCGGACGAGTGCCCACTGCTGCGCGTGCTCCAATCATCCGAACCGGTCGCGGGACAGGTGCAACCCGAGGGACTGAACACGAGCTTCAGCGTACGCGCATGGCCCGTGCTTTCCTACTCCGGCAAGGTCTCGGGCGCGGTCGCTCTGCTCGGTGAGGCCGGGGCAGACGCCCCGGAAGCCCAGGACCTGAAGGACCGCGAGTGGCTCTACCGCAGCCTGACCGAAGGAGCCGCCGCCGGCATGGCGATGGTCGACTCCGAGGGCGGGGTGCAGTACGCCAATGGCGCCCTGTGCGACATGGTGGGCGAAAACGAGGAAGCAGTGATCGGCCAGCCTTTCGAGAGCCTGGTCCAGCCAAAGGAGAGGGACGACTTCAGCGACTGGCTTCTTGAAGCCGCCCGGACGGGCTCGGCCGCCGGGCAGTCTACCCTCGAGAAGCGAGACGGCTCGGGCGTCTCCGTCGGGATCAGCGCCGCGGCGCTCGGCAAGGATGATGAGGCCCTCCTGGTGCTGACGGTCATCGAGGCCGCAACGGCCCCGGAGGCCGAAAGGGTGGTGGTCGAAGTCCCCTCAGACGCCGGCGCGGAGGGCCTGGCCGGACTGGCGGCGGCCGTCCCCGAAATGCTCTTCATCAGCGACGCCGAAGGCAATATCACGTGGTGCAACCCGGCCACGGGCAGCACCACGGGTTACGAGCACGCCCAGGCGGTCGGCATGAGCATACAGGACCTGGCCGCGTCGGACTCGCACGCCCAACTCGCGGAGATCTTCCAGAAAGTCCTGGCCGCAAGCGGGCAGGTGCATCGGGAGGAAATGGTCATGGCCCGCCGGGACGGCAGGCGCTATTGGGGAGAGCTGAGCCTGCTCTCGATCCAGCACGAGGGCAAGCCGGTCGTGCAAGGGGCCCTGCGGGACGTCAGCGATCGCAGAATGACCGAAGCCATCCGCAGCGTACTCGAAGGGAACCTGCCGACCTGAGCGCCCAGCGGCGGAAGGTGAGCCGCCGTCGACCGGCTCAGGCCTGCTCCTCGTTGGGCGGCATGTCAATGGCCGTTACGCTGCGCACTCGCCGGATCCTTTCGTCCACCAGCGAAGCGCGGGGCACGAAGAACACCATCGGCGGCCGGTTCGGGTCCCGGAAGCTGATGATGATGCGGCCGAAGCCGAACAGCCACCGCTCGACCACGTCCGTCGCGTCGAAATCCACGTCGTAGTCGGCGTTCTTGATCTGCCGTCCGGTTTCAGTCAGGCCGCGCTGCAGGTCCGCCACGTTTGGCGTGATGGCCATGTAGTGGAATAACCCGTGGGTCCACCCGATGCCGATGACGACCGCGACCACAAGAGCCGCGATGAAATAGAGCTTCGGCGGTATCTCGACCGCCGTGCAACGCAGCAGGCGGATCGCCTCGTCCGCATATCCCACCAGGTGCAGCACCAGGAGCAAAGCTCCCACCGTGGGAACCACGATGAAGACCACCTTGATGCTCATGTGGAACTGCTCGACCAGCACGTTGAAGAACCCGAGCACGATCCAGACGCCGCCGAGTATCCGCGGCGTCACCACCTGGGGAAACAGCCCCCACTGCCGCAGGCAAAGGAAGATGCCGAACAGCACGGCCATCGCCATGGTGGGCGTGTAGAGGATCCAGCGCGGCCTGTTCCACAGGATCACGTACTCGTGCACGTCCCGGTGCTCACGTATCCTTCGTTCCACCGAGTAGCGCGTCCTGGCCGTCTTCAGAAGGATGATGACGGCGATCTCGGCCGCGATCACCAGGCCGGACATGATGTAGGCCGCGATCATCGTGTCCGACGCCCAGTCCTCTCCCGATGCGTAACGGACGAGCGGGACGATGGCCAGCGCCGCAAGCCCCACCAGAACCACGACGATCCGTCTGACCACCCTTGCCCTCCCTTTGCTCACGACCGGACCTTCGTCACTCATCGTCGCGTCCTCGACGGAAGGAACACAAGCAACAGGACACGCGAGAAAACGCTCCGCCTCGCGCGCCCGATCATACGCACTGCGCGCGCGTTCGTCAATCCTGACGGGCACGGGGCAGCACGATCGGAAGGCGACCCCCGCATGCTGCCCACGGATACACCGGACCCCTTTCCCTACGACTCCCGTGCGGGCTTCGCGAACGCTTCTTCGGTCACCGCCCTTATCGTGAGCGCGCGCTCCACGGCGAAGTCGGCCAGCGTCTCCTCGTCCATGGTCGCCTCGGCGACGACCATCTCGCCCATGGTAGCCTTGCGGACCCATTTCGAGTCCAGCTCGACGTACAGGTCGCCGAAGTAATGGGACGCGCCGACCGTCGTCACCTGCATGCCCAGCATGGGCTCGGTGAGCATCTTGAACGCACCCTCGCCGGAGTCATAGGCAATGATCGCGCACGGGACGCCGTCCACCACGCTCAGGCCCTTGAACTCGAGGGTCACCTCGCCGTTCTTGTAGTACGACCCCTCGGCGATGTTGCTCCCCAGGTTGACGGGCGCCTCGGAGTGAGCCGCTGCGTGGACGATCTTCTGCCCGATCATCTTCAGGTCCTGAATGCCGCCGCCGTCCGGGGCCGGTTCGGCGAAGACGTTGCAGAACGCGTGGAAGTCGATGAAGCTGTTGTAGACGGTGTAAGCGACGTCAGGCTGCAGGAGAGCGCCTTTGCTGTCGGTGAGCCCTTCGAACCTGGCGTGCTCTATGCCCAGCACCTGCCCCTTCTCGTCCAGGCCGCTCTCGCCCCGGCTGAACTCGTACGACCAGCCGGTCAGCGCCGGGATGCTCACCTCCGGCTCCTGCCCTCTCTGGATCGTGAGTTTGGCGCAGGTGTACTGGTACGCCGCCCGCTCGGGGCGAGTCGGGGGTGTGCACATGAGGTACAGCCGGTACGTGACCGTACCCGCTCGCGTGCCGTCCTTGGCGTAGGTCACGACCTCCGTCTCCATGTGGTAGTAGCGGGGCTCTGGCACGCGCTTGCCCCCCAGATCGTACCCCCTCAGCAGAACAGACTCGGGCGCGGCTGCCGCCCGGGTCGCCTCCCCTTGGGCGGCGCAGCCGGTCGCCACCAGCAGCAACGCACAGACCAGGACCAGTGTATGGCCTCTTTCCATCGCCTAATCCTCCTTCTTGAGCTCCTCAATGACGCGCCGAGCCCAACGGCCCGCCGCCCGATACATCGCGGCGCCGTGCTCAAGAGCGTATCGGCCATACGGCCCGCCCTCCTCGTCCAAGGCACCTAGCTGCTCATCCAGATACGAAACGTAGGACTCGATCTGTCCGGCAAGCTCCTCCAGGAAAGCCAGGGCCCAGTCACGGCCCAGCATGGCGCCGCCGAACGCAAAGCGAAGCATCACGTCGTCGAGATGCCATATGACGTCGTCGCGCGTGACGGGCCGGGAGATCCGACGTCTCAGCGCCTCCTCGCCCTTCGGAGTCAGCGAATAGAGCTTGCGCGGCCTGAGCTCCCGCTCGTCGTCCACGCGCCCCTCAACCAGCCCGCCATCTTCGAACCGCTTCAGGGCCGGGTAGATGGCCCCCGGGCTCGCGCTGAAATGGCCCATCGGAGTGGTGGAGAAGACCTTCTGCAGATCGTAGCCCGACCTGGGCTCCTGGCGGATCAGCCCGAGGATGGCCAGCCACAGAGTGGAAGTGTTCGCCGCGTCCCTCATAGTCTGAATAGAATACTACGATTCGTTATATATGTCAAGCCCCGTCCGGGATCCCCCGCGCCCCACACGGTTGGCCCCCCGTTGAGGACCTTGGGTTGTGGAGCCCGGCCGGGGGCGTCGCTCGCCCCGGCTGGGCCTCAGAGGATCGTCACGCCCGCGTCCTGCGCGACGGAGCGGATATGGGCTG
>CAYUDW010000063.1:0-17489 GCA_964442595.1 uncultured candidatus Brocadiaceae bacterium
GCAGCGAGTCCACTCCACGGACGATGGCCTTGCCCGGCCGGCGCGATATGCAGGCCCCCATGCGCTCCAACTCCGCCACGTGGGTGAACCGGCCGGGGTAGACCGTGTCGCACACCGTGCTCTCGCCCCCGGCCAGGCAGAGCACCGCGGTGAGCTGCGGCTGCATGTCCGTCGGCACGCCTGGGTGGGGAGTGGCCACAAGGTGCACGGCACGCAAAGGAGCCGCCCGGCTGGCTGTCAATTCCCCTCCGTCAAGGCGGAACTCCAGGCCCATGCGGCGCATCACTCCGAGGACGGCCCGCATGTGCTCGGGGCAGGCCTCCGCCAGCGTGACTTCGCCTCCGGCGGCAGCCACGGCTGCCAGGAACGTGCCGGCCTCGATACGGTCGGCGATGATGCTGTGGTCGGTCCCGTGGAGGCCCCGTACGCCATCAACCACAATCCTTGGCGTGCCGGCCCCGCGTATCCGCGCGCCGCAGGCGTTCAGAAATCTGGCCAGGTCCTGGATCTCCGGCTCGCGCGCCGCGTGATCGATGACGGTGCGGCCTTCGGCCAGCGTGGCGGCCATCATGACGTTTGCCGTGCCCAGGACGGTCGAGCCGTGCGCCCCGGCCATGTCGATGGGAGCGCCGCGCAGGCGCCCGGCCTCTGCGCGGATGTAGGGCCCTTCGGTTTCGAAGCGCGCGCCCAGCGCGCGGAGTCCCTTCAGGTGCAGGTCGATGGGGCGCCTGCCAATAACGCAGCCGCCCGGCATGGCCATGCTTGCAGCGCCCCTCATGGCCAGCAAGGGCCCCAGAACGCATACGCTGGCACGCATCTCCCGGACGAGGTGGAGCGGCGGCTCGACGGAACCGTTTGCCGTGGGCTCGAGACGCAGGCTGTCCGGCCCGATCCATTCGAGCGCCACGCCCAGCGCGCGCAGTATCTCCGAGATCGTTTCGACGTCGGTCAGCCGAGGGACGCGGCGCAGGACCGTGGGCCCCTCGGTAAGGATAGAGGCGGCCATGATGGGCAGAGCGGCGTTCTTGGCGCCGTTCACGCGGACCGAGCCACCCAGCGGCCGGCCTCCCTGCACGACGATCTGTTCCATCCGGCGCCTCTCCTTACCCGGCCCGTTTCTGCACGCAGGCCACCCTCTCGCAGCCTCCCGCGTCAAGCTCCGTCTCCAGAGCGTCGGAGGCGAGGGCGCCTTCCTGACGAATCAGCTCCCGGACGGCATTCGCCTGGCCTTCCCCCATCTCGAAGACCAGCCATCCTGCCGGGCACAGCAGTTCCGCCGCCTCCGGGATGAGGCGACGGATGACCCCCAGCCCGTCCGGGCCGCCGTCGAGCGCCTCGCGTGGCTCATGGTCCCGCACTTCGGGCTCAAGCCGCTCGATCTGGCCCGTGGGAACGTAAGGGGGATTCGACGCGACCAGATCGACGCATTCGCGGCCGGGCGGCAGGTGCCGGCGCACCGGCTCCGTCAGGTCGCCCCGGGCAAACCGGACGCGGCTCTGGACGCCGTGAGCCCGGGCGTTGCGCTCGGCCACCGCCAGCGCATCTTCGCTGGCATCGGTGGCGACGACTTGGAGGCCGGGCCGCTCAGCCGCCAGGCTGACGGCGATGATGCCGCTGCCTGTGCCCAGGTCGGCCACCCAGACGCCGTCGGCGCCGTCGGCGACCTTCTCCAGGCACTTAGCCACCACCAGTTCCGTTTCCTGTCTCGGGACCATGACCGCCGAGTTCACCTCGAACGTTCGCCCGTAGAACTCGCACGTGCCGACCAGATGCTGAAGCGGCTCCCGAGCTGCTCGCCTCCTGACCAGCTCCCGGAACCGGTCGCGTTGATCATCCGTCACCACCTGGTCGAACCGCGCGTAGAGCATGATCCTTTCAAGCCCGAGGGTCTTCCCCAGGAGCACTTCGGCGTTCAGGCGCGCATTGTCGATGCCTTTTGTCTCGAAGTAACGTGTGGTCCAGTTGAGCAGGTTCAGTACGGTCCATGCCCTCTTGCCGCCATCAGAAGCCATCAACTGCCCGCCGGCTCGCGCCAGTGACACCAACCCGATGATTCTAGACACAGTGCCGGGGCCGAAGTAAAGCACAACTGCAAGGATCTGGCCTGACGCCTTCAAGAGGGCTCTTGAGCGGCGGGACGCCTGCGCATAATCTCCCGCAGCCCGGCGAGCGGCGCGGTCTGCCTCTGGGGCGGGCTGCCCCTTGCATGGCCGGTGGACGTGTCGCCGTGCCGGCTCCCGGTCGTTACCACATTTATGGGATATCCAGGCGCACTTGACTGGGGCGGACGATGCGGTAGAATCACGTGCTCAGCACCCGGGTGCCTCGAAGCAGTCAGTGGGGGATTCAGAGCGCCTCGACTCCTATGCAGGAGCCTGAGGCGCTTGCGCAAGGGCCGTTGTACGTGCCCTTGCCTTCGCCTGTGTCCAGAGGATGGGATCTTGCAGTCCATGAAGGACTACCAGCGCATACTGCACCGAAGGCTGGACGAAGCCAACTACCGCAAACTGGTGGCCTTGGAGAATCCGAAGGTCGAGCGGTTCGTGGCCAGATTCGCTGAGCACTGTGACCCGGCTTCAGTCTTCGTCAGCACGGACTCCGACGAGGACATCGCGCATGTCCGTCGGCGCGCCATCGAGACTGGCGAGGAGAGAGAGCTGGCCACGCCAGGCCACACGGTGCACTTCGACAGCTATCACGACCAGGGCAGGGACCCCGGCAACACCAAGTACCTCGTATCGGGTCATTCCAACCTCGGCGAGAGGCTCAGGACGATCGACAGGGAAACGGGCCTGGAAGAGGTGATGTCCTACCTTCGCAACAGCATGCTGGGCAAGGAGTTGTACGTGCGGTTCTATGTGCTGGGGCCCAGGGACTCCGCTTTTTCCATACCGGCCGTGCAACTGACGGACTCCAGCTACGTGGCCCACAGCGAGGACATCCTGTACCGCCCGGGCTACGAGCAGTTGAAGGCGCTGGGGCCGGAGGCGGACTTCTTCCGGTTCGTCCACAGCCAGGGCAGGCTGGAGGACGGCGTGAGCGCGGACATAGACAAGAGGCGCATTTTTATCGACCGCGAGGACAAGATCATCTACAGCACCAACACCCAGTACGCGGGCAATACGGTGGGGCTGAAGAAGCTGGCTCTGCGGCTGGCTATTCGCAAGGCAGCGTCGGAGGACTGGCTCGCCGAGCACATGCTGGTCATGGGCGTTCGCGGCCCGGAGGGGCGTGTGACCTATTTCACGGGCGCCTTCCCCAGCGGCTGCGGCAAGACGTCCACCGCCATGCTGCCCGGCGAGACGATAGTGGGCGACGACATCGCTTACCTGCGGAAGATTGACGGCGAGGCCCATGCAGTCAACGTGGAGAACGGTGTATTCGGGCTCATCCGCAACGCCAACGCGGAGGATGACCCGCTGATCTGGCGCGCGCTGACCACCCCGGGCGAGGTGATATTCTCCAACGTGCTGGTGACCGAGGAGGGCTTGCCGCGCTGGCAGGGAGACGGCCGGCCCATGCCCGAGCGCGGGGTCAACCACGGCGGCGAGTGGTGGCCCGACAAGGAAGACGAGGCGAGCAATCCCATCGACATCTCTCACTGGAACGCCCGCTACACCATCCGGCTGGCCGCCCTTGCGGATTACGATCCCAGGCATGGCGATCCGACCGGCGTTCCGGTCAAAGGCGTGATCTACGGGGGCCGTGACTCGGACACCTGGGTGCCGGTCGAGCAGGCCTTCGACTGGGCCCACGGGATCGTTACCAAGGGCGCCGCCCTGGAGTCGCAATCAACGGCCGCCACGATCGGGGCAGAGGGGGTGCGCCGTTTCGACCCCATGTCCAACATAGACTTCGTTTCGATCCCCATCGGCCGATACATACAGGCCAACCTGGACTTCGGAACGGACCTGCGTCAGACTCCGGTCGTCTTCGGCGTCAACTACTTCATCAGGGGCAGCGACGGCGCTTACCTGAACGCTCCGCAGGACAAGCACGCCTGGCTGAAATGGATGGAGCTGAGGGTCCATGACCAGATAGGGGCCATAACCACTCCCACGGGCTTGATCCCCACCTACAGGGACCTGCGTCGCCTCTTCAAGGAGCACCTGGCTAAGGAGTACTGGCCGGAGGAGTACACCGAGCAGTTCCGGCTTCGCATACCGGAACACCTGGCCAAGATTGACCGCATCGAGCGCATCTACCGCGAACAGGTTCCCGATACGCCCGGGATCGTGTTCGAGCTGTTGCAGGCTCAACGCGAGCGGCTGCTGACGGTCCGGGACCGAGAAGGGGATTACGTCTCCCCCTTCGACCTGTGACGGTGGGCACTTGCACTGCGGCGCTGCTTGAGCGCGGCCCGAATGCAGCTCTGGACCTTTCGCGGGCCGCAGCGATGGAGACGCCGAGTGGGCTTGCAAAGTCGGGAGCCACGGTTTATAAAGAGGGTGCGGGCGCCGAGGGGGCGAGAAAGCAGCGAGGTCCGGGATGCGGCTGAAAGAGTATGAGAAGAGCTACAGACTGAGCTTCGACAACGGCGTTTCCGTGGAGATCCTCAGGCAGGGGGGCAACTTCAAAGGGCTGGGGCAGGTCAAGCTGCGCAGGCGCAAGCTTCGTTCGGCTGAGCTGCCCATTATGCCGCTCATCAGGACGCCCGACGGCTATGAGGTCAGCCGGCTGCACATGGAGGACATGCGCAAGGGCAAGCAGTCCCTTACGTTGACGCTGACTCCGTATGTGAAGCGATGCGGGCGAATGGAGTGGGTTTGTACAGATGGGCAGGACCGCTGGAACGTCGGGCCGTGGGACCAAGATGAGGAGCGCGACCGGGGTGGGATTGTGCAGCTCCAGCTCCAGGCCGTGGAGCGCACCGTCGGCGAGACGGAGTTCTTGGGGTTCTCTTACTCCTACAAGTTCCGCTCGCGCAAGTACCGCATCTACCGCGTTCAGGACCGCGCCACCTGGGAGCTGGGCGGCAGGGCCACGGGCAACTCCTTCTGGATGGCCGGCCCGTTCAACCCGCTGCAGAAGTCGTTCCGCAACAAGAGCGATGGTTTCACGACGTCGTGGTGTCACTTCGGCAAGAGCACCGTTCAGTTGCAGCAGTTCCTGCCGTTCTTCAGCGTTCTGCAGGGCTTCACCTTTCAGTTTAATGCCAATGACCTCTTGGTGACGGCCTTCGAATCCCCGTTCCCCTGTCGCTCCCTGTTTCAGAAGAGCTCCGGTGGGAATTACCTGATCCACTGGCACCAGTTGTGCGGCGAGCTGGGGGGGTGCCTTGACTTCCCGGCCCTTCAGATACTGTGTGCCGACAACGAGGGGAACACGGAGACAGACCTGGCTAACCTGTACTGTACCGTTCGGGAGGAGCTTCACCGCGAGTACTGTGAGGCGGTCGGCCTGGTGCGCGAGGCGGCTGCGATGAGCGGCGCCCTGGCCATCGGCGTCGACCCGCATGCCGAGGCGCTGGAGCGGGGCCTGGACGAGCTGGCAGAGTCCGGGTGCGAGCGAGTCTACGTGCCTGACCTCATGCGCAGGCTGGCGCCGCGGGGGGTCGTGAACAAACGCTCCAAGTCGGCCCGAGGCGGCGTCCAAAGCGCCGCTCGTTTTGTCAAGTACGCACATCACAGGGGGCTGGAGGTGGGGTTGGCGCTATCGGACTGCTGCCGGCCCTGGGTGGTAGCGGGCAACCTGACTGAGGCCGCTCAAGAACAGTGGCAGAGCCTGAGCAGCGGGACCGGGGACCGGTTGGTCGGCCACGCGCTTCGCCGGGGGGCCGACCGCCAGTTCCTGCTGGACCATTTGCGCAGACTCCGCAGGGAAGTCGCGGTGGATGTGTTGTTCGCGGATGACATCCTGGACGGCATCGCCGACCAGTTCGACTGGTCGCAGTCTGCCGACCAGCACGGCGGCGGGCGTGATGAGCCGCGGTTCGACGAGAAGGCCGGTGAGATAAGGCCGCTGGCGCCTGCGCGACGGGACCTGGTTGCCGACCTGCAGCGGATGGGCTACAGGTGTCCGGTGGCGGGGGTCACCGGTCTGGCTACCTCGGGTGCGCGGGTCGCGTACGAGGATCTGGACGGCAGGGAATTCATGCTCCGCGATCTGGTCCTTCAGTTCCCTTACGAAGCCATCGTCCAGAGCGGCGACGACCCGCTGGAAGCCTATTTCCGGGCGTGTGCGAATCGCGTCAGTTACGCCACCACGTATGACCTGACGCGGGGCGTTTACGGCAAACTGGAGAACTGGTGGCGCCAGGAATACGCCGCCGTGAACCAGGCATACCACGCCGTTCGGGACTACATGGAGCGGTCCCATCTGCTGCCGGGTGACAGCGGCGTTCTGTGGACGGGAGCCGAACCCGACATTCGGGTCCTGTGGGCCTACAGAGAATTCGAATGGCCCGTCGGCCAAGAGGCGGAGGTCTTCGACGTGATGGCTGCCGATCCAGTGGAACTGGCGGAGGGCGTCTTCTCGCCCGGTCCTTACAGGACCTACCTGATCCAGGGCGCAGACGGCCCCTGAGCATCGGCTTTGGTCGCTGAGAGGGCAAGCCTGCTTGAGTGGAGGACGAAGCGGATGTTGCGGCTGACCTTGACGGAGCTGAACCTGGACGGCACTCCCAGTGTGGCTCTCGTTGGCGAACTGAACGTGAACACTGCCCCCGACCTGCGGCGACGGCTGATGAAGCACCTGGACCGGAACCACCCGAAGCTCCTGCTGGACCTGACCGAGCTGTCTTTCATGGACACGAGCGGGCTGGCCACACTGATTGAGGCTCACCTGAAGGCGGAGAAGAACGGCGGAATGCTGGCGCTCTTCGGCCTGGCGGCCCGGATAGCTGAGGTATTCGCCGTCACGCGTGTGACGGAGCTTCTCCATGTTTTCGACAGCGAACAAGAGGCGCTGGCGGCCCTCCGAGAGACGGCGGAATAGAAGAAGCGATCATGGCCCGGCCGTAATCGCTGGACGGTTCGCGGCGCTCGGGCATGGCGGACTTGCACGGCTTCCCGGCGTCGGATACAAATGCCGCCGGCCTGCGCGGCTGGGTCGGTGTGCGTGGGACGCGCCGAAGCTTGCTCTTACCCGCAGAGAGTGGTGTACGAGACGAGGGGATCAAGGTGACCGCCGGGGAAAGCAACTACCAGAACGTGTTGGAGAACATCTACGACGGCGTCTACTTCGTTGACCGCAGCCGCAAGATCCTCTTCTGGAACAAGGGCGCCGAGAGGATCACCGGATTCGGCGCCGATGAAGTCGTCGGCAAGAGGTGTCAGGACGACATCCTCAACCACGTCGATGCCGAAGGCAGGCCCATGTGCCAGGGGCGCTGTCCGATGGCGGCCACGCTCGCCGACGGACTGCCCCGGCAGATAGACATGTACATCCGCCACAGGGATGGCTATCGGATGCCCGTGTCCGTGCGCGTTAGCCCCGTCGCCGAGCCCGACGGCACCATCAGCGGCGTGGTCCAGGTTTTCAACGACAACTGGTCCAAGGAAGCCGCCATGCAGAGGATCAAGGAGCTTGAGGAGTTGACGTTGCTCGATCCTCTGACGGGCCTGGGCAACAGGCGGTATGCGGAAGTCAGCATCCGCGCCCGGCTGGACGAGGCGCGCCGCTACGGCTGGACTTTCGGGTTGCTCTTCATGGACATCGACCACTTCAAGCTGGTCAACGACACCTACGGTCACGACGTGGGCGACGATGTCCTGAAGATGGTGGCCAAGACGCTCGTCAACGGGCTGAGGCCGTTCGACGTGCTGGGGCGGTGGGGCGGGGAGGAGTTCGTCGGCATCATCCACAACATGCCCGAGGAGTCGCTCGGTTCGGTGGCGCAGCGCTGCCGGGGGCTCGTCGAGCATTCCAACCTGCCCGCCGCCGACGAGGTTGTTTGCGTCACCATCTGCGTCGGCGCGGCCCTGGCCCGGACGGACGATACCGTGACCGACCTGGTCAAGAGGGCGGACGGGCTGATGTACGAGGGCAAGCGGGCCGGGGGCAACTGCGTGCTCGTCGAGTCGACGTCTTAGCGGTCTGCGCGTCGCACGCAGTCAGGCTCCGCCTGGCGCCGCCCGCCGATCCGCGGTTTCTGGGGGTAGCAGGAGGAGGCGTCGGTCGCCCGTGCGTGCGGCGTTGGATGCTTCTTCCAGGTTCTCTGGGCGCTCCTTGTGCGTTCAGCCGCGAGTTCCCGGTGGGGATCCCGCTTCGGCCGGGCGGCTGCGTGAACGCCGTCCCGCGCCGGTTATGCCGCGGTCTTGCTTTTGCAGTGCCGGTGCGCGTGCGTTAGAATCCGGGTTTCCCGCCGGGCGCGCCCTCGCGTGCTGCGGATCGGTGTCCGAGCTGTTACGTCCGGAGACGACACAATGGCAGAGATAGCCATCATCGGGGCCGGCAGTCAGGTCTTTGCGCAGGCTATGGTCCGTGACTGCCTGAGCTTTCCCGCGCTGGCAGACTCCACGTTCCGTTTGATGGACATTGACCCCGAGCCCCTGGGCTACATGGAGGCCGTCGCCCGCAAGATGGTCAAGCAGGGCAGCTACCCCGCCGAGGTCACAGCCACCACCGACCGGCGCCGCGCACTGGACGGGGCCGACTACGTGATCGTGGCGATCCTGGTCGGGGGCCGGGAGCCGATTGTGGACGAGATCGACATCCCCCTCAAGCACGGCGTCAACCAGTGCATAGGCGACACGATGGGGCCCGGCGGCATCTTCCGTTTCGCGCGCACCCTGCCCGCGCTGTTGGAGATCGCCTACGACGTGGAGGAGCTCTGCCCGGACGCCTTTGTGCTCAACTACACCAACCCGATGTCCATGCTCTGTCACGGTGTGCGGGAGAGCAGCGACGTCCGGATGATCGGCCTCTGCCACAGCGTCCAGGCCGCTCACGTCGAGCTGGCGCGGGCGATCGGGGAGGACCCGCACGACTGCGAGTCCCAGGTGGCGGGCATCAACCACCAGGCATGGGTGCTCTCCTATCAGTGCAACGGGGAGGATGCCTATCCCCGCATCCGGGAAGCGGCCCGCCAGAACCAGGAGTGGTACGAGACGAACACCACGCGCGTGGAGATGCTGCGGCAGCTAGACTACTACGTCACGGAGTCCAGCGGGCACAACTCCGAGTACAACCCCTGGTTCCGCAAGCGGGAAGACCTGATCGATAAGTACCAGGGCGAAGGCTTCAACGGCGGCACCGGGTACATCAAGGAGCTCTACACGACCGACAGGGAAGCCTACATGAGCCGTCTGCGCAAGGCGGCGGAGGAGACCGAGGAGTTCAGGCTGGAACGCGGCCACGAGTACGGCTCCTGCCTGATCAACGCGCTGGCGACGGGCGAAGCGTTCCGCTTCAACGGGACGGTTGAGAACACGGGCCTGATCACCAACCTGCCCTGGGGGTGCTCCGTAGAGGTCCCGTGCTACGCCGACAGGGGCGGAGTCCACCCCTGCTACGTCGGCGACTTGCCGCCTCAGCTCGCCGCGCTTAACAACATGGCTATCCAGTCCACCAACCTGGCCGTCGAGGCAGTGCTCACGGGCGACCGGGAGATGCTGTACTGGGCGATTGCGTACGATCCTCTCACGTCCGCCGCGCTATCCCTCCAGGAGATACGGGACATGGTGGACGAGATGTTCGAGAGAGAGAAGGACTGGATGCCGACCTTTGCCGGGTGAGTTCCGGGTGGCCGCGCGAGGGCCGTTGGGGCAAGGAAGGCTCCTGGACCGCTTGCGAAGCCCGCGCTGGCCTGCTATCGTGTACAGGATTGCCGCCCAGAGGGGCGCGGCGTTTTGTCCGTATCCCGGGGTTGCCCCCGTAGCCAGGAGTGTCGGCAATGGAGAAGAGCGAGGAGAACCTCAAGGAGGCGTTCGCGGGCGAGAGCCAGGCCAACCAGCGCTACTTGGGCTTTGCCAAGAAGGCCCAGAAGGACGGCTTCACGATGATAGCCAGGCTGTTCCGCGCCGCCGGGGCGGCCGAGACCGTCCACGCGCAGAATCACCTGGATGCGATGGGGGCCGTGCGCGATACGTTGGCCAACCTGAGCGCCGCACAGGCCGGGGAGGCCGAGGAGTTCAAGTCGATGTACCCGGAGTTCCTGGAGGTCGCCCGCCAGGAGGGGAACACCGACGCCGAGCGGACCTTCGACTACGCCATGCAGGTGGAGAAGATCCACCACGACCTCTACGGGAAGGCCATAGGGGCTCTGGGAAAGGGCGAAGACCTGCCCGAGAGGAAAATGTTCGTCTGCAGGGGCTGCGGCAACACCGTCGAGGACGAAGCGCCCGAGAAGTGCCCCATCTGCGGCGCCCCCAAGTCCTGGTTCATGCTGATCGAGTAGGCGTGTGAGCGACGAGGCACTGAGCACCGTTTCAGCGGGCTTTGACCGCGCCTATTCCTCGCAGCGGTCCTACTTCGGAAAGGCCCCGTCCCCGTGGCTGATTCACTTCCTGGGGCATTCTGTGGACCGGGGTCGGCGGGCCCTCGACATGGGATGCGGCCACGGGCGCAATGCCCTGTATCTGGCCAGGCTTGGCTACAGCGTGACCGCTGTGGACATCTCGGGCGCGGCTGTGCGCGAACTGGAAGGCTATGCCGACGCTGAAGGTCTGCCGGTGCGGGCCCACCGTGCCGACCTGCGGGATTGTGACCTGGGCGAGAATGCATACGACGTCATCGTGGCCGTGACCGTACTGGGCTTGATCGATCGGGACGCGCTGGCGCCGCTGGCAGACCGGATGGCGCGCGCCCTCCGGCCGGGCGGCTTGCTGCTGGTCGAGGATTTCGCCGAGGGCGATCCGGGTTTCTCAGGCCGGCGTCGACGCAGCGAGTTCGCACACCTGGTGCAGCACTACTTCACGCCGTCCACGCTTCGGCGGCTCCTCCGGTCTCTGGAGGAGATATCCTGCCGTGAGTCCGCGTTGACCGACGCCACGCACGGCCGGCCGCACCGCCACGGGTTGGTGAGGTACGCGGGCCGCAGGCGGCCCGTCGCCGCCGCACACGGATAGGGTCATGGAACTCGAAGGCAAGACAGCGGTGATCACCGGTGGCACCGGGCACCTGGGCAGGGCCGTGACGGCCCGTTTCCTTCGGGAAGGGGCCGGCGTCCTCGTGTCCTGGCGCTCCGAGGAGGAATGGCGGGAGCTCGAGGCTTCCATTGATGACGAGTTCTCAGACCGCCTCGTCGGCCTACGGACGGACGTGACGGACGAGGAGCAGGTGGAAGGGCTGATGCGGACGGCCGTCGATCGCTTCGGCGGCCTCGACGCACTGCTGAACCTGGTGGGCGGCTTCGCCTTCGGCAGGAACGTGTGGGAGACCGACCTGGCAACCTGGGACCGGATGGTGGACCTGAATCTCAAGAGCGCCTTCCTTTGCTCGAAGCATGCGCTGCCCGTCATGCGGAAGGCCGGCCGGGGTGCCATCGTGTACGTTTCATCAAAGGCGTGCGAAGACTTGCAGCCCGGGGCGGCGGCCTACGCCACTTCCAAGGGCGCCCTCATCACCCTCATGCGCGCGCTCCGGGAAGAAGTGAAGGACACCGGCATCAGAGTCAACACCATCATGCCCGGCATCATAGATACCCCGGTGACACGCCGTCTGATGCCGAAGGCTGATACGGGCAAATGGGTGAGCCCGGACGAAGTGGCGGACGCCCTGGTCGCCCTATGCTCTGACGGGTGCGGAGCTGCAAGCGGATCGGTTATCCGCCTCTTCGGTGGGCTGTAGGCGTGGGACAACGTCTCAGCCGGCCTTACGGCGGGCCTGTTCCGATCGGTCGGCAGGCGGTG
Source organism: uncultured candidatus Brocadiaceae bacterium (assembly GCA_964442595.1). GTDB lineage: Bacteria > Planctomycetota > Brocadiia > SM23-32 > SM23-32 > DAOVRD01. The sequence goes on from CAYUDW010000063.1 coordinate 11,793, forward strand.
GAGTGCTCTTGAGTACGGCCCACAGGCCGGCGAACAGGTTGTCGAAGAGCCGGTCGAAGCTGCGACGGTAGTAGGCCGAAACGCAACTCGCTGGTGCGCGGCCGGTGGCCGCGTCGTAACGAGCGCGTTCGACAGGATCGGAAAGGACTCTGTAAGCGCGCTGCGCGCGCTTGAACAGCGCCGGGTCGCCTTCGCCGAACTTGACATCCGGGTGGAGGGTGAGGGCTTTGCACCGGTAGGCCCGTTTGATGTCCCTCGGCGTGGCGTTCGGGTTCACTCCGAGCAGCGCGTAGTAGTCTGCTGATTCGTGCGTAGCTGCCATTCCGGCCCTGAGTTGGTCGGCGCGATCAGCGCGAACACTGACTGAGGGAGTATAGGCAGGCGGCGAACGCGAATGCAGATTGTAGTCATAACTTATTCTTTCATAATGATTTGAGGGTTGGTAAAAAGATGACCCCCACAGTGCAGACACAGATTAATGGAACCACTCTGGAGCTGGTGCAGGGCGACATCACGCGACAGCCCGTCGAAGCGGTCGTGAACGCCGCCAACAGCCTGCTCCAGGGCGGCGGAGGCGTCGACGGCGCCATTCACCGCGTCGGCGGCCCCGCCATCATGGCGGAGTGCCTGAAGATCGGCGGCTGCCCCACCGGCAGCGCCGTGATAACGACCGGCGGCAAACTGCTGGCGCGCCACGTCATCCACGCCGTCGGCCCCCGCTACACGCCTAACTCCTTGCGGGCGCCTGAGATGCTGGCCAGCGCCTACCGCACCAGCCTCCGCGTCGCTCAGGAGCATGGCGTGCAGACGATCGCCTTCCCTTCGATCAGCACGGGCGCTTACGGTTACCCGATCGACGAGGCGTCCCGTATTGCGCTCAAGACCGTCATCGAGTTCATCCGGGACAACTCGCGAGTCTTCGAGCTGGTGCGCTTCGTGCTCTTCACTGCCAGCGACCTGAAGGCCTACCGGCAGGCGTTCGAGGAGCTCACGGCCGAGCCGACCGCTTCGTGATGCGCCCGTGGCGGCCCGGCCTAGGGCTGCTTCCGGAGCTCGGCTCCCTGCTCGACCAGGATTCGCTGGAGCCTGGGCACGTCCAGGTTCCGCGGCTGCACGCCGTCCGCCAGGCACAGCGCGGCCGCCGTGCCGGACGCCTGTGAGATGGCCATCAGCGGCGCCATGCTGCGGGCGCTCTGGAACGGCACCTGCTCGGCCGAGATGCACCGGCCCGCCAGGATGAGGCCGTCCACCTGCCGCGGCACCAGGCATCGGTACGGAACGTCGAACCCCTCGTGCTGGAAGAAATACCTCTGCCCGTAGTAGGCAGGGACCGGGTTCGAGCTGATGGCGATCACGTCGTCGAACCGCCGGCCGGACCGCGCGTCGTCTTCCGTCAGGACGTATTCACCCAGGACGCGGCGGCTCTCGCGCACGCCCAGGTGCGAGGCGGTCTGCACCAGGTGGCAGTCCTCGAATCCCGCTTGGCCCCGCAATCGTTGAAGGTGCGCCGGGACCTCGGCGAGCGCCGAGGCGTGCGCCTCGGTAAGGGCCAGCGGATCGGTGCCGTCCACACCGGTTCGCCCGGGGCCCCAGACCGTGGCCGTCCGGCCGACCGAGAGCCTCGGACGGTCGAACCGCTCCGGCGCCACGCCCGCCACGCGGTACATCAGGCTCACGGACATCAGGTGTTCGTCCGTCTGTGCGGCTTCCATGAAGGGGGCTCCGGCTCCGGCGGCCACGTCGCCGTCGCCGCTGGCGTCGACCGTCATCCGGGCCTCGATGGCCTGCCGACCGGCCTTGCTCTCCGTGATCAGGCCGCGCACCGTACCGTCCTCGACGATGGCGTCGGAGAAGAAGGTGTAGAGCCTGACCCGGACCCCGGCGTCCAGCAGCATGCCCAAAGCCACGCGTTTGAAGGCTTCGGGATCGAAGCTGACGGCGTAGGGCGCCGAGCCGGGCTCCAGCCGCCCGAAGTCGCCGTGCGCCGTGCGGCCGCACACGCCGCCCGCCTCGATCAGCCGGTCCACGATCTCCTGGGCGATGCCTTTGACCGTCTGGAGGTCGCACGGGGGCCTCTCGTTACGGAACCCGTTGAAGCTCGTCATCAGGCCGGCCGTGGCCGTGCCGCCGAGCACCCCGGACGATTCGAGCAGCAGCACCCCGGCGCCGTTGCGGGCTGCCGCCAGGGCAGCCACAATGCCGGCGCACCCTCCGCCGACGACCACCACCTCCTCGCCGTCCGCCACCGGCAGCTCACGTGCGGGCTCCGTGTAGGTCTTCATCGCGTCCTCCGATCCCAGGGCAAGTCTGCGTGGGCGACCAGGGCGGCCATTATAGCGGAGCAAGCGAATGAGCAGCCATCGTCCGCTCGCGCTTTGGGCGCGCTTGCAAATGGCGCTTGCTTGCACCATAACGTGTCCGAAGGGCGCCGGCGCCGCGGCGCGCCAGGCGTTGCCGTGAGCGGGACGTTCGGGTTCTTGGCAAAGCGCCTCCCGTGCGGTAGAATCGCCCGCCTGCTTCTGAGCGAGGTGCTCCGATGGTGGTCCGACAGGAGTTCAGGAACCTGGCGCAGCGGCTCCGCGCGCAGTTCAGCGCAGGGCAGCCCGCCTGGTTCATCCGGGCGCCGGGCCGCATCAACCTGATCGGGGAGCACACGGACTACAACGGCTTCCCCGTCATGCCGATGGCCATTGAGCGCGCCGTTCGGATGGCGGTCGCGCCGCGCGACGACGGCCTGGTGGTGCTGAAGAATGTCGATCCCTCTCTTTACGGCAACCGTGACTTCGAGGTCGGGGCCTCGATCCCTCCTTACCCGACCGGCGATTGGGGCAACTACGTCAAGGCGGCCGTCCAGTCGCTGGTGGGCTGCGCTCTGGACGGCGGCTGGACGGGGGACGAGCTCAAAGGCATGTCGTGCCTGGTGGAAGGCGACGTTCCGCCGGCCGCGGGCCTCTCCTCTTCCACGGCCCTGGTGGTGGCGGCCGGGCTTGCGTTCAGCGCCGTCAATCGCCTCGGCGTGGGCCGCCGGGCCATGGCGGATCGCATGGCGGCGGCCGAGCATTACGTCGGCACGCAGGGCGGCGGCATGGATCAGGCCGTCTGCCTGCTCGGGCGCCAGGGGGAGCTGCTGAAGATTGACTTCTTTCCGCTGCGTCCCACGCGCGTCCCTTTCCCGGATGATTGCCGGATCATTGCCGCCCACAGCACGGTCCGAGTTGCCAAGAGCGGCGAGCAACGGCTTGCCTACAATCGGCGCGTTCTGGAATGCCGCATCGCCGCGCACCTGCTGGCCGGGGAGCTGGGCGTGGAGCCGCCCGAACGGCTGGCCGACCTCGTGCATGGCGGCGCTGGCAAGTCTCTGAGTGATCTGCTGGGGATCCTGGAGCGAGCCGTGCAAGGGCGGGAGAGCGTCTCTCTGCGCCGTGCGTCCGCGCTTTTCGGCGTTGCGCCGGGCCAGTTCGCGCGGCGGCTCCTGCGGATGGCGGACGGACTGCTGCTCCCCATGCCGGCCGACGGCCTGAGAATACTGCCCAGGTGCCGCCACGTCTTCAGCGAGGCGGCCCGCGTAGAGGAGGCCGAGGCGTGCCTGCGCAGCGGCGACCTGGAGGAGTTCGGCCGCCTGATGGACGAGTCGCACGAGAGCTGCGCGGCCGACTACGAGATCAGTTGCTACGAGCTGGACCAAGTGGTAGAGCTGATGCGCGGCGCCGGCGCGCTCGGTGCGCGTCTGACCGGAGCCGGCTTCGGCGGCTTCGCCATCGCGCTTGCCCATCGGGATAGCGTGGCAGCGATCGAGCAGGCGCTGCGCACTGACTTTTACGAGCACCGCGGTGCATCGGCGGAGGGGAACGTGTTCGTCTTCGTTCCGGCCGCCGGCGCCCTGCAGGAACGGGCGCCTTGAGCGTGAACCACATCATCCTTTCGGCTGACTGAAGCGACAGTCAGCGGAGAACGACACATGAAGCTCTACGTGCAGACGGACATGGAAGGCGTGGCCGGCATCGTCAACGTGGACGACTACCTCGACTCGTCCGGGCGCTACCACGAGAAGGGGAAGCGCCTGGTCACCGAGGAGGTGAACGCCGCCGTGCGCGGGTTCATCGAGGGAGGCCTCGATGACGTCGTCGTGGCCGACGGACACGGCAGCGGCGCGATCGACATCGAGCTTCTCGACCCGCGCGTCCGGCTGATGCGCGGCTGGCCGACGGGCTGGCCGCTGCTGATTGACGAGTCCTACGACGCGCTGGCGTTCGTCGGCCAGCACGCCAAGGCCGGCACGGAGTTCGCCCACATCCCGCATACGCAGTGGTTCGGCTACATCGATCTGTCCATCAACGGCATCTCGATCGGCGAGTACGGACAGATGGTGCTTTGCGCGAACGAGCTCGACATCCCCATCATCTTCGCTTCGGGCGACGCCGCGTTCTGCCGCGAGGTGAAGGAGTTGACGCCCTGGGCCGAGAGTGTGGCCGGCAAGGAAGGGACCACGCCCGGCAAGGGCGACGAGCTGGAGAGGCATGCCTACGGCCGTTCGCACGAGACGGCCATCCACCGCCATCCGGAAGTCGTTCGCGAGGAACTCGCGAAGGTGGCCTTGAAGGCGGCGCGCCGCTTCGCGTCCGACCCGGGCAGCTTCGGGCGCGTGGACATCCAGCCGCCCTACAAGGCCGTGGCCCGCTTCCGCCAGGTCGGGGAGAAGGAACCCCACACGGTCGAGCGCGAGCATCCTTCCAGCATCGCCGAGGTGCTGAACGCACTGCGATCGGGCTGAACCACTGCAAGGGAGAATCACTTGAAGCCGAGAGACCTGGTCCTGGAGCAGATCCGGCATCGCGAGACGAGACCGATCCCGTTCACGCTCGGCTTCGAGGGCGACGTGGCGGAGCGGCTCGACGAGCACTACGGCGGGCGCGCGTGGCGCGAGCGCCTCACGCCTTACGTGGTCAACGTGTCCATCGTGGGCGTGAACTGGACCGGCGACGAGCGGCTGGACGAGCGCCGTTTCCGCGACCCGTTCGGCACGGTCTGGCGCACCGACCTGCGCCCCGCCCACCTGGAGACGCCCGGCCTCGCGGAGCCGTCCTTCGACGCGTACGACTTCCCGACGCCAGACCGTTTCGTGACCGACGGTTCCTTGGCCGCCGCACGCGAGCAGTGCGAGCGGCACGCGGGCAGCCTGCGGCTGGCCGGCCTCGGGTGGGGCCTGTTCGAGCGGACGTGGACCATCCGCGGGTTTGAGAATGCCCTGGTGGACGCGGCGGCAGACCCCGACTTCTACGGCGAACTGCTGGACCGGATCACGGAGCTGCAATTGGCGTTCGTGCGGGCCGCGCTGGAGCTGCCGTTCGACGGCGTCATGTTCTCCGACGACTGGGGTGACCAGCGCGGCGTCATCCTGGGTCCCGAGCGCTGGCGCCGGCTGGTTAAACCGCGGCTGGCCCGGCTCTACGGGGCGGTGCACGACGCGGGCCGGCTCGCCTTCAATCACTGCTGCGGCTGCGTGACGGACATCGTGCCGGACCTGATCGAGATCGGGCTCGACGTGCTGGAGAGCGTCCAGCCGGAGGCTATGGACCCCTACGAGCTGAAGCGGAGGTGGGGCGATCGGCTCACGTTCTGGGGCGGGCTCGGATCGCAGAGCACCATCCCGTTCGGCACGCCGCAGCAGATTCGGGACGAGGTCCGGCGGCTGTGCAA
>CAYUDW010000064.1:0-9175 GCA_964442595.1 uncultured candidatus Brocadiaceae bacterium
CGTGGACGTGCCGAAGCTGCGCGCCAGCCTGACCGACCAGGGCGCGCTGATCTGACGGTCGGCCGGCCCGTTAGGCGGCCATCTGTTGTAGGACGCGCGGCGTTGGAGGAGGTGTATTCTTTGGAGAGGGGGTCATGGGGAGATGGTGTGGAGATTCTGGTTCGCATGTGTCGTTCTGGCGTTCCTGTGTGGCCCGGTGCGCGCGCGAGAAGAGCCTGAGCTGCCGCCGGAGGTCATCGCGTTCTTTCAGAGGCTCGACGAGCTGGGTCGCGACAAGGTCGAAGACGCACAGCTCGTCAGGCTGACGTTCCAGAAGGGATGGGCCAATGGCTGGCTCCTTGCACAGGACGAAGCCTCCATAACCGTCCTTCTCGAAGACCTGCTGCCGTGGACGTTCAACAAGGGGTCCGAGACGCGTATCCCCGGGAGCTGGCACCCGGGAACGGCGGTGCTGAAGAGCGTGGAGGAGATCGACCTGGGCCAGATCTCTGGGGTGCAAGAGTCACTGATGCTGTTCACCGCAAGGGGGAGCTTCTCCGTGTTCCCGGAGTTCAGCGGGGACCCCTCCTCCCATCGGCTGGTCGCTGCGCATTCGGCCTGGAAGAGGGGCTTCGCGGAGGCCAGTCAGCGGATCGTTTTCCGTGGCGACCGGGATGCGGAACGCTTCGGCGAACTGGCCCGCGAGGCCTGGAAGAACCTGGCCTGGCTTCACTTCCTGCGCGGCTTGGGCCTGTTGATGTACGCCGACAGACGCGAGGTGCTGCCGCACCTGCGGCTGGTGAGCGAGCTTGACCCCGACGGGGAATACGCTGCCCAGGCTCGGGACCTGGTGGCGCACCTGGAGCGCATGGTGGCCGAGCAGGAGCAGGCCGAGGGCAAGGCCGTCCCGGAGGTGGATGAATCCCGGCTCGCGGACACAGCGAAGGCCCGGCTATACGTGTCTCAGCTAAAGGATCTGCGCTGCCCCCAGTCTGTCGAGCCGGGCTTCATTCGCCCGTACGTCGTCTTTGATGGCGCCAGGACCACCCAGGACACACCAACGCGCAAGCTCAGGGACCTGGGCATGTCCGCTGCGGAGGCCCTGATTGAGGCGCTGGATGATGACGCTCCCACGCGCACGGTCTGCCACGGGCGCGTCTCCCACCGGAGCCGCAAGGTGTGGCGCGTGTCGGACTTTGCGTGGCAGTTGCTTCGCGACATCACGAGGAAGGACTTCGGTTACCGGAGCATAGTGGGGTCCACACTCAACGACATGGCGCCTGCGGAGAAGCAGGCGATGATTACCGAGATCAAGGACTGGTACGCGGGCGCCAGGGGCCTTTCAGAAGAGGAACGCATGTTCCAGTTCTTCGATAGCCCGGAGTCCGAGGACTGGTTCACTGCCGGCGAGTACTTCCTGCAGAGGAAGGAACGTCGCGCAGTGGCGCCGCTGGTCAAGAAGCTGGATCTGATCGGGCCCTACCAGAGAGGGCGGCTCTGCGAATTGATCGGCCGGCTCGGTGATCCCTCTGCCATCGAGCCGATCAGGCAGGTGATGGCTGAGGCAGAGCACGAGTGGGACAAGGTGAGCGCGGCCATAGCTCTCTGGGACATGGGCGACGACTCTGGTCTTGCTCCGACCATCGCGCGCCTTAAGTCAGATGACCTCCAGAACGACGACTGGACGTGCTCCATTTGGTTCCTCATGCACACCAGGCGGCCAGAGGCAATGGCTGCTTTGGAAGATGCCATCAGGCGGGCCCCTCCCGAAGCCGCGGCCGAAGGACTGCGCGTTATCGGGGGGGCGCTGTCCGGGGGGGATATATACGCCCCGCCTCGCGTGCCGGCAGGCAGCGCTGAGGTGGCGGCGGTGCTCATGGCCGCCATGGACAGGGATGAGCCAACTGATTGGGAGGTCAACAGGGTGCCGCTTCGCGTCAAAGACATCGCAGCCAGCATCTTCGTTAAGATGAGGGAGGGTCAGGGCGAGGAGCACCAGCGCGTCCCGACGTCGGACTTTGCAGTCTCTTGGCAGGGCCCCCGCGCCGTAGCCCGTAGCGAGGCCGAGCGGGACGCGCAGATGGAGGAGCTCAAGCGCTGGTACCACGAGAACAAGGACCGTCTGATCTGGGATGAAGAGCATTTCAAACTGCGCGCGGCTTCTGACCCGGAAGGGCCAGGTTGACCGTTGGCATCTGCCGGTGCTCTGGCGTGGCCGGGCCGCGACTGCTGTGAGGAGGAGGCGATGAGTCAGTCCGTTTGCCCGCTGTTGGCCGTTTCGTGTTTCTGCTTGATGTCCGTGATGGCCGCCGGGGTGCTGCCGGGGGGCGGCGCATCCCTGCTGCCGGAGGATCCGCTGGAGGCGGCGCGCGTTCGCACGGGCGAGTTCGGCAGCAGCGAACTGGTCTCCGTCGCGGGCATGCCGTTCGACAAAGCGTTGCGCGTGACCACGGCCAGGCCGCCCGAGCAGGCGCAGGAAGTCGCAGTCGTCGTGGACGTGCGGGGGACCATCGATGAAGGCGACGTGTGCCTGCTCAGGCTCCACGTGCGCGGCCGGCGCTCGGCGAGCGAGTCGGGCGAGGCGCGGGCCATGGTCTACGTCCAGCAGAACCACAGCCCGTGGCGGAAACTGGCCAGCTTCCCCGCCACAGCCGGCGACGAATGGCGCAGGATCGACGTGCCGTTCCGCGCCCCCTTTGGGGCCCCGGACGGCCGGGCCAACGTGTCCATCCACCTGGGCTTCGGGCCGCAGGTGATGGAGCTCGGCGGCCTGGAGCTCGTCGACTATGGCGACCGGATGGCGATTGAAGACCTGCCTCGCACCCAGGTCCACTACGCCGGCAGGGAACCGGACGCGCCCTGGCGCGCCGAGGCCGATGAGCGGATCGAGCGCTTCCGCAAGGCCGACCTGGAGGTGCGCGTCGTGGACGCCTCGGGCCAGGGGATTGAGGGGGCGAACGTCAGCATCCGCATGCAGCGGCACGCCTTCGGATTCGGCGCGGCCGTGACGGCCCACATGATCTGTGCCGAAAGCGAAGACGGCCGCCGTTACCGGGAGACCGTCGCGCGGAACTACAACAAGGTGGTCTTCGAAAACGACCTGAAGCCGCGGTTCTGGGCGCCCGGCCGGTCGAACCAGCATCGGGCTTTCCGCCGCGAGTGGGTCGAGCGGGCCTTCTCCTGGCTGGCCCAGAACGACGTCGAGGTGCGGGGGCACTACCTGACCTGGGCACCGCTGGGCGAGCGGGCCGCGGAGTACGCCGGGCGCCCTGAGGAGTTGAAGGCCGACGTCTTCGCCCACGTGCGGGAGCGGGCCGCAGCCGTCGGGGACCGCGTGAGCGAATGGGACGCCATCAACCACATCTCCGGCTGGGGCGTGACCATGGAGCAGTTCCTCGGCGGGGCCGACATCTATGCGGAGATCATGCGCCTGGCCCGCCAGGTAGCCCCTCAGGCCGAGCTCTACGTGAACGAAGGCCAGGTGCTGCCGGGCGGCGGGCGGCGAGACGACTACGAAAGGCTCGTGCGTTACCTGATCGAGCAGGGCGTTGCTCCCGACGGGGTCGGCTTCATGGGGCACTTCGGCGCCGGCTCACTCACTCCGCCCGCGGAGATCTACGGGGTCCTCCAGCGCTTCTCGCGGCTCGTGCCGAACCTCCAGGTAACGGAGCTGGACGTGGACGTCGGCACGGACGAGCAGCTCCAGGCCGACTACCTGCGCGACGTGATGACGGTGGCCTTCAGCCACCCGGACGTGGAGGCCGCGGTGATGTGGGGCTTCTGGGAGGGGCGGCACTGGAAGCCGGCCGCCGCGCTGTACCGCAGGGACTGGTCGCCGAAGCCCGCCGGCCGGGCCTGGGAGGAGTTGGTTTTCGGCCGCTGGTGGACCGAAGAGGACGGCGCAACCGACCCGCGGGGCCGCTTCCCCGCGCGGGGCTTCCTGGGCGACTACGTGCTGACGGTGACGCACGACGGCACAGAGGTGCAGCGGTCGATCTTGCTCCCGCCGGAGGGCACGACGGAGACGTTCGTGCTGGAATAGTGGCTCTTCTCGAACGGTGTACGTGAAGAGAGGCGGGCCGCTTGGGGCTCGCCTCCGGTCCACAGTGCAACTGGCCCCGGCGGCGCCGGCATACCGCCGGGCCGCAAAGGCTGCCGGGCTCGGCATGGGCGGGCTACTCCACCCGGATGGAGATCGTCTTCTTTTCCTCGTTGATTCTGATCAGTTCGCCTGTGGCGCCCTCCTCGATCATCTCGACGATCAGGTCGGGCTCGACCCTGCCGAGCTTGCCCTCGGGCACCATCTTCAGGCCGCTCTGGGCGAGGGCCACGGGTATCCGCAGGTTGATGTAGGATTCCTCCCCGGTCTGCTCGATGACGGCGTTGTGGTCAACTACTGTGACGCACAGATACCTTTTCTCGGCCACTGCTGCTCCTTTCCTCTCTGCTCGTTGCGCCTTTTGCGGTTCGGGTTCCGCCGGTTCAGCGACTTCGAATGGCTCGAGGCCCTCTTCGCTCATTGCCTCCTCCTGATTGCTCGTCGAGAACGCCTGCCTTGCGCACTGCCTGAACGCTGCGATTGTCGTTATATCGCAAAAACGGGATATGTCAACCGAAACCCTGGACTCCTGCCCCTCCGGGCCGACAAGGGCCAGGGGAAGGGCGTTGAATCCCCCATGCGCAGCGCTTAGAATCGCCCGGACGGTGTAGCGCTTCCGTGCTTCCGAGGGAGATAATGACATGGCGGACCAGAGTGGACCGCAACCGGATAACCCGCCCTACGCCGACGCTCCGGCGACCGGGAACAGCGTGCAGGCGGACTTCGAGCTGCTCGACGCTTCCCGGCAGACCCGGGCCTACGCGCAGGCCGACGCTTGGCGGGTCTTTCGCATCATGAGCGAGTTCGTCGAAGGCTTTGAGCAGCTCTCCCGGATAGGCCCGGCCGTGAGCGTGTTCGGAAGCGCCCGGATGCTTCCTTCCGATCCCTATTACGAGCAGGCGCGAGGCATGGGGCGGCTCCTGGCCGAGAACAACATCGCCGTTATCACGGGCGGCGGCGGAGGCGTGATGGAGGCCGCCAACCGGGGGGCCAAAGAGGCAGGGGGGCTGTCCGTCGGGCTGAACATCGAGTTGCTCCACGAACAGCGGCCGAACGAGTATCTGGACCGCCTGGTGGAGTTCCACTACTTCTTCGTGCGCAAGGTCATGTTCCTGAAGTATTCGATCGGCTTCATCCTGTTCCCGGGCGGCTACGGCACTATGGACGAGCTGTTCGAGTCGCTCACGCTGCTCCAGAACGGCAAGACCGAGAACTTCGGCGTGGTCCTCTTTGGCAGTCACTATTGGTCGAAGCTGGTCGGCTGGCTGGCCGATACCATGCTGCCGCGGCGCTACATCTCTCCGGAGGACATGGATCTCTTCAAGGTGACCGACGACCCGCAGGCCGCCCTGGCGCACGTGCTGGCCAGGCTCCATGCGGTGGCCCGGGATACGGCGCCGGACGGGCAGGCGCCTTGATCGGCAGTGGGCCGGGTTAGGTGTCAGTGAGCTGCGCCGCCCATTGCTCCCCAGGACCTTTCGGGAGCCCTCTGGCCGGGCCTGATGCGGTTGCGGCGCCCGGCTTCATCTGGTATATTGGGTGGTCACGGTGGGGTGGGGCGTTTCTCAGCAATCAAGGGGCGGCCTTCGCACGTGTCCGCCCGTCAGACGCGCGGCTTGCGGGGAGCACAGAGGACCGGGCCTTGGTGATAACAGTTGACGGTCCTGCCGCAGCCGGCAAGAGCACGGTGGCGCGCGCGCTCGCCCGGCGGCTCGGGTTTCGATACCTGGACACCGGCGCCTTCTACCGGGCCGTCACGTGGAAGGCACTCCAGTCCGGGACTAGCATGAGCGATCCGCGCCGGCTGGCCGAAGTGGCGGAATCGGCGCGCATCGAACTGCGTCCCGACGACGCCGGACTGAGGGTGCTCTGCGACGGACGCGACGTGACGCGCGAAATCAGGACGCCCGAGGTAACCGAGAAGATATACCTCGTGGCGGACGAGCCGACCGTGCGGACGGTGTTGCGGGTGCGGCAGCGTCACTTCGGTCGGCGCTGGGACCTGGTCGCAGAAGGTCGAGACCAGGGGACCGAGGTGTTCCCTGACGCGGACGCCAAGTTCTTTCTGGATGCCTCCCTCAAGGAGAGGATCAGGCGGCGCCGTAAGGACCTGGCTGAGGGCGGCAAAGAGCTGCCGGTCGAGCAGGTGGCGGCGCAGTTGGTCGATCGTGACCGCCGGGATCGCTCGCGACCGGTCGGTGCGTTGCGCAAGACCGAAGACATGGTTGTGCTTGACAGTACGGACATGACGGTTGACGAGGTCGTTGAGGCGATGGTCCGGGAGGTCCGGCGCCGCGGCCTCGTGGCGGACTGAAGGCGCAAAGAGCATCGGGATGAGCCGGTGGCCGCAAGAACGTGGCTCCAGGGAGCCTTCTATCATCTCTGTCAATGGCTGCTCCTGGGGCCGGTGCTGGCCTTGACGCGCACGAGGTACTTCGGCGTCCCGGACATCGGGGCCGTGCGAAGCGGGCTGCTGATCGCTTCAAACCACCAGAGCTTCCTTGATCCGGTTCTGGTGGGGGTGAGCCTGGTCAGGCCGATAAGCTACCTGGCGCGCCGCAGCCTGTTCCGGATCCACGGGCTCAACGCGCTGCTGCGGGCGGTGCGCACCCATCCGGTCAGGCGAGGAGGCGTGGACAGGGCGGCGCTCAGGACGGTCCGCCGGCTGCTGGCCGGCGGCGAGGCCATCCTGATTTTCCCGGAAGGGACGCGGACGGCCGACGGTTCCCTGGGACGTTTCAAGCCGGGCGTGGCGTCCCTGGCGATCCGGCACGGAGTGCCTGTCCTGCCCGTTTGCATCGAGGGCGCATTCGCGTGCTGGCCTCGGACGCAGGTGCTGCCCCGGCCCGGGAGGGTGGCCGTCGCGTACGGTCGCCTGCTTGACCCGACGGGCAAGGCGCCCGACGAACTGACGCAGTTGGTGCGTGATGAGATCGAGAGGCTCCGGGAGTCCCTGAGGGACTACCTGGTTCGCTGAGTGTGGTGCCATGACGGTTTAGGGAATGGACGGCGGTGCGCGGGCGGCCCCCGGCTGCCGGCGGTGGTCTGCCGCCAGACAAGTGTTCCGAGTGATTCGTGTTGTTTCCTTGTACTCCAAAGGTCAGACATGGCAAAGCGCGATATTCTCGCCGAGTACGGCATAGATCGGGATGAGATCGACCAGGAGGTCCAGCAGTCCTTACAGGGCCTGAGCGGCGAAGAACTTGAGCAGCGGCTCGACGAGTCGGTCAAGGATTACAGCGTCAACACCATCCTGGAAGGGCGGGTTGTCAGCCTCACCTCCGACGAAGTGATGGTGGACGTCGGCTACAAGAGCGAGGGGGCAATACCCAGGTACGAGTGGGAGCATAACGAGCCCCCGAAGGTCGGCGACGCTGTGGAGGTGCTTCTGGAAGCCGTGGAGGACGACGCCGGGCTGGTCCAACTGTCCAAGCGCAAGGCCGATCGCATCCGCAACTGGGAGCGCGTGGTTACCCGTTACGAAGAGGGCGACGTCGTCACCGGCACGGTCATCCGCAAGATCAAGGGCGGGCTGCTGGTGGACATCGGCGTTCCCGTCTTCCTGCCGGCCAGCCAGGTGGACATCCGGCGACCGCGCGAGATCGCCGACTTCATCGGCACCCGGCTGACGTGCAAGATCCTCAAGATCGACGAGGATCGACGCAACATCGTCGTCTCCAGGCGCCAGCTCATTGAGGGCCAGCGCGAGATCATGGCCACCCGCCTGCTCCGGCAACTGGAGAAGGGCCAGACACGCCCGGGCAAGGTCAAGAACATCGTGGACTTCGGCGCCTTCGTCGACCTGGGCGGCATTGACGGCCTGCTGCACATCACGGACATGAGCTGGGGCCGGATCAGCCATCCCAGCGAGATCGTAGCCATCGACGACCTGATCGAGGTGATGATCCTCAACGTGGACGTCGAGAAGCAGAAGGTCGCCCTCGGGCTGAAGCAGAAGACCCCGAGCCCCTGGCAGAACATCGAGGAGAAGTACCCCGTCGCCTCCACCATCTCCGGCGAAGTCGTCAACCTGATGAGCTATGGGGCCTTCGTGAAGCTCGAAGAAGGCGTCGAGGGCCTCGTACACATCAGCGAGATGTCCTGGACGCGCCGCATCAACCACCCCAGCGAGGTCGTGGCCATCGGCGACATGGTCGACGTGGTCGTGCTGGGCATCAACAAGGAGAAGGAAGAGATCAGCCTCGGCATGAAGCAGACCGAGCAGAACCCGTGGGAACTGGTTCAGGAGCACTACCCGTCGGGAACCGAGGTCGTCGGTCGGGTCCGGAACCTGACCAGCTACGGCGCCTTCATCGAGATCGAAGAGGGCATAGACGGCCTGCTGCACGTAAGCGACATGTCCTGGACGCGCAAGGTCTCCCATCCTTCCGAGGTGGTGCAGAAGGGCGATACGGTCAAGACCATGATCCTCGAGGTGGACCCGGATAAGCGTCGCGTCGCCCTCGGGCTCAAGCAGCTTGAACCGGATCCCTGGAAGGATGAGATCCCCGGCCGCTACCGCTCCGGCGATCTGGTGCGCGGCATCGTCACCAAGCTGACCAGCTTCGGCGCTTTCGTTGAGCTGGAAGACGGGCTGGAGGGCCTGCTGCACATCAGCGAACTGAGCGATAAGAAGATCCCCTCGCCGGAGGAGATCGTCGACGTGGGAGACGTGCTTGACGTCCGCGTCATCCGCGTCGATGCCGACGAGCGCAAAATCGGCCTGAGCCTCCGCACCGAAGGCCCCATCACCCAGGAGGAGGAAGGGCCCAGGATCGTCATTCGCAGCGACGAGCTCGAAGAAGCGGAGCACCCCGAGGCGCTCGTTCAGGAGGCCATGGAAGGGGCGCCCCAGCTCGACCGGGAGGGTGTGGAGGACGCCGAGACCTCGCCGGACGAGGGCGTGCAGGACGCCGAGACCTCGCCGGAGGAGGGCGTGCAGGACGCCGAGACCTCGCCAGAGGAGGACGAGCAGGGCGCCGAGACCTCGCCGGCGGAGGACGAAGCGGACGAGGCCGACGTGGAGGAGCCGGGGCCTCGCTCCGAGGAGCCGGAGAAGGAGGAAGGTCGTACCCCCAGTGAGGGGGTGCCCGATGA
>CAYUDW010000064.1:9275-17419 GCA_964442595.1 uncultured candidatus Brocadiaceae bacterium
CCGAGGAGCCGGAGAAGGAGGAAGGTCGTACCCCCAGTGAGGGGGTGCCCGATGACGTGGCGGACGCGTCCACCGAGATAGAGATCTCCGTTCCCCTACGGCTGGAGGAGCCTGCCGGCGAGCAGGAAGAGGTCGAGGGTCTGGGCCCGGGCGAACTGCCCACGGATACGGATATGGAGATCCGGCAGGGCGGGGAACCGGAGAGTGTCGCCGAGTCTGAGGAGCCCGGCGAGGAAGAAGACGCCCAGCAATAGCGCGATGCGCCGCAGCGCCGGTCGGCCGCAGACGCAATGATCCTGCCGATGTCGCCCGCATCGGCGTGGGCGTCCGTGCCGCCTGTCCGTCATCCTGTAGGGGAGCGCGGGGTGAGCCTGCCGGCCGGGGGCAGTCTGAACGCTCGCTTCGACCCTTGGGAGCCATGGCGCGAGGAACCCAGAACACAGGGCTTCGGCAGTACCTGCGCGAGATCGGGGCCTATCCCCTGCTGAGCGAGGAGCAAGAGCGCAGGCTGGCCAGGCGCATCAAGCAGCACGGCGACCCCAGCGCCAGGGACCGAATGGTGCTCGGGAACCTGCGCCTCGTGGTCGACATCGCCAAGCGCTACGCGGGGCGCGGCTTGGACCTCATGGACCTGATCGAAGAGGGGAACCTGGGGCTCCTGCACGCCGTGGAGAAGTTCGACCCCTCCCGCGGGGTCCGTTTCAGCACTTATGCCACCTACTGGATCCGGCGCGCCATCCGGCGCGCCGCCAGATCCAGCGTGCGGACCATCCGCATCCCCGCCTACATGGTCGAGGTGCTGGCCCGCGCCAAGCAGACGCAGGCCGAGCTGCGTGACGAGTTCGGCCGGGAGCCGGCAATGGAGGAGGTGGCGGACGCGCTCGACCTGGACGAAACGAGGGCCCGCCTGCTTCAGCGCGCCCTCGCCTCCGAAACGACCAGCCTCGATCAGGACTTGCCGGGCGCGCAGTCCGATCTGAGCCTGGCCTCCGTCATCAGGAGCCGCGACGCGGAACGGCCTGAGAGCGTCGTCTTCGACCGAATGCAGCTCAGGATGCTTTCCGACCTGCTGGAGAGCATCGACGAACGCGAGGGCAGGATACTTACGCTGCGCTTCGGCCTGGATCCCGAAGGGCCGAAGACGCTGCGGGAAGTGGGCCGCCAGGTCGGCCTGAGTCGCGAGAGGGTCCGGCAAATCGAGAAGAGGGCCCTGGAGAAACTCAAGGAAGCCATGGCAAGCGCGGGCTTCGGCTGATCCCCCATCCGCTCCAGAGTGTGCACTCCAGCAAAGGACTTGCTTCGATGGAACTGAAGGACCACATCCGCAGCATTCCGGACTTTCCGACGGCAGGCATCGTGTTTCGGGACATCACCACGCTTGTGAAGGATCCGGCGGCATTGCAGGCGGCCGTGGATGCCCTGGTCGAGCCGGTTGCCGGGGAGCAGATCGACCAGGTGGTGGCGGCGGAGGCGCGGGGCTTCATCTTCGGCGGAGCGATCGCCTGCCGGCTGGGCGCGGGCTTCGTGCCCGTGCGCAAGCCCGGCAAGCTCCCCGCGGAGACCGTCGAAAGGACCTACGAGCTCGAGTACGGCACCGACACGCTGGCCGTCCATCGCGACGCCATCGGCACGGGGGACCGGGTGCTGGTCCTGGATGACCTGCTGGCGACGGGCGGCACGGCGAAGGCCATCTGCGAGCTGGTGGAGCAGCTCGGCGGCGAGGTGGTTGCGTGCCTGTTCCTGATCGAGCTCAGCTACCTCGGCGGTCGGGAGAAGCTGGGCAACCGCCGCGTCATCTCCCTCATCGACTATCCGAGCGAAGACGCGCAGTAGAGGCTCTGGCCGGCTTGACCGTCACAACGGCGAGAGGCGGCCCAGAATCCGCACGATCAACCGGATCACCACGACGTAGGCGTTCCCCCACGCGTCGCTGCGCAAGAAAGCAATCGGCGCCCTCGGGTCGCCGATGAAGGGCCGCAGAATCCAGCCCATTTCGATTCCCACCAGCGCGTAAACGAAGAACCAGAAGTAGAGCATCGTGCGGTGGCGCGCCGAACGGCGTATGAGGGGGCCGTAGTACCGGCTCATCATTATCTGCGCTCCGGCGGCAGCGACGGCGAACATCGCCGCGTTGAATAGCACCGCCGTGCCGTACTCGGGCGCGCAGAAGTAGTAGAAGGCCGTCACGGGCGCCAGACTGGCCAGGACCAGCGTCAGGCAGGCCTGGGTTGCCACGAGGGCCCGAAACGCGGCGCCGAAGTCGTCCCGCAGCCCCGCCACCGCGTTGACCACGAAGAAGCTGGGGATGCACAGGGCGGACGTCACGACCAGCAGCAGCGGCACCTTCAGGCCGACGTAGAGGAGATGGTGATACCTCCCGGGCGCAAGTCCTGTGAACGAAGCCATCACAGCCCCGTAGATGGCGCCGAAGATCACGATGAAGAGCACCAGCCACTTCAGTTGCGGCCCGACCGGCGCGCCCGGTGCGAATTGCCCCCTGGCGTGCAGGAAATCGTCCGCGGCTTGGACGAAGGCGCGCATCACGAGCCCAGCATCTCCGCGATGGTCCGGAGCACGTCAACGAAGACGTTGCCCCCTCGCTGACGGAACCACGTGAAAGGCAGGTCCGGCGAACCGATAAACGGACGCAGTATCCATCCCATCTGTGCGCCGACCAGGGCGTAGACGATCAGCCACACCTTGAAGAGCCGGCGTGCGACGGCACTCTCGGTCCGGCCGGCGTCGGCACGCGTTGTGCTGTTCCCGGTATCTGCCGCCTCTCTTGCCTCCGGCTCGTCGAGCGCGGCGTACGCCTCCTCCAGCCGGCTGAGCGCCTTCATCAGGAATCCCAGGCCGATCATCCCTGAGATGGCCAGGAAGACGACGTTCAGCAGCTTCATGAAGGGGTAACTGGTCGTCGTCAGCGTGAAGAAGGCCGTGATGGGCGCGAAGGACGCCAGCACAGCCAGGTTGACCGTGATCGCGCACACGATGACGCGCAGGGCAGCCAGGGGACTCAACCTCGTGCCCAGCATGGCGCTGAACACGTACAGCGACGGGAACGATACCGCCAGCGTCAGGAAGAACAGGGCGGGAAGCTTCACGGTGGATGCCAGCAGTTGCTCGGGGACCGGCGTCGTGCGGCTGAGGACGGCGTACAGGCCCATCGAGGCGCCGTATATCAGGCCGAGGACGACGGATATCACCACGTGGGTACCGAGCTTGAGATGCTCGGTGCCTTGTGCCAGAAGCTCGGGGTCCGTCTTGCTGCCCCGCAGCAGGTCGTCCAGCTCCCTGAGCCAGCCTCTCGCTGCCATACGCGTGGCTCCCCAGCACGGTTGCATAGCCGTTACGCACGGCACTCGAAGCCCATTATGGTTGGGCCTCGACCCCAACGTCAATACGTTTCCGGCCGCCGTCACACGCCTGCTACAAGCCGGTTACCCCAATGACCATTGGGCGGCGGGGAACAAGCGCAGTCGCGCTCAGACCATCTCGTCCCAGCGGAATCCCAGGCCCGTCTCGCCCAGGCTCTCCAGCGAGAGTTGCCCGTCCCGGCGCCGGCACACGCCCGGATGGACTTTCGCCACCCGCTCGTTCGCCGCGGGGAAATACTGGCACGAGTTCGTCTCCACGCCCATCATCGGGTAGATCCTGGCCGCCATGCCGGCCGAATGGACCAGCGCGATGTCGGGGTTGGTCAGGTCCTGCACGGTGTAGGGGATGCCGCCTTCACGCGCCCGGGAAGCGAAGATCATCGCCGAGGACTGCCCCTTGCACGACTTGAGCGCCACGCCGGACCAGTTCGTCTCCATCGCCAGGTCGAAGTCCTCGAGTGACGTGAGGCTCTCGTCGATAATGACGGGCTTGAGGGCGGCTATCTCGCTCATGTCGTGCCGGGTGCCGCGCAGGTCGCGGCTGGTGGGTTGCTCGATGTAGAGGATCGCCTCAAAGGCGCCCGGCTCCTGCTCCTTGAGTCGCCTGAGCATCTCCACGATGTAGTCGGGGCTCTCGCATTGCTCGTTGGTGTCCGCGCTCATGTGCAGTTCGCTGATGCCGAGCTTGGCGTGCAGCTCCTGCGCGATGCGATAGACCTCGCAGATGCGGTCCAGGTCCCATTCCAGGTCGGTGCCCCTCAGCTTGACCTTCAGGCAGGTCAGGCCATCGCGCTCGATCCACCCCTCCATGGCCCAGGGAAGGCCGTCGTCCGGTTTGTCGGGCGCCACGTCCTTGTTCCGGAGGGTGTCCAGGCCGCCGACCAGGTGGAAGGCGGGGATGCGGTCCGGGTAGGCCGGCCGGATGTAGTCGGCCACGTACTTGCCCTTGAACTCGGGGCCGAGGTAGGCGGACAGGTCCCGGTTGCAGAACTCGGGCCCGTATCCGTCGTAGGTGCAGATGCCGTTGACGTTCCCGAAGCCGTCATGCAGCGCGGCGTCCAGCGGACTCGCGCAGACGAGCTGCGCCAGCCGGGGAAGGGGGTAGGGCAGGCCGTTCTTCTCGCCCGCTTCCTTCGCCAGGGGCTCGAAGAGCTCCTCAAGTTGGAGCGCGATATCGATGGGATGGGCGTACTCGTTGTAATCGGACGCGGAGGTGCAGAAGCGCTCCGCGAAGTCGATCATTGCCTTCTCGCGGACCGGATGCTCGATGCGTGGGTCCGGGAAGGCCCAGAAGTCCATGAGCCAGATGCCGCCGTGTCCCTTGGCCCGCTCGCCGCGCCGGTTCTCGACCGTGGCGGTCACCAGGCAATACGTATCGTCCGGTACCACGGAGGCACCGAACTTCAGCGGTTCGCGGGCGTCGACCCGGCTCATCTCCGTGGTGATGTCAACGATGCGTATGTCGGTCTCCTTAGGCATCTGCGCGTGCACCTCCGTCAAATGAGAGCTATGGCATGCGTCCGCCTGGATAGTCTACAGCCTGGTGCTCAGGATTCAAGCAGAACGGCTCCTGGCCACGCTGTGCGGGCGCCGTTGACACCTCCGATCCCCTGTTGTATAAACGGCTCGTTGGCCCTTCGGGCGGCAATATGGAAGGAGACGCGCCGTGAGCGGCAAGGGAAAAGTGGTCCTGGCCTACTCAGGCGGACTCGACACATCGGTTGCCATCAAGTGGATCCAGGAGACCTACGGGCTGGACGTCATCACGCTGACCATCGACCTCGGGACGCACGAGGACCTGGAGACCATCCGCGCCAGGGCCATCGAGGTCGGGGCGGTCAAAGCGCTCGTGGTGGACGCCTCCGACGTCTTCGTCGAGTACTTCATCTGGCCTGCGCTTCAGGCGGGCGCCCTCTACGAGGGGGCGTATCCGCTGGCCACGGCACTGGGTCGGCCCCTGATCGCCAAGCTGCTCGTGGACACCGCCCACAGCGAGGGCGCCGGCGCCGTGGCCCACGGCTGCACGGGCAAGGGCAACGATCAGGTGCGCTTCGACGTGTCCACCAAGACGCTGGCGCCGGACCTGGACATCATCGCCCCCGCGCGCGAGTGGGGCATGAACCGCCAGGATGAGATCGAATACGCCGCCACACACGGCATCCAGATAGACGTCACCAAGAAGAGCCCGTACTCGACCGACGAGAACGTCTGGGGCCGAAGCGTCGAGTGTGGCATCCTGGAGGACCCCTGGACCGAACCCCCGGAGGACGTCTACGCCTGGACGGTGAGCCCGGCCGAGGCCCCCGACGAGCCCGAATACGTCGAAGTAGACTTCGAGAAGGGCGTGCCCGTCGGCCTGGACGGCGAAGGAATGGCGGGCGTCGACCTCATAGAGGAGCTGAACCGGAGGGCCGGCCGTCACGGCGTCGGCCGAGTCGACCACATTGAGAACCGGCTCGTCGGCATCAAGAGCCGGGAGATCTACGAGGCGCCGGCCGCAGCCCTCCTGCACGCGGCGCATCGCGTCCTGGAAGGCATGACGATGACGCGGCAGGCGCTGCGGTTCAAGGAGATCGTCAGCCGCCACTACGCCGACTTGATCTACGACGGCCTCTGGTTCTGCAAGTTCCATCAGGACCTGGCCGCCTACGTGCTGAGCAGCCAGCAGGTCGTCAGCGGCTCGGTGAAGATGAAGCTGTTCAAGGGAAGTGCGGTCAAGGTCGGGGTGCGGAGCGAGTTCTCCCTTTACAGCAAAGGGCTGGCCACCTACGACAAGGGCGACCTGTTCGATCACAAGGCGGCCATCGGTTTCATTGCACTTCACGGCCTTCCGCTTCGCACCCAGGCGCAGGTGCTGAAGAACGCGTTGCCGGAGGAGACGGTCCGTCCGAAGCTGAGCCCGCCGGAGATCAAGCCGCGCTAGCCGCTCGGCGGCCGGGGTCGTGTTGCCTGACGTCCGGATCGCAGCACTTCGGGCCTCCGTCCGCGCCGGCTCGTCACCCGTTTCGAAATGCCATGAGCATTCGCATTCTACCGCCCAACGTTGCCAATAAGATCGCCGCCGGCGAGGTGGTGGAGCGTCCGGCGTCCGTCGTCAAGGAGCTTATCGAGAACTCGATCGACGCCGATGCGAGCCGCGTGGAAGTCGAGCTTGAGGACGGCGGCGCAAACCTGATCCGCGTCGTGGACGACGGCTGCGGGATGGACGCCGATGACCTGGCGCTCGCCTTCGCCAGCCACGCTACCAGCAAGCTCACCACGGAAGACGACCTTTTCCACGTCCGGACCATGGGATTCCGGGGCGAGGCCCTGGCCAGCATCGGCGCCGTCTCGGATGCACGCCTCGTCTCGCGCACGGCGGCAAGCGACTCCGGTCACGAGGTCGAGGTGACGGCGGGCGAGATCGGTCCGGTGCGGGCCTGCGGCGCGCCCGTCGGCACGCAGGTCGAAATCAGGAACCTGTTCTACAACGTGCCGGTCCGCAAGAAGTTCCTCAAGACCACGGCCACCGAGATGGCCCACGTCACGGAGGCCGTCACGCGCCTGGCCCTCGTGCAGCCGCAGGTGCATTTTGTGCTGACCCACAAGGGCAGGAAGGTCTTCAACCTGCCGCCTGCGGGGGATCCGGGCCAGAGGATCGGCGAGTTCTTCGGGCGCGAGATTGCGGACAACATGGTCCCCTTCGAATGGCAGAGCCCCGAGCTCCGGATCGAGGGCTACCTGCTTCCCCCGACCGTTGATCGGCGCAACACGCGGATGCAGTACACCTACGTGAACGGCCGCTACGTCCGCGACAGCACGCTGCTGCACGCGATCTCCGAAGGGTACGCTGGCCTGGTGACGGCGGGCCGGAAGCCGGTCTGCTTCCTTTTCCTGTCGATGGACGCGGGCGCCGTCGACGTGAACGTGCACCCGACGAAGCTGGAGATCAAGTTCCGACGCGCACGCGAAGTGCACCAGCAGGTGATGACGGCCATCCGGGAGGGACTTCGCGCGGCCAAGATCACCCCCCAGGTGGCCCTTACTTCCGCGGATGCTGCGCCGGATGCGGAGACGAAGGAATCCGTCCGACAGGCGATAGCGGACTTCTTCTCCCGCGCGCCCGACCGGGACGTGGGACGGGCGCCGCGACCGGCCGCGGGTGGGACGGGCACCGCTGGCCGGATGCCGGCCCGGCCCCCGGCGGAAAGGCAAGCACCGCCCGCGCCCCATGCGGAAGCTCCGCCCGTGCGCGTCACGTTCGGTAACTGCCTCCAGGTGCTCGACTCCTACATCGTGGAAGAGGCCGAGGACGGCATCAACCTGATCGATCAGCACGCATTGCACGAGCGGATCCTCTACGACGCCATCAGTCGTCGGCTCCATGAAGGGAAGCTTGACAGCCAGCAACTGCTGGTGCCCGAGCTGGTCGAGCTGCCCCAGCAGGAGTTCTACGCCGTCATGGACCTGAAGGAGGACCTGGCCCGCTTCGGGATGGAGATCGAGGCGTTCGGCGAACGGACGGTAATCGTGCGTTCCTTCCCGCAGATACTGGGCAAGTTCGACGGGCGAGGCTTCTTCCAGGATCTGCTGGACGAGTTGGAGGGTCCGTCTGGAGCGCGCAAGGTGGGAGGGCGTGTGGAGAGGATCATCACGATGATGGCTTGCCGGGGGGCCGTCAAAGCCGGCCAGAGGCTGGGCCCCCAGCAGATGCGCTGGCTCCTGGAGCAACGCTCCGAGGCGGGGCAGACGGATACCTGTCCGCACGGCCGACCGACCACGATACAC
>CAYUDW010000065.1:0-9893 GCA_964442595.1 uncultured candidatus Brocadiaceae bacterium
CCCAGCCACCGGTCCAGTGCCGTCGCGTAGACGCGGCGGTAGTCCGTGTGGAACCGCAGGGCGCCGTCGTCCAGGTCGCTCAGGCTCGGATGGGGCCCGACCAGGCCGCCCCTGAGCTTGCCCCCGACCAGGAACACGGGGGCCGCTGCGCCGTGACCCGTGCCGCGGCGGCCGTTCTCCGCGACGGTGCGTCCGAACTCCGAGAACGTCATCAGCAGGACGCGGTCCAGCAGGCCGTCGCGTTTGAGATCGTGCGCGAAGGCGGCCACCGACTCGGCCAGCTCGTGCAGGAGGGCGTCGTGATTGCCACGCTGGTTGGCGTGGTTGTCGAACCCGCCGAAGCCGTCGCCCCCCAGCTCGGCGACGTAGATGCGCGTGCCCAGGTCGGCGCGGATCAGGTCGGCTATGTTCTGAAGATTCTGCGCGAGCGGGGAGGTCGGGTACGCGGAGCCCCCTGCTGATCGGCGGGCCGCAAGGGCTGCTTCGATTCGGTCGGCCGCCGCGCGGGCGCTGAATGTGGCGCGCCGGGCGTAATGCAGCAGTTGCCCTTCACCTGCGGCCCGGGTGGGGGCCTGCGGACGGCCCTGCTCTGCCCCGATTGCGGCTCGGAAAGCGTGCTCGTCCAGCGACCGGATGGCGGGGACGACGGCCCTCTCCGCGTTGAGGACGAACGGGGTCGGGATCTGTCCGACGAAGGCGCCGGCGGCGTGGCACTCGTCCGGCCCGCCCGCATTGTCGACGGCCCGGCCGAGCCATCCGGTCTGACAATCCGAATCGCCGGGCCTGGCCGTATGCCAGTTCCGCATGGCGCCCGCGTGGTCCCGATCGGAGTTCGGATAGCCGACTCCCTGGACGACGCTGAGCAGCCCACCGTCGTAGAGCTGCATGAAGCCCTCCATCCGGGGATGGAAGCCGAGCATGTCGTCGATCTTGTGGACTTCGCGGGCCGTGAGCCGCAGCGTGGGGCGACTGCGCGCGTAGTCGTCGTCCGCGTAGGGCACGACCGTGTTCAGGCCGTCGTTGCCGCCCGCGAGTTGAATCACCACGAGGACGTTCCCGTCCTTGTCCCGCGCCGTTGCTCCGGCCGGCGAAGCGAAGACGGCCGGCACGGTCGGCCCCAGGGAGAACAGGACGGATGCGCTGACGGAAGCCTTCAGGAAGTCGCGCCGTGACTGGTTCATCTTTTCGCTCCCACCCTCAAGCCAACTGAAACTCCGGTCGGATGCCGAAGGGCCTACTTCGGCGTCTCCTCCCCGCAGGGGAAGGCGTAGCCCGCATCGGGATTGGTCGAGACGCGGATCGTCGCCGCGTCCCGCAGGCGGTACATGTAGAGCTGGCTCCTGCCGGTCCTGTTGCAGTGGTACACCACTGCGCTCTCGTCCTTGGTCCACCGCGGGTAGAGGACGGTGATCGTGGGGGCCGGCTCAGTGTCCGTGATCGCAACCGGGTCCGAGACCGTCCGCGTGGCGACGTCGAAGCCGGCGACATAGAGGGTCCGGCCCGGGTATCGATAGGGCCCAAATCCCTTCTGGAACTCGTAGCAGATCCTCGTCTCGCTCGGCGAGATGCTGACCCTGTCGATGGTTCCTTCCAGGGGGGACGTGAAGTTGATCGGCTCGTACGACGCCGACCCCTCGCGGCTCGGTCTCATCAGGAAGTACCGTCCCTTCGCAGGATGAGCCCAGGAGGAAACGAACATCCGCCCATCCTTGAGGCAGCTGTAGGCATAGGTGCTGTACTGCGGGCCACTGACTGCGTATTCATCCCCGGGGCTCGCATCGGATCTGGTCAACATGACCGCGTAACGGCCGGTCTTCGGGTCACGCCGGTTGAAGACGATCAGGTTCGTTCCGTCGCGCGTCCAGGTGGGGTTGAAGTCGGTCTGCGTGCCGTCGGTGAGCTTCCGGAACCCCGTGCCGTCTGCATTGACGACGCAGATGGCCGTCTTCCAGTCTGAGACGCGCGGCGCGGGCCTTGTCAGGCGGAAGAAGACGATCTTCCCTCCGGTCTTCGACCAGGAGGGCTTCATGTCCTTGTGGCCGCGCGTGATGGGTTCCCCCTCGGGGTCGCCGAAGGTATTCACCTGTAGTTCGCCGTTGACGGAATAGGCCCCCTTCAGATCATTGGGGGTCATTTCTTCGACGGCGCCCGCGCTGATGCAGAGCACCGCGAGACCAGTGAGGCAGCAGCAGAAGCGGCTCACGGCCCGGGTCTTCCGTTGGGAGTTCCGAGGCATCAGACCACTCGCATCTTCTTGATCCGTTCCGATTGGTGTGCACGGGCCGAGTAGTCGGCAAGGAGCGCCCGGTCTTCGTCCGTGAGCGTCAGGTCCGAAGCCAGGATAGCCGCGTTCTGCTCCACCTCTTCCGCGTAGCCCATGCCGATGACCATAAGCGAGACTCGCTCGTCGTTCATGACCCAGCGCATCGCCGCCCCCGGCAGCTTCCGCCGGGCCACCGGGTTATAGTCGGGAACCACGAACCTGGACATGCGGCCGAAGATACTCGCGCCCATCACCTTCATCGCCACGACGGCCGTGCCCAGCTTGTGAGCTTTCTCAAGGCACATCTCGCGGAACTGGAGATTCCGCTCGGACAACAACGTGTCCATGCCCTTCGGGAAATAGCAATAGGCGAGGAGGGCTTGATCGAACCCCCCCGTGGCAATCATCTTGTAGGCTGTTTCGAAGGCGACGTGGGTCGTCAGACCGATGTAGCGGCACACGCCTTCGCCGCGGAGCTTGACGAGTTCGGCGTGGACTTTCATCGCTCCTTCGAAGCCGAGGCGCTCGATCGCCCCGCTGCTATGGATTTGCATGACTTCGATGCGATCGACGCCGAGTGTGGCGAGCGAAGTCTCGACGCTGCGCCGAACGTTCTCCGGCTTCAGGACGGTGACTTTGGAAGCGATGACGCAGTCTTGCGCCACGCCCTTCAGTCCGTGGCCCATGACTTCCTCGGCCTCGTAGTAGCTTCGCGCGGTATCGAAATAGCGGACACCGCAGTCGTAGGCGTGGCGGACCAGCGCGGCGCGTTCCTCTACGCTTCGTGGGCGTGCACCGTAGCCTCGCGCCCATCTTGCCACCAAGGGCGAGCTGCCAATGCCCAGGATCGGCAGCACTCGCCCGGTTCTTCCGAAGGGGCGCGTCGCAATGGGCCTGCGCGCGGAGGAAGCGTCGACATCCACGGCGAGATCTGCTCCCATCGCGGCCAGGCCGACGCCCGTTGCCAGCCCCGCCTTCAGGAAGTCGCGCCGTGACTGGTTCATCTCCTTAGCTCCCATCCTTAAGCCAACTGGAACTCCGGAAGCGTGACGATGCCGTGGGCGAACCGGCGAACCAGGTCGGGAAGATCGCCTCCGGCCTCGGCGGCCGTCCGCAGCGCTTCGATAGCACCTGGCTCCACGTCGCCCTGCACGAACAGGTCGAGCAGGAACCGGCCGGCAGACTCGGGGCCGGCATGACCGTGCCTGGCGGCTACGGCCGACGGGTTGAGCTTCTTGCCGTACGGGCCGCTGCCTGCCAGGAGGGCCCGGGCCAGCTTGCTGCGTTCGAGCACGGTCCAGTCGTTCAGCCAATGCCTGCCGCCTGCCCATCCTTTCACCGTGGAAGGATGGTAGAGGTTCTGGCCAAGCTGCGCCAGGTCTGCGCCGAGCCGGGCGGTGGGCACCATGCCCTCCAGGCCGCGGATGATCCCCATCGCGAACTCCACGGGGCCTTTCACGCGCTGCCGATAGGCGGCGTCCGAGAAGAACAGGTTGGATCGGAGCATCGTGCCCACGAGGCGGGCGACGTCGAAGTCGGCGGCAAACGAATCCGCCAGCGGCCGGAGAAGCTCGTCGGGCGGCTGATCCGTTTCCGAGACCAGCCAGCGATACAGCTTCCGCACGACGAAACGCGTCGTGGCCGGCAGCTCGAGCGCGATCCGCACGACGTCCTTGCTGCCCCAATTGCCGCTCTGGCCCAGGAACTCCTTGACGCCGCCGTCGTGCTCACGGGCAAGGTAGCGAAGCTCCTTGCGCACGACGAACCAGCCGGTAAACGCCCGGGCGGCTTCGGCCACGTCCTTCTCGGAGTAGCCGCCGTCCCCGAGCGTGAACTCCGCCAGCAGGTGTCGCGGGTAGCTGGGGTTGGGCTGCGCCTTGCGATTGGCGTCCGCGCCGAGCCACAGGAGCACGGCCGGATCGTGCGAGACGTCCTGCAAGAGTTCCGCGAAGCTGCCCAACGCACGCCGCCGCAACATGCTCGCGTGATCGCGCATGAGGCGGGGGCTGTTCACGCGGGCGTTGCTGGTGGCGAAGTAGCCGTGCCAGAACAGCGTCACCTTCTCCAGCAGGGGGTGGGGCGTCTCGATCATGCGCCGCAGCCACCACGCGCGCAGGCCGTCTGCCGAGCCCGTGTCGCTGGCCGGGGTCTCATAGCCGTCATGAGCGGCGTTGAACGCCTCAACGTCGGCCTCGGGATGCAGCAGCCTGTCAATCGTCCTTTGGGGACCTTCTCTCAGCGCCTGCTGGAGTTGGTCCCAGTCAGCGCCGAACGCGGCGCGGCGGTAGAGGTGTCCGGCCCGGCGCAGGTCCCATGGACGGCCTGCGTCCGGCCCGTACGGGGCCCATGCCCATGCGGGATCGGCCGGCCTCTCGGCAGCCATCACGCATCCTCCTCGACTTCAGTATGCGTGGTTGACGTTTCGGTTCTGCTGGCCTTGCAGTGGGTCATCGCGGCGCCCCTGCGGGGACGGCCTCGGGCAGATCGAGCCGCAGCTCGAGGTCCGCCGCCGGCCGCCCGTCCATGTTGCCTATATTCAGCGTAGCCTGGCCCATCCACTGGAGGGCGGCCACCAGGGACCCCAGTTCCGTCTCGGCTTGGGCGCGCGTGTTGCCCTTCTCGACCATGTTCTGGCGGACCATGTTCTCCCAGTTGGCGCTCAGGGCCGAGGCGGCCTGCCCGGCGTCGATCTCCACGAGGGTGTGGACGTGTGCGGCGGGCTTCGCGGTCTCTTGCAGCGAAGCGTCGATCAAGTCCCTGGCGAGGGCCTCGGTCGAGCTCAGGATCAGGTCGTCCCCGACCATTGCGAGGGCGGGCTGGAAGTTGAAGCGCTGATCGACAGCGGTCTTGTCTGCCTGTTCGCCCGTGGGGAAGCAGGCCACGGTGAACTTGACGCCCCGGTGAACGGGCCGGTCGATGATGAGGCCGGGAAGGGCCTGCTGGCCACGGGTGAAGTTGACCATCCCGATGGCCTTCTGCCAGGCCTCTTCCATCACCTGGGCGAACGTGTCCGGACTGCGCATGCGAAAGACCGCTGCGAAGGCCGGGATCCTCGTCTGCGGAATGCCGACGTCAGGGTCATACTCCTGCTCTGCCACCACGAGCCGTATCTCGGGGCCGAGCTCCGCCATCACCTCGTCGGTCAGGTCCCGCCCGCTGAAGTAGATGCCCATCATGTTCTCGAAGAAGATGAGCCCGGAGGTCCGTTGCGGGAACAGTTCGTCCTTGCCCCCGTAGAACGCGTGGAGGTCGCGGTAGAAGCTGGCGGCCGCGATGCGACGCGGCACGCGCAGGTTGGGCAGCACGCCCTGGCCGGGCGAGTCGGGAGTGGCGAAGCCGGCCGGGCCGGACGGATCCGCCGCCTGGCCGTCCATCAGCACCTTGAAGGTCAACGTGTCCTGCCGTACGCCGACGGCCAGGGCGACCCAGCTCGAGCCGCGCACGGCCTCCTGCATGCCGGCCAGAAGCAGGGAGGCCATCGGGTTGCGCGTCCGGCTCAGCGCTTTCTGCACGGGGGGATGCTGCTTGAGGGCCTGCAGGTTCACGAAGGCCAGGGCGACGGCGTCCGCGCCGGCGGCCTTCTTGGCCGCCCGGTAGTTGGCCGCTGAGGCAAAGCTCAGCGCCTCGGGCGCGTCCCGCACGTCCAGCACGGCCTTCAGGGCCGGCCCTCCCTTCGCCATCAGCAATCGGTTGCCGACTATGGCGTGGGCTTCCTCTCCGTTGAAGCTCCATCCGGTCACGCCCCGGTACTGCTGGGAGGTGACGCGGTCCGGCTGGGAGCTGTTGGCCGTCCCGGTCCTGGCGAAGCCGAGGAAGATCCCGTGTAACTGGTCCAGCATCTGGGCGTCCTCGGAGTCGATGGCCAGCACGGTTTGGTCGGCAGGCCAGACCGCCATCGTCAGGCCGCCTCCGCTCAATGTGCGGAGGCCGCTCCGCCAGTCCGTCCCCAGCGTGGTCTCCAGATGCCGGATGACGCCCAGAAACTCCTGGAATCCAGGCGCGGCCGTTTGCTTCTGATATGCGGGCAACGACTTCACGGCCGCGCTGACCCGAGGGTCCAGCAGGAGATCAAGCAGGGCGTCGGGCCGGTTCACTTCCAGCACGAGGAGCGCGTCCCGAGGTACCCAGCGGGTGGCGGCCGGCAGTTGGTCGTCCGCGACGGCCGTGTGCAGGGCCAGCACGGCCCAAACGAAGCAAAAGCCCACGCTTGCTCTCCGCAACATATTCCGCCTCCTTGGTAGTTCCGAGTAGATCATCGCCCTCTGGACGCTTAGACGCAAACGCAGGCCGAGTTATTACGCCCAATCTGCGGCGGGGTTGCTCTTGATCGGCTCCTGGCCGGCGGCTGAGGCAAGGCGCAGCAATTGAGTTGGGGGCGGGTTTGGGTTAGCATGGAGCTTCCTTTCGGGCGTCCGTCCGACGCCGGGGGCGGGCTTGAGGGAGCTACTGGAGGAGGAGGAAAGACAATGGCGGATCTGTTCTCCGTGCGGGAGATGATGGACGTGGCGATCCGCGAGGAGCAGACGGGCGCCACGTTCTACCGGGCTCTGGCCGAGAGCGCCGAGTCGGAGGAACTGAAGGACTTCGCCCTGGAAGTGGCCGAGATGGAAGATGAGCACGAGCGCAAGTTCCGGGGCATGCTTGATAGCCTGGGCGACTACGCGCCGACCGGCGAGTCCTATGGCGGGGAGTACGCCTCCTACATGGCGTACCTGATTGAAGGCCGCATATTCCCCAGCGGCGAAGACGGGGCTGAGATGGCCCGGCGTCAGGCGTCCGAGAAGGAAGCCGTCGAAACCGCCATGGGGATGGAGCGCAACACGCTGCTTTTCTACCACGAGATGCTCAGGTTCGTGCCTGAGGGCGATCGGGCGCTGCTGGAGACCATCATCGCCGAGGAAAGGCAGCACGTAACCGACTGGGCCAGGTACAGGGAAGAGCACTTCTGAGGGGGCTGTGCCGGCCGCGCCCGGGCGCCCAGGTCAGCCTTCGACCGATCCACCTTCGGCCCGAGCGGACAGCTCGCGCTCGGAGGGCCTGCACCAGTGCAGCGGCAGCAGCGATGCCGCCATGACTATCGCGGCCAGGCAGAAGAGCGCGGCGTGCCCCCAGACGTCCATCACCCATCCGGCCGCGGGGGCGGCGATAATCGCGGCCGGGCTCAGCGCGGCCATGGACAGGGTGGTGTAGCCGACGCGCCTTCCCCGGGGGTAGATGCGGAGAGAGAGCGCCCATCTGGTGACCATTTCCGCCGAGCTGCCCAGGCTCCCCACGAAGACGGCGCCCACGAACAGCGCCCACGCGCCGGCCGGCGCGAACGCGGCCGTGAGCGCAGCCAGGATGGCCAGCGCCGCCCCCGCCTGCATGACGTGCCTGTGGCCGATCCGCTCGGCGAGGCGGGGGCCGACCAGTGTGCCGACAATCGTGGCCAGGCGACGCGCCACGATGAACGAACCCACCACGAGCGCCGCGTCCATGCCGTGATAGATCATGGCCGCCATGGCATAGAAGGGCATGGTCGCCAGGCGCACCTGGCTCAGCGCGCGATAGATGAGGAAGTTTCGGTAAGTGGCGTCGCGGCGCAGGGCCGTCAGCAGCTCGCGCAAGTAATGCCGTGCGGGGTGCGCGGGGGCAGGCGCCGCGTCCGCCGGCATCTCGTCCACCAGGGCGAAGATCACGAGCGAGATCAGCAGTGCGGCGAAGCTCACCTCGTAGAGCATGACGTAGTTGCGCGGGAAACCCAGTCCGGCGACGATGGCGGCACAGATCGGGCCCGCCACAAGACCCATCAAAGCCGAAAGGCTCATGCGGTAACCGAACAGCCGGCCCGTGCGCTGGTGCGGAATCGTCTCGGCAACCAGGTCCGTCCAGGGCGGCACGCTGACGCTCATCAGCAAGGACTTCGCCAGAATGCACACCCCAATGACGATGAGCGCGACAGCCGGCCGTGACGCGCCGAACAGCGCCAGAGCCCCCGCGATGGCCAGGTAGGGCAACCGGCCCCCCAGCCCCAGCACCACCACGAGCCGTTTCTTCCGCGCAGCCGCTTCCACCCGGTGGGCCACGATCAGGGGCGCCAGGAGCGCTATGCCGGCCAGGGCGTTCAGCACCCCGAGGGCAGTGCCCGACGCTCCGAGCCCGCTGACGGCCAGCACG
Source organism: uncultured candidatus Brocadiaceae bacterium (assembly GCA_964442595.1). GTDB lineage: Bacteria > Planctomycetota > Brocadiia > SM23-32 > SM23-32 > DAOVRD01. The sequence continues at coordinate 8,420 of CAYUDW010000065.1, forward strand.
GGCAGCACTTCGGCGGCGCTGACGAGCGAATCGCCCAGCGACCAGAATGAGCCCTCGAGCGCGTGGCACCAGAAGTTGACGCGCCCGGGGGGCGCAATCCGGTCCAGGCGCGCGCGTAAGGCAGTGAGCGGTCCCGCGGAACTCATCCGGACTCCAGACACAGCGTTGCGCGCCGCGCCGCATCCGGCAGCGCGGCCTGAATCAGGAAACGAAGTCATCCAGCATAGCAGCCGGGACGGCACAAGGAAACAGCTCATCCCGATACCGGTGAAAACGCGGCGCGATGGCCGTATATTGGCTGGTTCGTGACTTGCTTCTTGCGGGAACCCCGAGGAGGGTTGAGAACGTGAAGCTGCCTGCATTGGTCTGTGACGACATGGTTGTCCAGCGCGCCCGACCCGTCCCCGTCTGGGGACAGTCCGAACCGGCCGAGAGCATATCGGTTGCGCTCGGCGGCCATGAGGCCAGGACGGTTGCAGATGCCGACGGCCGGTGGAAGGTTGAGCTGGAACCGATGGAAGCCGGAGGGCCATACGAGCTGACCATCCGCAGCGCCCGGGAAACCGTCACCGTGCGGAACGTGGCGGTCGGCGACATATGGGTCTGCTCCGGCCAGTCAAACATGGCGTGGAAGCTGGCGCTCACCGCTAACGGTGCCGAAGAGGTGTTGCAGACCGACCGTCCCATGATCCGGCTGTTCAGGGCAGCCAATACCGTGGCGGGCAGGCCGCAGGAAGACGTTGCCGGGCACTGGGCTGTCTCGTCGCCAGCGGCGGTCAACGAGGGAGAGGGCTTCTCGGCCGTGGGCTACCTCTTCGGGCGCGACCTGCACGAGACGGTGGGCGTTCCCATCGGGCTGATCCACTCCGCGTGGGGCGGCACGCCGGTGGAGGCATGGATGCCCCGGCAGGCCTTCGAGCCGGACCCCGACCTCCAGGCGTTGCTGGCGCAGTGGGACGCGGCCGTTGGTGACGCTGCGGCCAGGCTGGACGACTACCTGGCGAAACTGGATCAGTGGCGCGCCCTGGCCCGGAAGGCTGAGTCCGAAGGCCGTCCCATGCCTGCCCCGCCGTTGCTGGAGGATCCCCGCCTGAGTCACTGGCGCGCCGCAGGCCTCTACAATGCCATGATCGCGCCGCTGACCCGGATTCCCATCTGTGGCGCCATCTGGTACCAGGGCGAGTCGAACGTCGACCGCGCCGACCAGTACGCTAGGGCTTTCCCGGCCATGATTCGCCACTGGCGGAGCGCCTGGGGCGAGGACGAATTCCCCTTCCTGTTCGTCCAGCTTCCGAACTTCGGGACGCCCGGGGGCGCGGCTGACGCCTGGGCTTACCTGCGCGAGGCGCAACTCAAGGCGCTGGACTTGCCGAACACGGGCATGGCCGTGGCGATCGACGTCGGCGATCCGTATGACGTCCATCCGCAGAACAAGCAACCGGTCGCGGCCCGGCTGGCCCTGGCGGCCAAGCGC
>CAYUDW010000065.1:9993-17336 GCA_964442595.1 uncultured candidatus Brocadiaceae bacterium
CCATCCGCAGAACAAGCAACCGGTCGCGGCCCGGCTGGCCCTGGCGGCCAAGCGCACGGCCTACGGCCTGGACGTGGTGGCCTCAGGGCCGATCTACGAGTCCATGAGCGTTGAGGGCGGCGGCATCCGCCTGCGGTTCCGGCACGTCGACGGCGGTCTGGTCCCCCGAGACGGCGAGCCCCTGAAGGGCTTCGTCATCGCCGGCGAGGACCGCCGGTTCATCCCCGCCCAAGCCGAGATCGAAGGCGACACGGTGCTCGCCCGCAGCGCAGAGGTGCCCAAGCCCGTGGCCGTGCGGTACGGCTGGGCCGATTGCCCGATCTGCAACCTCTGCAACGGAGCCGGCCTGCCCGCCTCCCCGTTCCGCACGGACGGGTGGCCGAGGAAGCAGTCAGGCGCAAAGTGACACGGCTTGTAATCGCGGGGACAACGCGCTAAGCTCCCCGCAAGGCGAAAGTGGGAGAGGCGCACAGCGGCTCATGGAGGTCGACGGATGCCGTTTATCGGGAAAGACAGGACGCTTTTCAGGCTGTTCGGCCTTCCCATCAAGGCGAACCTGTCGTGGCTGTTCCTGGTGGCGCTGGTTATCCTCACGCTCGCGCAGGGCTACTTCCCCCCGCGCCTCGGCGAGGACGTTCCGGCGTACTTGCCCTGGGTGCTGGCCGTCATCGGCGCCTTCGGGCTGTTTGCCTCCCTGATCGCGCACGAGCTGGCCCACTCAATCGTGGCGCGCAGCACGGGCATGCCGGTGTCCGGCATCACGTTATTCATCTTCGGCGGGGTGAGCCAGCTTGAGGACGAGCCGCCGACGGCGGCGGCCGAGTTCTTCATGGCCCTGGTCGGGCCGCTTTCGAGCGTGATCATCGGGTCGGTCTTCCTGGTGGCGATGCTTCTTGGGCAGGCGCTGGGGTGGCCGCAGTCCGTCCAGGCGGTGCTGGGTTACTTGTTCGTCATCAACTTCGTGCTGGCGGCGTTCAACAGCCTGCCGGCGTTTCCGCTCGACGGCGGGCGCGTGCTGCGCAGCATCCTGTGGGCCATCACAAAGGACCTCCGGCTCGCCACCCAGGTGGCGGCGCAGATCGGGTCGCTCTTTGCCTTCGGGTTCATCATCTTCGGGCTGATGGCGGCCTTCACTATGGAGGGCGGCGTGATCTTCGGCGTGTGGCTGACCATCATCGGCTTCTTCCTCCGACAGGCCTCGCTGGCCAGCCTCCAGATGGTAGTCATGCGCGAGCAGTTGCAGGGCGACAAGGTGCAGCGCTTCATGACCACCGACGTGGTCACGATCCCCGAGCGCCTGAGCCTCCAGGAGTTCGTGGACGGGTATGTCTTCCGCCATCGCTTCACCTATTACCCGGTGGTGGACGCAGAGGGGCGGCTGGCCGGCCTCGTCAGCGGGCGGATGCTCAGGGACGTCGACCGGGATCAGTGGCCCCACCTTACCATCGGCGACGTGATGCGGCAGGTGTCACCCAACCTGGTCCTCGATCCGGACGCGGACGCCGTCGACGCCCTTTCCGCGCTGCGGCAGGGAGAGGAGCAGCGGGCCGTGGTGGTCCAGGACGGCCGGCCCGTGGGCATCGTCAGCCTCCGGGACTTGCTGCAGTTCCTCGCCCTGAAGATCGACCTCAGCCCGCGGCGTCGGGGCTGAATCCCTGGCGCCGCGGACCGGCTTCGGTCCGGGGCCCTATCCCGTGGCTGCAACCCGATCCCATGACCGACTCCAGCGAATCCACAAAGGGGCTCGTCGCAGGCGCCCGCGACCTGTTGCGCGAGGCCGTCCGGACCAGCCTCTTCTTCTTCAAGATCATGATCCCCGTGCTGATCGTGACGAAGCTCCTCCAGGAGGCGGGCCTGATCGAGCGCTGCGGCGCTCTGCTCGGGCCGGTGATGAAGCTCGTCGGTCTGCCCGGGGGCATGGGCCTGGTGTGGGCCACGGCGATGATCACCAACCTCTACGGGGGGATGGTGGTGTTCGCCTCACTGGCGCCGCAGTATTCGCTGACCGTCGCCCAGTCGACGGTTCTGACGACCATGATGCTGGTGGCGCACGGGCTGCCGCTGGAGCTTCGCATCGCGCAGAAGGCCGGCCCGCGCCTGCGCTTCGTGTCCGTGCTGCGCGTGGCCGGGGCGCTGCTGCTCGGCTGGCTGCTGCACCAGGTCTACTCCCGGGCCGGGTTTCTTCAGGGGCCGAACGAGCCGATCTTCAAGGCCGTCTCGTCGGACCCGTCCTGGCCGGCCTGGGCGCGGGACCAGCTCCGGAACCTGGGCCTCATTTTCCTCATCATCCTGGGACTGCTCTTCCTGATGAGGGTGCTCAAGCGGGTCGGCGTCACGGACCTGCTCACGCGGATGCTGAGACCCGTCCTGCGGGTGCTCGGCATGAGCCGCGACGCCGCGCCCATCACCATCGTCGGCATGACGATGGGCATCTCGTACGGCGGTGCGCTGATCATCCAGGAGGCGCAGTCCGGCAGGCTCAGCGCGCGCGACGTGTTCTTCTCGCTGGCGCTGATGAGCCTCTGCCACAGCCTGATCGAGGACACGCTGCTGATGACGGCCCTGGGCGGGCACGTCTCGGGCGTATTGCTCGGCCGCCTGCTGTTCGCGCTGGTCGTAACGGCGCTGCTGGTGAAGGCGGTGGGGTTGCTGCCGGAAGGGGCCTTCGAGCGCTACCTGGCCCGTCCCCCCGGCCGGAAGAACGACGGCGCCTGACGGCCCGTCACTCGGCCAGGTACGCCAGCAGATCGTCGGCTTCCATGCAGTTCAGGACGTCGCCCTTCTCGAGCCAGCCGCGCCGGGCCGTGCCGACGCCGAGCCGCATCATCCAGTAATGCTCGGCGCGGTGCGCGTCGGTGCCGATCATGATCTTCACGCCGGCCTCCCTGGCCTGGCGGCAGACCAGGTCCGTCACGTCCAGCCGGTCCATGAACGCGTTGATCTCCAGCGCGGTCCCGTGCTGCGCGCAGGCCCTGACCACCGCCCCCACGTCCACGGCGTAGGCGTCGCGCTGGCCGAGCAGGCGTCCCGTCAGGTGGCCGATGGCGTCCACGTGCGGGCTCTCGACGGCCCGGATGATGCGGTCGGTCATCTCCTTCTCGCCCATGCCGAACTGGCTGTGCACGGAGGCGATGACCAGGTCGAGCCCGGCCAGCACTTCGTCCGGGTAGTCGAGCCGGCCGTCGGGCAGGATGTCCACTTCGGTTCCCTTGAGGACGACGAAGCCGTCCAGCTTCTTGCGCGCTTTCTCGATGTCGGCGTGTTGCTTCTTGAGGTCTTTGACCGAGAGCCCGCCCGCCACGCCGAGCGACTGGCTGTGGTCCGTGACGGCCATGTAGGAGTAGCCCATCTCCCGGGCGGCCCGAGCCATCTCGAGCACGGACTGCGTGCCGTCCGAGTACTCGCTGTGCACGTGCGTGTCGCCACGGATGTCCTCCAAGGAGACGAGGTCGGGCAGCTTGCCCTTGGCCGCCGCCTCGATTTCGCCCCGGTCCTCGCGCAGTTCGGGCGGAATCCAGGGCAGCCCCACGCTCTTGTAGACCTCCTCCTCGGTCTTGCCCGCGACGCGCTTCTCGCCCTTGAAGACGCCGTACTCGTTGACCTTCAGCCCCTTGTCGAGGGCGATGCCGCGGATCTTGATGTTGTGTTCCTTCGATCCGGTGAAGTAGGTGAGCGCGGCGCCGAAGCTCTGCGGGGCCACCACGCGCAGGTCGACCTGGAGCCCTTCCTCGGTGCGCACGGACCCCTTGGTGCCCCCGGCCGCCAGCACCTCGGCCACGCCCGGCAGGGAAGTGAACGCCTCGACGATTTCCCTGCCGCCCGGCACCTCGTCCTCCTCGCCCTTGCGCTTCTTCCGGCCCGCCGTGGTGACCAGGATGTCGATGTCGCCGATGGTCTCCTTCATTCGGCGCAGGGAACCGGCCGCCTCGGCGCCCCCGAGCTTGCAGCGTTCCTTAAGCTGCTCGATGATGCGCTGCGCCACGGGCAGCGCCTTGCCCAGCAGCGTGCGGCCGGCGCTGCGGCGCAGGAACTCGATGCCGGCGCGGATCTTCCGGATCGTCTTCTCGCCCATGCCCGACATGCCGGCCAGCGCGCCCTTCTCAATGGCCGCCTCCAGCTCGTCGATGCTCTCGATGCCCTTATCCACCATCAGGCGGCCGACCGTCTTGGGCCCCGTGCCGGGGATGCGCAGCATGTCGAGCGCCCCCGCCGGAAAGCCCGTCAGCAGCTTCTCGTATGCCTGCATCTTGCCCGTGTCGAGGAACTGGGCGATCTTCTCGGCAGTGCTCTTGCCGACCCCGGGCAGGTCGGTCAGGCGCCCGTCGGCGTGCACCTGCTCGACGTCCTCGGTCAGGTCGCGCAACGCGCGGGCGACCTTCCGGTAGGAGTTCACGCGGAAGACCTCCTCCCCCCGGATCGCCATGACGTCTGCCATGGTGTCGAACATCTGCGCGACGGCGGCGTTCTTCACGGCCTGTCCCCCCTTCGCACGCGGGCTCTCACCCGATTCTATGCACGGCCCGGCGGCCTGTCAATCCTGTCCGTTGACAACGGCAGCCGTGCGGCTACACTGATTTTCCATGATGCCCAAGATCGCGTCAGTCACGATGGCCCTGACCGTACTGACTTGGGGCGCGCTTTGTGCCCAGGCCGCCCCTTCCGCGCCCTCAACTGCTCAAGGAGAAGGCCCGATGCCCGCGTCGTCCCCCTACGGCGAACCGCAGGTCATGGAATTCAAGGACGGCAAGCTGGGCGCCTTCAGCATGCAGTTCGACGACAGCATGGAAACCCAGGCCGAGTTCGCCATACCCGAGATGAACCGGCGGGGGCTGGTCGGCACCTTCTTTGTCAATCCCGGCACGGGACGCTACCAGCGGACGCGGGAGACGTGGGAGGTCGTCTGCCCCAAATTCGGCCATGAGCTCGCCAACCACACCATGCGCCACGAGGGCGCGAAGGACTACGCGGAGGCCGACCACGAGATCGGCGAATGCGCGCGCCTGATCTGGAAGCTCTACCCGAACGAGAGCAAGCTCCGCCCATTCCTGCGGGGCGGCGGCACCACGTGGGGCACCAGCCGCGAAGAGATGCAGGAGCTGATGGACAAGTACTACCTGTTCCGCGCCCCGCGCAGGACCGGGCTCTCCGACGAGCGCGGGACGGGCCAGGACCCCTCCGTGTTCGCCAGGCAGGCCATCGAGGAGCGCGGGTGGGCGCTGGTCGGCTTCCACGGCGTCGGCGGGCAGTGGATCAGCGTATGCGAGGAAGGCTTCGTCAAGCTGCTTGACTACCTGGTGGCGAACCGGGACAGGCTCTGGACCGCGACGACCGGCGACGTCTTCAGGTATCGCGAGGAGTACGGGGCACTGAGCGGCGTCTCGCTCACCGATGCCACGGAGACGGGATTCAAGGTGGCCCTCGAGTGCGACGAGTCGAAGCTGAAGACCTACGGCCGGCCACTGACGGAGCTCTACGACGAGCCGCTCACGGTGCGGGTGCGCGTGCCGGAGTCGTGGACGCGGTTCTCCGTGACGCAGGGGGAGCAGGCCGAGGAGCGCGAGGTGATCGAGGTCGAGGGCGAGCGCTACGCGCAGTTCGACGTGCGCCCGAACACCGGCCCGGCCTCGGTCGCCGCGATGAAGTAGTGCGGCGCAGTTCGGCAGGGCCTTCGTCGCCCCTCTGCGTCCTCTGCGTGCTCGGCGGTGAATGCCGTCGGGCCGCCCCCCTACCGCCAGCCGAGTTCCCGGATGTCATCCTCGCTGAGGCCGAGGGCCCGGAGCTTCTCTTCGGTGTAGCCGGCCTCTTCGAGGGCCTCCAGGCTCAGCCCGGAGTCCATCACTTCTTCGCGGAAGGTGAGCGTCCGCGCGCCGCGCAACTCGGGATCGAGGAGGCGGAACCGAACGTCGTACCTGTCGTCCGTGGTCTCTTCCTCGGGTGTGCCGTTGTCGTCCTGCCCGTCCGGCCCGACGCTGTAGACGATGACGCCGTCCGCCGTTTGGCGATATTGGATCTTCTCCTCGCAGAACGGATCGTCCGGCACCTCCTCCAGGAGGTCGGGCACGAGTTCGTCCAGCGACTCGGGCCAGCGTCCATGCGCCAGCCGCCACCGCTCCACCGCCAGCGCGGCGTCCCCCACGCGCAGAGCCGCATGGGCCTCCACCTGCAGTCTGAAGAGCCACTCCATGCTGCGTAGGCAGAAGTCCAAAAACAGGTACTTGATGGGAGAGCCCTGCGTCTTCTCTTGCACCTCAGTTCCTAGCCGGACAGCCTCCGCGTACCTCTCGCGCAGTGGCAGCCGGTTGATCTCGGCCGCGCGGTCCAGCACACTGCAGTAGAAGAGGGCGTCCCTGTGACGCCATCCCGGGATCAGGCCGTGCAAACGCCATACGTAACCCTCCGGACTCGACCAAGGGACTTCTGGGGCCGCCACGCCGCTGAAGCGATAGAGCCCCCCAGACCTCACGCCACGGAACACAAGCTCCAGAGAAAGCTGCGCCTCGCCTTGCGCCATCTCAGCGCGCAGCGCACGCAATCCGTCGGCTGGCACCTGGCATAGTTCCAGCGTGTGCTGCGCTGCGTCAAGCCACAGACCCCCCCCGCGGTTCCTGACAAGCCCTTCCACCGGTGTGGTACCTTCACCTATGGAAGCAAGCGTGCGCCTGCCCTGCACCAGGCTTTTCGTTGCCTGCTGGGGGTCGGCTGCCTCGGCATGATAGACAGCCTCTATGTTGCACAGCCTGACGGCGTCCATCAGCGCCGACAGATAGTCCATGTCGACGCTCATCGGATCCTGAGTTGGGTCCAGGGGGTAAGCCCCGTCAGGGAGGACGGCCGCCTCGCGGATCTTGTCCAGGGCAGCGTCGTTCGCGTCGAGATGTGCCTCGATAAGCCGCCGCACCTCCTCCGGATGCCGGGCGCCGCCCGTCCACTTACGAGAAAACCCGTAAACGAGCCTCTCCTGGCACTGGCCGTCCGGCGGCGCCAAGTGCTTGAAGGCTTCGAGGAAGACCAGCGCGGAGTTCTCCTCGGGGGGGATGGACTGGCGGGCGGCCAGGACCTCCGCCCACGTCACCGGCTGGCCGGCGGCACGGTATTCGGCCAGCTTCGCCTCGACCTTCTTCTCCCAATGCCGGTCATACAGGTGCGCCGCCAGCCCGCAGCCGCCGATCAGCACCAGGCCGACCGCCGCGGCCAGCGCGCACCCCCGCCCCACGCGGCCCCGCCTGGTGCCGTTAGATGGTGTCGTGGCAGCCATTTGCGTGCTCGCCCCTCCCGCCAACGCAGGAGCCGGGCACGGCGGCCTACTCCGCCGAAGCGGCTTCGGCTGCGAAGGCCGGACGCCG
>CAYUDW010000066.1:0-9338 GCA_964442595.1 uncultured candidatus Brocadiaceae bacterium
AGGCGTTGGACGGCGCTTACGCCCGCCCCACCAAGACCTCCGATTATAGGCACGGGGACGCGATGCCGTCAAAGGCTCGGGAGTCGGCGGGTGCGAAGGCCCGAGCCCGACGTTGCCGGAACGAGGCGTCCCAAATAGAATGGTCTTAAGGAGTTGTGCCTGGCCTCTGCCACTGGAGGAAACGAGTTGGTGGCCGGTATGGATGGCAGACCCGCCACAGGCCGGAACCGCAGCGAGCCGGTCGTGCGACAGGTGGAGTGCAAGACGGTGCTGAACCGCACCAGCATCGGCGATTACTCCATGAATTGCTACACCGGCTGCCAGCACGGCTGCATCTACTGCTACGCGCGCTTCATGCAGCGCTTCCACCCCCACCCGGAACCGTGGGGGGAGTTCGTCGACGTGAAGGTCAACGCGCCCCACGCGCTCCAGAAGCAGCTCCGACGCGCCAAGCCCGGCGGCGTCTTTGTCAGCAGCGCCTGCGACGCCTGGCAACCGCTCGAAGACGAGTGGGAGCTGACCCGCCAGTGCTGCCGCCTGCTCATCGAGCACGGCTTTAAGGTGAACGCGCTGACCAAGAACGCCCTCGTGCTGCGGGACTTTGACATCTTCCAGGCCGGGCTTACGCGTGTCGGCACGACGATCACCACGCTCGACCCCGGGCTGGCGGAGATGTGGGAGCCCGGGGCCAGCAGCGTCGAGGAACGCTGGGGAATCCTGAAAGCGGCCAAGGAGGCCGGCCTCGAGACGGCCGTCATGTTCGGTCCCCTGCTTCCCTACCTTTCGGACGGGCAGGAGTCGGTCAACGCCCTTCTCGAGCGCGCGGCTGCTGTGGACGTGGACGTGATCTGGGTGGACGCGATGAACCCGCGTCCACGGGTCTGGCCGTCGGTCGGGCAGCTTCTGCGGGAGCAGTTCCCCGACCTGCACCAGGACTACAGCCGGTTGCTGCACCACAAGGAGACGCGCGCCGGGTACCTGAAGGACCTGGGCCGGCGGGTGAGGACGGCCGCGAGAAGGACCGGCCTGGAGGACCGCCTGGCCGGCTGCCCGTAGCGCGCCGCGCCGGGGTCGTCGAAAGGCCGCCTCTGCTTGGCGGGTGGGCGCGGCGGGGATACAATGGACCTTTCCGGCCCTGGCGCCGGGGCCATCACCTACAGAAACTCCACGAACCGAATATGTGAACCATGGGAAAGATGACGATCGTCACCGGAAGGGGAGGCGCCGGTAAGAGCACGTTCGCGGCGCTGGCCGTCAGGCACCTGTCCTCGCCGCCCCTGCTGATAGACGCCGACGCCGACCAGAGCCTGGCGCAACTGCTGGGCGTGAACCTGGCCGAGCAGGACGTGAACACGATCTCCGACATCCTTTACCGGCTCCAGGATCCGAAGGGCTACAAGGAGCTGGGCGCCATGCCCCTGGCCGAGAAGATCGAATACCTGTTGAGCGTGTCCTGCGTCTACGAGTCATCCGAGTTCGACCTCGTGACGCTGGGGGTGAAGTGGACGCGCGGCTGCTACTGCGCGCCGAACGACGTGCTTCAGAGCGTCCTGCCGGCGCTGGCGTGTGACTATGACTGCACCGTCGTCGACTCCCCGGCCGGGCTGGAGCACGTCAACCGGCGCATCGTCCGGGACGTGGACGACGTGTTCGTCATGCTCGACCCCTCGGCGAAGGCGCTCCGCAACGCCCGGCGGCTGACCGAGATCGCTGGCGCCATTGGCGTCTCCTACAAGAACCTGTACCTGGTGGGCAACCATCGCTTCAGCGACGAGGCGGAGGAGCGGCTCGAAGCGCTGGACGGGGCGAAGTACCTGGGCCGCATGGCGCAGGACGCGGACGTTGAGCGGTTCGACTGGGAGGGCCGGTCGCTGCTCGAACTGCCGGAGGACTCGGCGGCAAGCCGCGCCGTGGGCCGCATCCTGCAGGCGGCGGGTTATTAGCGGAGTCTTGGGACGGCGCTTCCCGGTGGACCCATCTTGGCCTGGTGGAGTGGGGGCACGGTCCGCCGTACGGCGGATGCCCCTACGAAAACGGGTCGGACTTGCTGGCATCGGCGGGGGCAGGGCACGGGGTTCTAACCAGTCATACCCGCCAGCAGCTCGCGCAGTCGTTTCGCGTCGCCGACCGCGTGTCCCCCGAGGTCGTTGTTGAAGAAGGCGTAGATGCTGCGGCCCGCCCGCCACTGGGTCGCCATCCACTCGGCCCATTCGGCCAGCGTCTCGTCGGGATAGGAGCCCGTATAGCGCCTGGCCGGCCCGTGGAACCTGACGTAGGCCACCGGCCCGACGCCCCGCCGGGGGGTGTAGAGGCGAGGCATGTCGTGGCTGCAGAAGCAGGCGCCCTCGCGCTCGAGCAGTCCGAACGTCTCGTCGCAGTACCAGCTCTCGTTCCGGAACTCGAACACGCTGACGACGTCGTCCGGCACCAGCTTCAGGAACGCCGCCAGCGTCTCCAGGTCGCGTTCGACGCGAGGGGGAAGCTGGAACAGGACTGGGCCCAGGTGGTCCTGAAGCATTCGGGCCCTTCTGAAGAACTCCTCGACCGCGTCTTCGGCCCCCCTCAGCTCCCGGGTGTGGGTGATGAAGCGGCTCGCCTTCAGGGCGTAGACGAAGTCCTCCGGCGCCCGCTCGCGCCAGGATTCCATCGTTGATTCGCGCGGCAGGTGGTAGAAGGTGCTATTGACTTCGACCGTGTCGAAGTGCTGCGCGTAGTGGGAGAGCCACTCGCGCTGCGGCAGCTTTTCGGGATAGAAGATTCCGCGCCAGTGCTTGTAGCTCCAGCCCGAGGTGCCGACGCGGCATTGCTGGGGCGCGCGTGTTGCGGCCATTACGAGCTGCCTCCCGCCTGCGGTCGCCGCCATCCTATGGACTGGCGGGTCCAGCGTCAATGCGGCGTGGCGGCGAATTGTTGTGTTGGCCTCAGGCGTTGCACTATAATCGCCACCTCCGAGGCGGCCTTGGTTTGCTCTTGCTCGTGCTGGCGCGGCCCATGAACCGTCTGGACCGATTCTTCGGGAAGATCATCCCGCCGCGCGCTCAGACCTCGGCGGTCGGCACGACCGTCTTTCTGGCGGGCGTCGTCGGGGTCCTGGCCGGGCTGATGGCGCTGCTGATCAACTACCTCATCGGCGCCATGAACCGGGAGGCCTTTCTGGAGATCGGCAGCCGCACGGATGCGCTGCCGGCGCCCTGGCATTTGCTGCTTGTGCTGATCCCTCCGTCGGTCTTTCTGATCGTCGCCTACGTGATTCGCCGTTGGGCTCCCGAGGTCCAGGGCACGGGCATCGGGCGCGTGATGAGCGCGGTCGGCCGGCGGGGCGGCTACATCCGCGCCCGCGTCATCGCCCTGAAGCCGCTGGCCACATCCCTGTGCATAGGGGCCGGCGCGCCCCTGGGGATGGAGGGACCGGTGGTGCAGACGGGGGCCGCCGTAGGCAGCCTGGCCGGGCGGCGCTTCAAGATGGGCGTGTCCAACATCCGCATCCTGGTGGCTGCGGGCGCGGCCGCGGGCCTGGCGGCCAAGTACGGCGCGCCCATAGGCGGCGCCGTCTTCAGCGCAGAGCTCATCCTGGGCAGTGCGAGCACTGCGGCCCTGCTGCCCCTCATCGTGGCCTCGTTCCTGGCGGTCGTGACCCGCTACGCCGTTCTGGGCAACGTGCCCGAATACGTCATCCCTGCCACGGGCACGTTCCATTATCTGGACTACGTGCTGTTCCTCGGCCTCGGCGTGGTTGCGGGAGTAGCGGGGGCGTATTTCATCAAGGCAATCTTCCGCACCGAGGACGCCATGGGCCGCCTCTTCGCGCCGTGGTGGGGGAAGGCCATATTCGGCGGGCTGCTGGTCGGGGTCGCTGCGTTTCTGTGTCCCGGATTGCTGGGAACCGGCAAGCCCGTGATCCAGAAGCTGCTGGACGGCGGCGAGTTCCCGATCCTCCTGCTTTTCGCCTATGTGCTGCTGAAGCCGCTGCTCTGCTCGGCAGCGATCAGCGCGGGCGCCAGCGGCGGCATCTTCGGTCCTTCGATCTTCACCGGTGCGGTGCTGGGCGCCCTTTACGTCGGCTCGGCGGGGGACCTCCTGCCGGTGGAGCTGGCGCCGGCGGCCTACGTCATGGCCGGCATGGCGGGCGTGATGGCTGCCGTGATGCGCGCTCCGTTGCAGGCCATCCTGGTCACGTTCGAGCTGACGCACGATTACTCCATGATCCCCCCGCTGATGATCACCTGCGTCATCAGCATGAAGGTGGCGGAGCTGTTCGAGCCGGAATCTGCGTTCACGCGCAGGCTCGTGCGGTGGGGGGAGAGGATCAGCAGCGGCATGGACTTCTCGCTCCTGAACGGGCTGAGCGTGCGCGAGGTCATGGAGGAGGGCTACGTGGTGCTGCCGGCGGAAGCCACGATTCGCGACATAGACGATGCCGTCCGGGCTTCGGAGAACCGCACGTTTCCCGTGGAGGACGAAGGCGGACGGCTGAAGGGCATCGTCATGCTGGCCTCCCTGATAGCTGGCGCCGTCCGCACCGAGGGTTCGGACAGGGCGCCCCGGGTGGCCGAACTGCTTGAGCACGACGTGGTATACCTGAGTCCCGACGATTCACTCTACGTGGCCTGGCAGACGATGGGCAACTACGACTACGATTGCCTGCCCGTCTGTCGCTCGGGGCCGGATGGGTTGGAGGTCGTCGGCATCTGCGAGAAGGAGGCCATTCTGGAGCTCTACGACCGACAGGCATTCATCCGTATCGGGCGGGGGCGGTCGGGCTGAGCGGGCGCCGGCTCGCAAGGCGGGTGGGGTCCCCGCCGGGCGTTCAATACTCCTTGCGGCGCCGGGAGGAGGGGATCGCCAGGAGTTTTCGGTACTTCGAGACGGTTCGGCGCGCGATCTCGATGCCCTGCTTGGCCAGTTCGGCGGCGAGCTGCTCGTCGCTGAGGGGGTCGGACTTGTCCTCGTTGTCCACGACGTGCTGGAGCTTCTGTCGGACCACATCCCAGGACTCCATCTCGCCGTCTTCCTTCTCGACGCCCCCGGTGAAGAAGTGCTTGAGGGAGTAGAGCCCCCGAGGGGTCTGGATGTATTTGCCGGAGATGGCGCGGCTGACCGTGGACACGTGAACGCCGACCTGGTCGGCCACGTCCTGCATCTTGAGGGGCTTGAGGTGCAAGGTCCCCTTGTCGAGGAAATCCTTCTGGTCCTCGACGATGGCAGTGCTGATGTTGAACACCGTGCTGCGGCGCTGCTGGATGGCGTCTATGAGCCACCGGGCGCTTTGGAATTTGTCCTTGAGGTACTGCTCGGTCTTGCTGTCCAGGCCCTTCTGCTGGAGGCGACGAGCGTAGTAGCTGGAGATCCGCAGGGACGGCAGGTATGCGTCCTCCAGCATGACCACGTATTCGCCGTCCACCAGCTCGACGCGCAGGTCGGGGATGACGTGGGGCGCCGCCTCCTCGCCGAAGAGGGCGCCGGGAATCGGGTTCAGCTTGCCGATCTTCTCGACCGCCTCCTTAAGGTCCCCGATGGTGCAGCCCATCGCCTTGGCGACCTTCGGGTACCTGTTCTTCAGGACATCGTCGAAGTACCCCTGGATCAGCCTGTGCAGGAACTCGTAGTCTACGTCGCGCTCGTCGAGTTGGAGCAGCAGGCATTCCCTGACGTCCCTGGCGCCGACGCCGGGCGGCTCGAGCTGCTGGACGACGGCGAGGGCCTCCTGCGCCTTCTCCACGGAGACGGGTCTGTCCATGGAGGCGGCGATCTCTTCGAGCGGGTACTCCAGGTAGCCGCGCCAGTCCAGGTTCGCGATGATGTTGTCGCAGATCTCCCGGACCTCCGGGTCGAGGTCGAAGTAGGTGAGCTGCCAGGTCAGGTGATCTTCGAGCGAGACTTCAGGGGCGGGGGAGTTCTCGATGGCCGCCCGCTTGGGGTCCTTCTCCCCGGAGCGAGGGGGCGGTCGATCCCACCTGTAGGACTCTTCGTCGTCCCTTATGAGTTCCTCGGCGGCCTCATAGTCCTCTTCGGCGATGGGCTCGGGTTCGGTCTCCGGCTCCTCGACCACGGCTTCGACCGGCTCGTCGTCCTCGTCTTCTTCGGCCAGGGGCTCCTCGTCCTCCTGGGCTTCCTCTGCCTCGGCGGGACCGGGTTCCAGGGTCGGGTTCTCCAGAAGCTCCTGGTCTATGCGGTCCCGCAGCTCCAGCAGCGGCAGTTGCAGTATCTCGATGGACTGGATGATCTGCGGCGCCAGCTTAAGCCGCATTTCCTGCCGGAGCTGGAGGTGCGCGTCGAGCCTCATTCCTTATTCACCTGATGCGGTTCTTCGGTGCGACGGCTCCCTCTCATTTCACGGCGGCCGGCCAGCGCGTCGGCGACGATGGCGGGATTGGCATATTCCAGGTGACTGCCGCTGGGGATCCCCCGCGCCAGGCGCGTCACCCGAACGGGGAGCCCCTCCAGCGCCTCCAGCACGTAGAGCGCGGTCGATTCGCCCTCCATGTCGGGGTTGGTCGCCAGGATCACCTCCCGGACCTCCTCGGAGCGCACCCTATCGATCAGCCTGTCCACCGTCAAGTCCTCGGGCGCCACGCCCTCCAGCGGTGCCAGCCTGCCGCAAAGCACGTGGTAGAGGCCGCGATACTCGCCAACCTGCTCGATGGCCACCACGTCCTTGGCGTCTTCGACGACGCAGATGATGGACCGGTCGCGCCGAGGGTCGCCGCAAATGCCGCACGGGTCCGTCTCGGCAAACTGGTAGCAGACAGAGCACTGCTTGACCTTTTCCTTGACCTCGCGGATGGCGTCGGCCAGGGCCTGGCTCTCCTCGTCAGACAGCCTGAGGATGTGATAGGCCAGCCGTTCGGCCGTCTTTTCGCCAACGCCGGGCATGAGGCAGAGCAACTCCATCAGCCGGCCGATGGACTCCGTGTATGCCTTTGCCATGTTTCGCATCCGCTCGGATCCCGTCAACGCCCGCCCATTGTACACGTCATTCGGGCGCTTCGCAATACGTCAGATCAGCCCCTCCAGTCCGGGGACGTTGAGCTTGCCCGTGACCTTGGCTCGTTCGGCCTCCTCGAGTTCCTGCGACTTCTTGAGGCCCTGGCGGATGGCGGCCAGGATCATCTCCTGCAGGAACTCCGGACCCTCCTCTTCGAGCACGACGGGGTCAATCTTCACGTCCAGCGGATCCTGGAGGCCGTTGAACATGACCTGCACCATGCCGCCGCCGGCGCTGCCCTCCACGACCCGCTCGCGCAGGTCGTCCTCGACTTCCTGCATGCGCCGCTGCATGTCCTTGAGGTGCTTCTGGGCCTGTTTCATCATCCCGCCCAGGTCTTGCATGCCGCCGAAGCTTTTCATCTTGCGCTCTCCGCTTTTTCGACAGAATGAAACGCGAACCCCGGTCGAGGCGGCCTATTCGGGCTCCTCTTCCTCCGCCGGCTCTTCCTCGTCGGGCTCCGCCTGATCTTGGGGGACTTGCCGTTGCAGGCGGACCGGGTCCAGGCCGAGCCGCTTGTCGGCCTCGATGAAGGCCCTCATGAGCGGCTCCTCCCGGAGCGCCTCCTGCGCGGCCCCCGGGTCTTCGGCGGAGGCCAATATCCGCCGGTACTTCTCCTCGCTGACCCCCTCGGGAGGCGCCGGCCGTTCGGACCGCTCGGCCGGCCCGGAGCTGCCCTTCTTCAGCTTGTCGCTCATGCGCCGCAGCGCGCCCACGGGGCTCGGGCCGGCCGTCTCCGCGGCAGGCGCGCTTGGAGCGACCCGGCGTGCCGCGCCCGGATTTGACAGATCGGTCAGTGCCTCCTGCACCGATGCCAGCTCGGACAGCCTGCTCATCTTTATGACGGCCAGCTCGAGCGCGATCCGCCCGGTCGTGTCGCGGCGGGCCCGCAGTTTGGCCTCGCGCAGCAGTTGGATCATGTACGTGAGCTGGTCGGGCGAGAAGAGGGCAGCCTGACGCTTCAACGTCTCGGCGTCGGCTGCCGCCCCCGCCAGCATGGGGTCGTCCCCGCCGCAATAGGAGGCCACCAGCAGGTCGCGCAGGTACTGGCTGAGCTGGTCGGCCAGGTCCTCCACGTCCGTGCCGCCGAAGATGGCCTCGTGCACGGCGGCCAGCGCCTGGGCCGTTTCCTCCTGGGCCAGGGCATCCACCATGCGCGCGAGCACTCGGCGGTCCACGGCGCCGAGCACGGCCAGGGCATCTTCCATGCGGACGCTCTCGCCGAAGGCGGCCAATTGGTCGAGCGTGCTGAGGGCGTCCCTCATGCTGCCCCGCGCCGCCCGCGCCACGACGCCCAACGTGCCTTCTTCCACCTGGAGCCCTTCCTTCTCGCAGACCGTCTCGAGGTGGCCGATGATGTCGGCGTCCGAGATACGTCGGAAGTCGAACCGCTGGCACCGGCTCTTGACCGTCTCGGGCAGCTTCTGCGGGTCGGTGGTGGAGAAGATGAACTTCACGTGGGACGGCGGCTCCTCCAGCGTCTTCAGCAGCGCGTTGAAGGCCGGGTCGGACAGCATGTGGACTTCGTCGATGTAGTAGACCTTGAAGCGGCTGTGGGCGGGGACGAGCCGCGCGTTCTGGCGCAGGTCTCGCACCTCGTCGATGCCGCGGTTGGAAGCGCCGTCTATCTCCATCACGTCCAGGTCGTCGCCCGTGGCAATGCGGCGGCAGGATTCGCACTCGCCGCAGGGATCGGCAGTGGGGCCGTCCTTGCAGTTGAGGGCCTTGGCCAGAATGCGGGCGACCGTCGTCTTGCCCACGCCGCGCGAGCCGCAGAAGAGGTAGGCGTGCGCGACCCGCCCCGTCAGGACCGCGTTCCGAAGCGTCCGGGCGACGTGCTCCTGTCCGACAACGTCTTCGAAACGTTGCGGACGGTACTTGCGGGCGAATACGACGTACATGGGTCGGCTCGCATCTGCTGGCATCTAAGGGATAAGCCGGACCGGGCGGGCCACCCCGCCCTGGAGGCTGGAAAAAGGGCCGTGCGCTTCGTCCGAGGCTGCCTGCCGGGGCAGTAGCCGCTGGACGGCTCGGGGCAAGCTACCCCACGGCAAGCCGGGGTACTGTTTATGGCTGCTGGCTTCCGCCCCTGACCAGATTCACAGCCGCCCGACTCCATGGGACCTGCCCGTCAACGTCGTCCCCACGGCCCTTGACCACCGGCGGACTCACCCCTCGCGAAGTGGTCAGCCCTGCTAAAGCGGTTTGCAGGTTACAGGGCACCGCTAGCGCCCCGCTTAGCACGGCCCCAGTCTCGTGTCCAAAGGCATAGGTTCAACCGGCCGGCAACGGCCAATTCGTAAGGTACCACACCGCCTGCGGACACGCAACCGAAACACCCCCAGCGGCCGGG
>CAYUDW010000066.1:9438-17325 GCA_964442595.1 uncultured candidatus Brocadiaceae bacterium
TGCACACGACGTGCGGCCTCTCCAACATCAGCTTCGGCCTGCCGAACCGGAACCTGATCAACCGGATCTACGTGGCGTGCCTGATCATGGCAGGGCTGGACTCGGCCATCTGCGACCCGACGGCGGAGGGGCTGATGGACTCGGTCCGCGCGGCCGAGGCGCTGGCCGGCCGCGACGAGTTCTGCATGAACTACATCCGCGCCATGCGCGATGCGGGACGTTGAGAAAGCTGCGTAAGGGCTTGAACTCAGCGCCTCAGCCGGTATGATGTTGGGGAGAGACTTGGGGGACGGGGTATGGCGTCGGAAGACGCAGCGGAGGCGCGGCTCAAGTGGGCGAAGCGCAGGCAGGCCGTGCCGCTCGACCTCAAGATAGTCGCGCTCGTGTTCGTATTCAGCGGGGCGGCGGCGCTCTTCGAGATGGTCATCGGCCTGGTGCAGGGCTCTTGGCTTCTCGATCTGAATATTCTCTGTTTGCCGGCGGGTTTGGGCCTGCTCAGATTGCGGCCGAACGGGCTGGCTCTGGCAATCGTCTACACAGGGCTATGCTTCGTCGTGATGGCCGCTGGGGGACTCATCGTCGGTGCTCTTGAGTTCACGCCGCTGGGAGCCTTGGCGCCTGATGAACTGACTGTGAACAGGCCGGTGGCAGCAGTTGTTCTTTGGGTGTTGCTATGTGCTCTCGCTCTGTGGGTGCTTGGCGTGTTGACGCGACCGAAGGTGCGGGCGCTTTTCCGGTCAGCGCGAAAGGCCCCGCGCCGCCTGTCGCGGGGAGAGCGCGCTGTGGTCTGCCTTGCGGTGGTTGGGGCGCTTCTGCTGAGTCTCGCCGGCGCGTATCCTCGCCACGAGCCGGAACTTGAGCAGTCGAGCCGATCGACGGTGCGGGACGGGCGCCTGCGCTCGGTACACTACGGACATCGAGCAGGCAAGCTGGCCTACGCCGTCTTCAGGTCGGAGGAGGTCGGGGCTCTCCATGGCCATCTGAGCATGGTTGAGAACAAGGCCCTATTCTGCAGGCCGGATGGCAGCGAGATCGAGCTGCCGGGCGAACACCTGCTATACGAGGTCATCGATGGCAAGCTCCAGACGAGCGATGAGCCGGTTACGCTGGAGGAGTTCCAGGCCTTTGTGCAGTCCTCGCCCGAGCAGTGCTCGATCGACGCGCTGCTGAGCTCTGCGGAGCAGCAACGCGCCAACGCCCGCGCCGATTGAATCAGCCGTCCCCGGCTTCCCCGCGTTGCCTAGCCGGGCGTGCCCTGCACGGATACCTGGTAGCATTTCGCCGTGTGGAGTTCGCAGCCCTGCTCGGCCTTTTCCGCGGCGCGACGGAGCCACTCCTCGCGCCCGAGCCGCTTGTACTCCTCCGCCCGTGCCATCATCCCGGCGTCGTCCCTGATCCGGTCGCACGGGAACTCGGCGCACTCGAAGCAGACGTCCACGCCGTGCTCCTCGCAGCACTCCCTCGGACAGCCCGGAGGGCCGCCTCCTCCGCCCTTGCAGCATACCTGGCACACGAGCCACGTGTCGCCCCGGCGGAAGAACTCCAGGCCCTTGCGGAACTCGCGGTAGTCGAACTCTTTCAGCTCGCCGGGCATCCAATGCTGGAAACCGTGCGCGTCGGCTATCTCGGCCAGCACCGCGGCGGCCTGCCGGAACGCCGTGTAGCCGCAATACCTGGCACACTGTCCGCCGTAGTGCCCGCAATATGTGATCAGGTCTTCGGGCTTCACGGCTTCTCCCCGTGTTTGCCGATCAGGTACTCGTCAATGGCGGCGGCGGCGCGTTTGCCCGCGCCCATGGCCTGGATGACGGTCGCCGCGCCCGTGACGATGTCCCCCCCGGCGAAGACGCCCTCGAGGCTGGTGCGGCCCGTTACCTCGTCTGCCTCGATGGTGCGCCACTTGGTGACGCCCAGGCCCGGCGTGGTGCGCGGCACCAGCGGGTGCGGCCGGTTGCCGTATGCGGCGATGACGAGTTCCGTGTCGAACTCGAACTCGGTGCCTTCGATCGGGTGCGGGCGACGTCGGCCGTCGGGCCCCGGCTCGCCCAGCTCCATCCGGACGCAGCGCAGACCCCGCACCCAGCCCGTCTCGTTGCCGAGGACCTCGATGGCGTTGGTCAGCCACATGAACTGGATGCCTTCCTCTTCTGCGTGCTTGAGCTCGGCGTCGCGGGCCGGCGCCTCCTCGATGCTGCGCCGGTAGACCAGGCGGACCTCGCCGGCGCCCAGCCGGAGCGCCGTCCGCGCGGAGTCCATCGCCACGTTGCCGCCGCCCAGGACGGCCACGCGGTCCTTGACCATGATGGGCGTGGCGTAGCCGGGATCGTAGCCGCGCATCAGGTTGCAGCGGGTCAGGTATTCGTTGGCGCTCAGCACGCCGTTGAGGTTCTCTCCCGGGATGCCCGCCATGATCGGCAGCCCGGCCCCGGAGCCGATGAAGACGGCCTCATAGCCTTCGTCCAGCAGGTTCTGCACGGTCGCCGTCTTCCCGACGACGAAGTTCCGCACGATCTCGACGCCCATCCGGTTGAGCAGCTCGATCTCGTGCTGGACGATGTCCTTGGGCAGGCGGAAGGCCGGAATGCCGTAAGTGAGCACGCCCCCGGACTCGTGAAGCGCTTCGAAGATGGTGGGGGAGTAGCCGCGACGGGCCAGTTCGGCGGCTGCCGTCAGCCCGGCCGGCCCCGAACCGACGACGGCGACCTTGATCCCGCGCGCCGGCTGCATCTCCGGCAACTCGGTCTTGCCCTCCTGGCGCTCGTAGTCCGCGGCGAACCGCTCGAGGTTGCCGATGGCGACGGGCTCGCCGCGTCGGCCGAGCACGCAGGTCGCCTCGCACTGGACCTCCTGGGGGCAGACACGGCCGCAGACGGCCGGCAGCAGGTTGTCTTCCTTCAGCTTGCGGGCGGCGCCCAGGAAGTCCTCCTCGGCGATATGCTTGATGAAGCTGGGTATGTCTATGCCGACGGGGCAGCCCTCGACGCACTTGGGCTTCTTGCACTGGAGACAGCGCTGCGCCTCGAGGACGGCCTGCTCGGGCCGCAGTCCGAACGGGACCTCCTCGAAGTTGCGCGTGCGCGTCTCGGCCGGTTGCTCCGGCATCGGCTGGAGGGGTATCTCTACGGCCTTGGTGGCCTCTTGTCCCGCCTGGATCATGGCCTCCTGAAGCTCCGTGTGCCGCCGGTCGCAGCCGTGGGCGGGCTCGTAGCGAGGCAGCGCCCTGGCGGCCGGGTCCCGGCTGTACTGCTGCAGACGTCTGCCCAATTCCTCGAAGTCCACCAGGTGGCCGTCGAACTCCGGTCCGTCGACGCAGGCGAACTTCGTCTCGCCGCCGACGGTCACCCGGCACCCGCCGCACATGCCCGTGCCGTCCACCATGATGGGATTCAGGCTGACGATCGTCTTTATGCCGAACGGCCGGGTCACTTCGCTGACGGCCCGCATCATGGGCACCGGGCCGACGGCGTAAACCGCGTCGATCGACTCGCCCGAATCGATCATCCCTTGCAGCACCTCAGTCGGGAAGCCGTGGTGCCCCCGGGAGCCGTCGTCCGTGCACAGCTTCAACTCGTCGCAGACATCCTCCAGATCATCTTGGAGTATGAGCAGATCGGCACGGCGGGCGCTGATGATGCCGGTCACGCGCTCGCAGTGCTGGCTGAGCGCAGCCGCGATGGGCCAGATGAGGGCGATGCCGACGCCCCCGCCCATGGCCACCGCGTGGCGGGCGGGGACGATCTCGGTGGGCGTGCCCAGCGGGCCGACCACGTCGGGGATCTTGTCGCCAGGTTCCATCGCGGCCAGCTCCCGCGTGCTGTCCCCGACCGCCTGGAACACCAGCGTAATGGACAACGCCCTGGGGTCGGCGTCGGCGACGGTCAGGGGGATGCGCTCGCCCCGTTCGCCGGGGCGCACGATGACGAACTGCCCGACCTGGCGGGCCACCGCGATGCGCGGGGCCCGGATCGTGATCCGGAACGTTTCAGGCGCCAACTCTTCCTTGCTGAGTAGTTCGAACAACGGTCTGCCTCATGTGATGTAGGTTGGCGAGTTGACCCGGGGCGGCGACAGGGCTTGCCAACGGCAAGCAAAGGGGCGCCGGCGAGGCCCCTCCATCTGGAAGGATCTGCAATGCAGACCTTTCCGCAACCCCTGCCGGCGCCTCTTGATTTGCAGTCCGGGGAGAATCCCGGCGACCCGCTTGCTCGGAAGTCCTTCGGTCAGCAGGCCGCTGGCAATGCAGCCAGGCGTGAAAGGCCGGCCTGGAACATGGCGCTTTCCCCCCGTCCGGGTACGCGCGCAAACACGGATATGCCCCGCAATTCTACACCAACTGGGCCGGGCCGGCAAGCTTACGGAGCCCCCCAAACGGTCCGAAGACCGCCCAAGGCGCCTTGCATCAACGATGCCATCTGACTAGAATCCCAGGGCTGCCGCCGCTTCGAAGCCGCGGTGCTGCCGTCATGCAGGAGGAGCCAATGCCCCCGAAGCCCCTCGTCGACTTAAGCGCCATTGACCTGTCCGAGGTCGTCGCGGGCCCGGAGGAGATCCGCCGCCACAACCCGCAGCGCTATGAGATGGAACACCTCGACGGCATCATCCACCTGGACCTGGACGAGGGCGTGGCCGTGGGTTTCAAGGACGTGCGGGACGACGAGTTCTGGGTGCGAGGCCACATTCCGGGCCGGCCGCTGCTGCCCGGCGTGCTGATGTGCGAGGCGGCTGCGCAGCTCTGCAGCTTCTACTTCCAGAAGGCCGTGAAGGTGGGCGGGTTCATCGGATTCGGGGGTATGGAGGGCGTTAAGTTCAGGCGGGAGGTGGTGCCGGGCGATCGGCTGATCCTGATTGTCAGAGAAGTGGACGTCCGGCCCCGCCGCGCCACCTTGAGCTGTCAGGGCTTCGTGGGGGACAAGATGGTCTTCGAGGCCACGATCGTCGGCATGCCGATGTGAAGCTGGCTGGCCTCGCGGCCGGAAGAGCCTGAATTCACTTAACGAGAACAGAGATGCCGGACCTGCTTTGCGAGATCGGGACGGAAGAGCTGCCGGCCGGCTACATCGGGCCGGCGCTTCAGCAGCTGGCCGATGGGCTGAAGGCGCGGCTGACGGAAAGCCGCCTCACCTTCGGTGTCGTCCACACCGCGGGCACTGCGCGCCGCCTGGTTGTCGCCGTGGCGGGGATCGCCGAACGGCAGCCGTCGTTGACGCTCAGGAGCATCGGCCCGCCTGCGAACGTCGGCTTCGACGCGGAGGGCAAGCCCACGCCGGCCGCACAGGGATTCGCTCGCAGCAAGGGAGTCCCGGTGGAGTCCCTTCGCGTCGAGGAGACGGACAAGGGACCCTATGTCGTGGCGCAGGTCGAACAGGCCGGCCAGGCCGCCGCCGAGGTCCTGCCCGCCATCCTGCGCGAGGCCACGGCGGCCGTCAGCTTTCCCAAGTCCATGCGCTGGCAGGAGGAGGGCTTCCAGTTCGCGCGGCCCATCCGATGGCTGGTTGCGCTCCTCGGCAAAGAGGTGCTCAATCTGACGATAGCCGGCGTCAAGGCCGGCCGCGTCACGCGGGGCCATCCGTTCCTGGACGGCGGTCGGGCCGAGCTGCAAGACGCTTCCTTCGAGCGATACCGCAACGCGCTGCGCAAGCGTTTCGTCATCGTGGAGATCGGCGAGCGGCGGGACATCATTCGTGAGGAGATCAACGTAGTCCTGGCCCGCTACGGTTCGCAGCTCACCGACGAGGAGCTGCTGGACGAAGTGACCAACATGGCCGAGTGGCCGCACGCGGTCGAGGGCTCGTTCGACGCGCACTTCCTGGAAATGCCGGCGCCCGTTATCAGCGCCGCGATGATCGAGCATCAGCGGTACTTCCCCGTGCGCGACGGCGAGGGGAACCTCGTGTCCCGCTTCGTCACCGTGTCCGACCGGACCGCGGACCAGGAAGACCTGGTGCGCGAGGGGAACGAGCGCGTGCTGCTGGCGCGGCTGGAGGACGCCAAGTTCTTCTGGGAGGAGGACAGCCGTCGCAGCCTGGAGGAGCTGGTCCCGCGGCTGGCGGACGTGGTGTTCCTGGGCGGCCTGGGCGACAACCTGCAGCGCGTCGAGCGGCTGGCCGAGCTCGGAGCGCGCATTGCGGCGAAGCTCGGGCCCCACGTCTCTGAAGCGCACGTTCGGCGCGCGGCCCGCCTGTGCAAGGCCGACCTCCTGACGGGGCTGGTCGGTGAGTTCCCCGGCCTCCAGGGCGTCGTTGGGCGGGAACTGGCCCTGGCGCAGGGCGAGGATCCGGCCGTGGCGGCGGCCATCGCGGAGCACTACCTGCCGGCCGGGGCCGACGACGCGCTGCCAGCCACCCCGGAAGGCAGTGCGCTGGCGCTGGCCGACAAGCTCGACGTCATCGTCGGCTGTTTCTCGCTCGGGCTGCTTCCCAGCGGCTCGCAGGACCCGTACGCCCTGCGCCGCAACGCGCTCGGCATCCTGCTCATCATCGAGGAGGGCGGCCTGGCGCTGCGGCTGGATGATCTCGTCGAGATGGCGCGTCAGGTCGCGCGAGATCGCGGGATCGAGTGCGATGAGGAGGCCGCCCGGAAGGTCTTGGACTTCTTCCGCGACCGGCTTTACCACGCGGCCATCGAGCGGGGCTTCAGGCACGACTTCGTGCGGGCGGTGCTGGCGGCGGGCTGTGAAGACGTCGGCGATTTCTGGCGCAGAATGGCGGCCCTCGCCGAATGCGGGCAAACGGACTGGTGGCCGGCGCTCGTGGAGCTGGTGGACCGGACCTACCGCATCCAGCGCGACCTCGACCGGATCGCCGAGGTCGAAGACGAGCTGCTGTCCGAGCCGCTCGAGGTCGAGCTGGCCGCGGCGCTGAGGGAGAACCGCGACGCCATCGCCGCGATGCTCGATAAGGGCGACTACGTGCCGGCGGCCGAGCGCTACTGCGAGGTGTTCGCGCAGCTCGTCCATGACTTCTTCGAAGAGGTTTTCGTCAACGTCGAGGACGAGGCCGTGCGGGTGAACCGCAAGTCGCTCTGCGGCTGGGTGTACCGCCTCTTCGCCGACCGCTTTGCGGACCTCTACCTCATCGAAACCGCCGAGCGCCAGCAGTAGGCGCGGCCTGCAACCGGCCCCCTGGCAGGGGCCCGGGTTGGCCCGCAACGGACTCGGCGCACCCCCTGCCAGCGCATGGACACCGTAGGCCCGGGAGCACGACCTTGAAGAAGGACTTCCCCATACTGGAGTTCGACGGTGCGCGCGAGGCCGTCATCGAGCCCTCGCGTGAGATCCAGCCCATCGACGTGCCCGAACACTGCGTGTTCTGCTTCTTCCACGACGTGATGGCCGGCCTGCCGGAGAACGAAGGAACGCGGCACGTCAAGGACCTGAGATCCGAGCTCGGGGCGCATCCGGTTTACGAGATCAACGTGGAAGGGCGGCGGCTGGCGGTTCTCCATCCCGGCGTCGGCGCGCCGCTCGCGGCGGCCCTCATGGAGGAGGTGATCGCGCTCGGCTGCCGCAAGTTCATCGCATGCGGCAGCGCCGGCGTGCTTGACAGCGCGATCGCGGTGGGCCACGTCATCGTGCCGGCCAGCGCCGTGCGTGACGAAGGCACGTCGTACCACTATCTGCCTCCCGGGCGAGAGGTCGCGGCCAGCCCGGAAGGCGTCGCCGCGATCCGGCACGTGCTGGACGAGCACGGGGTCGACTACATCGTCTCCAAGAGCTGGACGACGGATGCCTTCTACCGTGAGACGCCGGCCAAGGTGCGGCTTCGCCGGTCGGAGGGGTGCGTGGCGGTCGAGATGGAGGCGGCCGCGCTGTTCGCCGTCGCGCAGTTCCGGGGCGTCACCTTTGCACAGATGCTCTACGGCGGCGACGACGTGGGCGGCACGGAGTGG
>CAYUDW010000067.1:0-1679 GCA_964442595.1 uncultured candidatus Brocadiaceae bacterium
TACCTCAAAGAAACCCGGATCGAGGCCACGGACGCCGGGCTCAAGAAGCGCATCGAGCTCTTCGGCGTCAAGTTCCTGGGCGGCATCCTGCCGGACGACCTCGTGCCCCAGGTGGACGACGACTACGTCTTCGAGGAAGAGCTGGCCAGGCAGGTCCTCGTCTCGCTCAGAGACGGCGAACGGATTCTGCTTGTCGGTCCCACCGGATGTGGGAAGTCCACCCTTGTCGAGCAGCTGGCCGCGCGACTCAACTGGCCCGTTGTCCGGGTGGCGGCATCGGGGGGACTGACCGAATCGGACCTTCTGGGCGAATGGATCGCGCGGGACGGGGAGACCGTTTTCAACTACGGCTTTCTCCCGCGGGCGATGAAGATGGGCGCGATCCGCTTGTTAACCAATGGGGCCGTAGCGAGCGGAGAGTCTGAGAGCTGCAGCCAATTCGGCATGCCGGTCGGGTTCCGGGGCGGCTCCAGTTTCGCGACCAGAGTTCTGGCGACGGCAGTGGGCAGTTGACAGAGTGGTGTAGGTCGTTGGCAGCAGAGCACATAAGGCAAGGAGGCCAAGAGCTCAACGCCCTCGGACTTGCTGTTAACCTACGGGCGGACTTGAGTCGGCAGAAATGGAAATGGCTCCCCGGAAGCAACCCTCTACTAACCGCCGCAGGAGCCTGGCCAGCCCGGAGGTCTGGTTCCGCATAGTACACCTATCTGCCGACCACGTCAACGGTTACGCCGAACCCCGCGAACAGACGGTCGAAGTGACCCTCGGGCCCGACTGGGCCTTCGAGGCCGGCAACCTCGGCCGCCTGACACGTCGCGTGCCCGCCAGCCAAGTCGTCTGTGCCGTCCCTCCGCCGCGGCACAAGCCCAAGCCGGGCCAACTGTCAAAGAACCCCACGCCCCCTCAGAAGACACGGGGCTCCAGCGCCGCCAGGTTCCTGCGGCTCGCCCAAGAGTGGCACCGGCAGCTCGACGCAGGCGAGATCGAGAGCCAGGCCGCCATCGCCCGCCGCGAAGGCCTCTCCCGCGCCCGCGTCAGCCAAATCATGTCCCTTCTCCGCCTCGCCCCATCGGTGCAGAGGCACATCCTATCAACGTCCGCGGCATCGCCGAACGGACTCGCAGAGCGTGCGGTCAGGTCGTTGACTTACCTGCGGAATCAGTCACAGCAGACAAAGGCATTCAAGCAGCTGTGCCAAGCAGCTGTGCCATCGGGCACCTGACAGCCGTCCGGACTTTGGGTCGAGCCCAATCGCTTGTCCCGCCCTGCCCTGGTGGGAGCGGTTGGACCTTGACGGTGCCCGGAGCCACTTGAGCGCACAGTGGCAAGGCCTGACGGCAGGAGCCTTGGTTGTCGGGGGGCTCGTCGACGGCGTGAATCCCTGCGCCTTTGCCACGCTCGTGCTCTTTATGAGTCTGGTCCCGCTGTCGGCACGACGCAGGCAGCACCTGCTCTCCCTGTCCCTGTCGTTCATCGCAGGCGCCTTCTGCGCCTACTTCCTGATCGGCCTCGGGCTCACGGAGGCAGTGGGCCTCCTGGTGGGCGTGTCCCTGGCCAGGGTCGCCGTGAACTATGGCATTCCGGCGCTGTGTCTGGTGCTGGCGACGCTGAGCGTGCACGACTGCTGGAAGGCGCGGCGCGGCAATTACGAGCAGTTCGTTGTGCAACTGCCCGCCTGG
>CAYUDW010000067.1:1779-5823 GCA_964442595.1 uncultured candidatus Brocadiaceae bacterium
CGCCTGGTGATGTCGCGGCTGCGTCGTGCGCGGTATCTCGTCCTGGCCGGGTTCGTGACAGGCGCCTTGATCTCGGGGCTGGAGCTTGTGTGCACCGGGCAGGTCTACCTGCCGATCATCCAGTTGATCAGCATGACGTCGGGTACGCGGACGGCGACGCTGGGTTGCCTTCTGCTGCACAACGCCAGCTTCATTGTGCCGCTGGCGGTCGCATTCCTGCTGGTGTACTTCGGCACGACGAGCGAGGCGCTGACAGACCTGCTCAGGCGACGGCTGGCGGCGGTGACGATCACGCGCCGGCAGCCCGCGGGCCGCCACGGCCATGCGACATTCGTGACGGCACAGTCGTCTTCGGGATGCCGTGCAAGTAATTCATGCGGAATATGTGCCCATACGGGACAGGATTCTTGCTCGATGCCGGTGAGCGCGAGCGGCAGATCATGGCGTGCGAAGTGGGGCTCGGCAAGACTCGGAAGGCCCACAAGGAGGACTGCAGCCCCGGTGTGGCTGTGTTGCGCAGATCCGCTGCGAAGTCAAGGTTTACTGCCGTGTCCTCAGCGTCCTGGGTTCGTGCCGCGTCCCAGTGGCCTGTCCTTGGCCTGCGCAACGGGCTTGGGGCTCCCTCCTGTGAAGGCGGCCACGATGCTCTGGCAACGCTTCATCGTTTGGTTGCTATCGGTAAGTCGGTCGGTTAGGCTGTGTGCACGTTTGGTACAGTCGTCCGGGATTGACGTTGCCCCCCCTCAACTGCTGCGGATGTTATGGCGAAGCGAGGCACAGGGACAAGCCAGCACGCAGGCGTGACCCTGATGGTCGTGTCGAAAACGCCCAATCTGGCCCGGCGGATCGAGTCGCTCCACACCAGGTCGGTGGCAAGCGTCGCATACGAGCCTTCGATCGACCGGGGCCTGGAACGCATCGAGTCGGAGCCGTGTGATGTGCTCATTGTCACCGGCGCTTCGGCACGGGCCGGCGGGATCGAGGGGATAGAGCTGCTGGACGTCATACGCGCACGCAGTCCAGGGACGCAGGTTCTGCTGCTGGTGCGAACACAGGACGTGCGCTCCGCCCTGGCCGCGGTGAAGGCCGGCGCATATCAGTACGCCAAGCTGCCGGTCAGCGACGACGAGCTTCGCCTGCTGGTCGAGAGTGCGGCCCACCAGGTGGCGGCACCGGCCCTCCCCCCCAAAAGGGTGTTCCCGCCTGCCGCTGGCGTCGCGGACGATCTGGTGGGCCGGTCGGCGCCGATGGAAGCGCTCTACACGCAGCTGCGGCAGTCGGCGGCGACCGATGTGCCGGTCCTGCTGGAGGGCGAGACCGGCACGGGCAAAGACCTGGCCGCCCGGCAAATCCACGCCAACAGCGACCGGCAAGAAGGGCCCTATGTGCCGGTGAATCTCGCTTCCCTCCCGACGGAACTGGTCGCCAGCGAGCTGTTCGGACACGAGAAGGGCACGTTCACGGGGGCGACGAGGCGTCGTCAGGGGAAGTTCGAGCTGGCCCGGGACGGAACGATATTCCTGGATGAGATAGGGATGGTCGACCAGAAGGTCCAGGTCAGCCTGCTGCGCCTGATAGAGCAGCGAAGGTTCTACAGGCTCGGCGGGAAGCGCGCCATCTCAACGAACGCGAGGATCATTGCTGCGTCTAACCAGAACCTGGCCGACCTGGTAGGGCAAGGGCAGTTTCGGGACGACCTGTACTACCGCCTGGACGTGTTCCGTATCTTGCTGCCGCCCTTGAGGGGGCGCGCCAGCGACATCCCGCTCCTCATCGATGAGTTCCTCGGCCGCTACAACAAGGCCTTCGGCAAGAAGGTGCTCGGCATCTCGCCGGCGTGCGTGGGGCTGCTGGAGTCCTACGAGTGGCCCGGCAACGTACGGGAGCTGAAGAACGTCATCCAGCGTGCCGTGCTCGTATGCCCCGGCGACGTTATCTTACCGGAACACCTGCCGCCCAGGTTCCAGACCGGCAGTTCAGCGCCTCAGAGCGTGACCTTCGAAGTCGGCACTCCCCTCGATGAGGTTGAGCGCGAGATGGTGCGGCGTGCCCTGGCCGCCACGGGCAACAACCGAACGCAGGCGGCGGAACTGCTGGGCATCAGTCGACGGGCCCTCTACAACAAGCTGCGCAAGCACGGGATAGACTGATCCCGGCCGTCCCCCCTGTACCCTTCCTTCCCACAGAATCCCCTCGATTGCCCCCTGTGCACCGATGGTGCACAACGGGTGGACTCGTGCCCGACCCGGCCGACTTCCGACGGGCCGCGCGCCGAACCGGCCCACGACGTAGCGCCTTCACCAGACATGCCTTGGGAGATTCTTCGCCCCCGCCGGCATACGGCTTGCTCAACGTTCGGTCAGGTCGCACAGCTCTCCCCGCAGCAAGACACTGGATCGCCTGGCACTCGGCATGTCCCTTCGTTCGTTGCTGGTCATAGGGAAGAACCGGAACACGAGACTGCGGCGTGCCCTGCGCGGGCGCGGGTTCGCGCCGGTCGGGGCACCCAACATGTCGTCGGCCCTGCGGAAAGTCAGGGAGGGAAACGTGGCCGCGGTCCTGGTGTCACATCAACGTCCAGGCATGGACGTTCTGGAATTCGTGCTGAACGCTCGTGACATCGCCCCCAGCATACCTATCCTCGTCGGGGTCGGAACGGGAGACACTAGCGTGGACGAAGCCATCGTAGCCGTTGGTCGTGCCGTGCTTTTGAAGGATTGCGAAGGCCCTGACCGTCTGGCCGCTGAGGTCGAGCAGGTCCTGGCGGGTGCCAGGGCACATCTGACCGCCAGACCCCCGAAGCCGGAGGGCGGTGCGGGTAGCAAATAGATGGGAGTAAGTGTGGGGAACACGGAGAAGGACCTTCGAGGCATTGCCACTGCGGCCCGCCAAGCGGCGGACGAGGTGGGACGTGCTTCCACTTGGCAGAAGAACGCGGCCATTCGCGCAATGGCGGCGAAACTGGCGGAGCGGCAGGACGAAATCGTCTCGGCCAACCGACGCGACCTGGAGGCAGCAAGGGCGGCGGACCTGTCGGAGAAGCTCGTTGCCAGGCTTGGGTTCGGCAAGGCGAAGATCAGCGCCAGGATCGAGGCGCTGAGGAGGATCGAAGCTCTGCCCGACCCCGTGGGAGCGGCACACAGAACTGAGCTTCGCCCCAACGGCCTGGCCGTGGCGCGCGTGCGCGTGCCTATCGGCGTTGTCCTGATGATCTACGAAGCCAGACCGCACGTGACGGTGAACGCTGGAGCGCTCTGTCTGAAGGCAGGGAATGCGGCCATATTCCGTGGAGGGTCCGAGGCCGCGCAATGCAATGCTCTTCTCGGAGAGATGTGGCGAGAGTCGCTGGAGGAGGCCGACCTGCCGGCCGAAGCGGTTCAGGCAATCTCAGGGAGCCACCAGGAGGTCGCCGAGTTGCTGCACATGGAAGACCTGATTGACCTGGTTATCCCTCGCGGCGGGAAAGGGCTGATCCAGGCCGTTGCCAGCCAGTCGCGGATACCGGTGCTCAAGCACTCAGCCGGCGTCTGCCACGTCTACCTGGGCGAGGGTGCCGACCTGGAGCAGGCGATCCGGATCGTCCTGGATTCCAAGTGTCTTATGCCTGAGGTCTGCAACGCAATGGAGACGTTGCTGGTGTGCGAGGAGCTCGAGCCTGAACTGCCCGCGCTGGCCGATGCGCTTCAGGAATGCGGCGTGACCATCCGGGGATGCCCGAGGACGCGGGCCGCCGTACCCTTTGCTGAGCCGGCTGCCGAGGAGGACTGGCGCACTGAGTACCTGGACATGATTGTCTCGGTCCGTGTGGTGGAAGACGTGGACGAGGCCATCGAGCACATCAACCGATACGGGTCTCACCACACCGACGTCATCGTCACGGAGAGTCGAAGCCGGGCCCGTCGATTCGTTCGGGAAGTGGACTCCGCCGTCGTGCTTGTGAATGCCTCGACGATGTTTTGTGACGGGGCATCCCTGGGTATGGGAGCCGAGATTGGCATCTCTACGGACAAGCTGCATGCCAGGGGACCGATGGGCCTCAATGAG
>CAYUDW010000067.1:5923-16648 GCA_964442595.1 uncultured candidatus Brocadiaceae bacterium
GATTGGCATCTCTACGGACAAGCTGCATGCCAGGGGACCGATGGGCCTCAATGAGTTGACCAGCTACAAGTTCGTCATCGAAGGCGACGGCCAGGTGATGGGCGGCCCCGAGGATTGGCGTAGAGGGCCGAGTCCATGACCCGACGGAGAAACAACCACAAGACCAGCGGCCTTGCCACAGAACCGCCCGTGAGGCACCGGACTGGCCCGGCATCAGCGGAGGCTATCCATCGCCATCTCATGAAGGTGTTGAGACAGTCGAGAGCCAACCGCTCCAAGGAGGGACGCCAGATCGGCGTCGAACTGAAGTTTCCCCTCGTGCGGGAAGATGGCCGGGCTCCTGAACCCAGCGTGGTGCCAGCCCTTTGGGATCACCTCTGTTCGCTTGGCTGGCAGGCCGTTCACGACGAGGTCAGCGGCAGACCCGTCGGCGCCAGAACGGCGACCGAGGGCGGCTACACCGTGGCGTCCTGCGAGACGGGCTACTGCAAGCCCGAGTTCTCGCTTGCTCCCGTGATCAGCCTTGTGGACCTGGAGGCGGCCATCCGCGAGCTCCGAGAGGAACTAAAGCCCTATGCGGACAGGTATCGCGTGCACTTTCTTGGATACGGGATCCAGCCCGTCACGGCCCCCAGCATGCACCTGCGGATGGACAAGTCGCGAACCCGTGTCTGGGACGCGGTGTTTCGGTCGAACCGAATCGTCCCACCAGAGTTGGGCCAGGATCTCGACCTGTTCACGATCAACGCCGCCAGCCACGTTCACGTCAGCGTGTCAGAAGAAGAAGCCGTGCCACTTGTGAACATCTTCAACGGCTTCGCCGGCCCTCAGATCGCACTTACGGCTAACTCCAGCATCTGGCGGGGGCAGGTCGATCCTGCCTACGCGTGCGTGGCCGAGAAGTTCTGGGACTGGTGGGTGCCCGAGGAGGGCCGCGCCGGCGTGCCGCAGAAGTCGTTCACGGACCTGGGTGACTACGCCCTGACTATGAGCGGATTCCGGCCTGTGTTTGTGAAGAGAGGCGATGGCCCCCTCCTGATCGAGGGGTACAAGACTTTCAAGCACTACTACTCGCAGGAGCGGGCGGCGGGAGTCGGCCTGGACGGCCGTGAAGTAACCGTCACGCCGGAGCCGGCTGACATCGACTTGCACTGCACGTGCTGTTGGCATTCCGCTCGCATCACGCGATACGGCACGGTTGAGAATCGCCCGAACGATCAGCAACCACCGGGCGCATTGCTCTGCGTGGCCGCCCTCACGCTCGGTTTGACTGAAGCGCTGGGTGAGAGTCAGGAGGAGCTGAATCGGTTCGAATGGCACGAACTGCGCGATGCAAGGGAATCGGCCTGCCGTTCGGCGCTTCGGGGCATGGTCGCTTCAGAGCGCATTGCGAGCCTGGCCGGTCGGCTGCTGGAGTTGGCTCGACTGGGCCTGGGGCGCCGAGGACTCGGAGAGGAGCGATTCCTCGAGCCCCTGGAGGAGCGGCTAAAGAGCGGCCGTTGTCCGTCCGACGATGCTGTGGAGCTGTTCCAGGGAGGTGGGGCCGAGAGACTCGTTGAAGCACGAGCCTTTGTCTGAAGGAGCTGATGTGTCTGCATCGACGGAACGGGACCGTACACTGCCGGGCATTCGGGCGTCCTGGTACAGGCCGCTCGGCGAGAGCGACGTAGGGAGAATCGCAGACGCTGCGTTTGAGGTGCTCGAGAAGTCGGGGATGGCGGTCTACTCCCCCACTGCATTCGAGGCTTTCAAGGCGGCCGGAGCCGTGGTGGACAAGGAGAGCCGCATCGCTCGTCTGCCGCGCTCGTTGGTGGAGGACTGCATCGCCTCGAATCCCTCCTCGATCACGCTCTACTCCAGGGATGGCGAGTGTGATGCCGTGCTGGAAGAGAACCGGGTCCATTACGGCACCGGCGGGACCGCCATCTATGTGCTGGACCCGGACACAGGAGAGCGACGCTACTCGACGACGGAAGACGTCATTCTGAATGCCCGACTGGTCGATGCCCTCGACAACGTTCACGTGTTCACCATCAACGTGTTCCCACACGACGTTGAGGACAAGGACCACATCGACGTGAACCGGTTCTTTCACGCCCTGGACAATACGACGAAACACGTGATGGGCGGCATCTACTCGCCCGACGGGCTGCGCAAGGTCGTGCGAGTGGCGCAGATGATCTCCGGCGGCGCCGAAGTCCTCCGGGCAGAGCCCTTCGTCTCGTTCATCACCTTGATAATCAGCCCCTTCAAGATCGACGAGACCTACGGCGAGATGACGTGCTACCTGGCGCGAGAGGGACTGCCCGTGGTCGTGCCCAGTGAGCCCATGTGCGGAACGACCGCGCCGATCACCCTGGCCGGGAGTGTTCTGACACATGTGGCAGAAACGCTCGGTGGCATAGCGCTGGTGCAATGTGTCAATAAAGGCGCTCCCGGAATCTGCGGCAGCGTTGGTTCTATCAGCGACCTCCGAACGATGGGGAACCTGGGAGGGCCTATCGAACGGGCGATCATCAACGCGGCCGTCTCGCAGATGGCGCAGCACTTCGAACTGCCGCTCTACTCAACGGCCGGGACATCCGACGCTAAGAGCGTGAACGTGCAGGCGGCTTACGAGAGCGCCATGTCCAGCCTGCTGGTGGCTATGTCGGGAGCGAACTACATCCATGACATCGCCGGCTTGATGGAGTTCGACCTGACCGTGTCCTACGAGAAGCTTGTCGTGGACAACGAGATCCTGGGCATGTGCCAGCGTGTGCTGCGGGGGATACAGGTCAACGACGAGACGTTGCCCACGGACCTGATGATAGAGAAGGGGCCGGGCAAAGACTTCCTGGCCGAGGAGCACACGGTGAAATACATGCGCCAGGAGTACTTCGTGCCGCGCCTGGCCAATAGAGACAAGCGCGAGAATCTGAAGCTGGGCGAGGACGCTCTCGCCCGGGCGAAGGAATTCGTCCGGGAAATACGTGCCGCTGAACACGAAAGCCGGTTGTCAGCAGATATTCGAAAGCGTGTGTTGAGCGCATTTCCAGAGATCCGAATGCTAGCCGTGCCCACGTGACGGTCACGGCAACAGTTCACAACCTGTTTTGGGGAGGTGCGCGATGGCAAGGCGCAAAGAGACGAAGAGAGCGCCCGGTCGTTGGTCAGAGCAGGAGATCAAGAGGCTGAAGAGAATCTTCCGCAATATGAGCAACGCCGACGTTGCCAGGGAACTCAAAAGAAGCATTGGCAGCGTGACCGCGAAGGCATATTCCCTCGGGCTGCGCAAGACCAAGAAGTACCTGAAGTCGATCGGCAGGGGCTGAACTGCTTTTCGTGTCTCCCAAGCCTTTACCCGACCGTCGAGTTTGAGTGGCCAGCGGCACCGCAACTCGGCGATTGTAAGTGAGGAACTGATCGTGTGCCTGCAGAACAACAGTGAGGCTGAAGGGGCGATAAGTCTGAAGTCGCTGGCCTCCTTTACGGCTTATCCCACGGTCTCCATTGAGGCCGGGAAGGCGGATTTGCGGCAGGCAGAAGAGTCAACGGCCGACAGAGTTAACGAGGCCATCTACGAAGCGCTTTGTGCTATTCATCCAGGCACCACGGCCGGGCAAGCTCTGCTCAAAGTTCACATCGGGGAGCCAAACTGCGTGACACGGATGAGCCCTGTCTACATGGCAAGTAGCGTGCGGTTCGTGCAGGAACGCGGCGCGTCGGGAGTCGTCGCTGGCGACACAACCGTTGCGTATTCAGGTCCTCGTGGCCACAAACGGAATCCGGCAGGAAACGCATCCTCGTATATGGAACTGGCACGGCGGCACGGCTGGTGCGTAGATGGCCCAGCTGGTGTTCCGTTCGTTGTGCTGGATCGGCCGTCTACTGGTGTGCCCGGGCTGTTTGAATTCCAACAACAGCAACAATGCAACCAACTCGATGGCATCGGTCGCTTTAAGGATTTCTACCTTGCCGGGGGATTTGCCGCGGCCGACTTCGTGGTAAATCACGCTCACCTGACCCTGCACGGCCTGGCGGGGCTGGCAGGCTGCCTCAAGAGCATTGCGATGGGCTGTTCGGCGTTGCGCGGGAAGCTCCGCATGCACCAGTCACTGCTACCTCAGTTCGACGCGGAGCTTTGCACACGATGCGGCCGCTGCGTCGAGAGCTGTCCCGAAGGTGCCCTGCAACTTCGCGAAGACGATCCCTGTCCTGTCGTCGATCCGGAGCTCTGCATCGGCTGTGGTGAATGCGAAGCCGTCTGCGCATTGGAGCGCGGGGCCGTTACGCTTCAGGGCGAAGATATTGCGGACTGGCAGCGCGGTCAGGAGACGCTTCCGTTGCGCATGTCGGACTACACGATGGGGCTGATGAACGGCAGGTGGGAGAACACGATCCATGTGCTGCACATGTACGCCGTTACGGAACGTTGCGACTGCGTGAACGCCGCACAAAAGCCCATGTTGAAACGGGACCTCGGTTTCTTGGTCGGCAAGAATCCGTTTGCTATTGATCAACTTGCTGGTGGGATGCTTGCGGACGCACTGCGCGATGAAGGCCGACGCGTGGACCAGTCGCTTCTGGGGACGGCGGACAGAGCCGCCTCTTACGTTGAGGAAGCCTATGGCATCAGTTGCAGAGCACAATCCCAGAAGGCTCGCGTGAAATAGCTCACAGGCGACGGCGGCTTGCAGTTACTCGGAGGGTGACTATGACAGAAAGCGAACAGTCTCAAGTGGCCTATTCGGATTTCGTCTCCGACGGCCACTACCAGGCCTATCGCGGAGGGCTTGCGGGGAAACACGACAACGTGAGGATATATTGGGAAGATCAGATAAGGGGCATGAGGCTGCGACCCTATTTGCGAAGGCTGGTGGACAGGAAGAAACGGTCGGGGGACAAGGTGCGCGTTGCGGACCTGGGGGCGGGCACCGGAGAGGGTCTACGGTTACTTACATCGTTGATGCGGAAGGAAGCTGATCTGCGCCTGAATCAGACCAGGATACTACCCATCGACATGATCGAGCAGTACGTGGGTTGCGATCTGTGTGAAGCCATGGTCGAGCAGGGAAATGCCGACTACGCCGACCGGCCAAATGTCGTGTTCCGCCAGGGAGACTTCTCCAAGGGCTTGCCGCTGAAAGACGAGCGGCCTTTTGATCTGTACTTCTGTTCTTACGGTTCCTTCTCGCACATCGATGACGATGCAATGGAGCGTCTCCTCACTGAGATGTTTGAACATGCTGGCCAAAGGGCGCTGGTCGTTGGCGAGTGGCTGGGGCGGCATTCCATCGAGTGGCCGTGCTATTGGGATGAGCCGGGCGACGAGATGCTGGACTACTCGATGAGCTGGTTGCCAGGTGGGTCCAGAGGCGAGGCGGAACACTTTCCCATGCGCTTCTGGCTTGGCGATGAGATTCGCGCTCTGGTTCAGCGTGCGGCGAGGAACGCCCGGGCGCGTGTGCGTGTGCTGGACCTCTATGACTGCTCCCTATTCGTTGGACGGCACGTTGATACGCGTCAGTACAACGAGTGGATTACGCCTCTGCGATCGGCCGTCAACTCCCTGCACGAGGAGAATGCACGCACAGACCTCGAGAGAATGAAAGTTGAGCCGGTCCCCGTGCCTGACCACGACGAACTGAACGAGTACTTTGCCAATCTGCAGTTTTGCTGGAACAACCTGGTGAACTACTGCCAGAGACGCCTGGAGAAGCGTCAGCATCCGGTGCGGACAATTGACTGGCGTAAGTTCCCGCCGGCCCTCCAGATGGTGATCATGAGCCTGGATCGGGTGGTCGACGCCGTGGGTTGGATGCAGATGGGCGACCCACGGGCCAACATCATCGAACCGCAATTGGGCTACGCTCTGAGGAGCTTGGAGTGTGACCTTCAAGAGGGTGCAGGGAGAGGTCACGCCCTCGTCGGCATCTTCGAAGTTCGCAAGGATTGAGAGAGAAGTCTGCATGGCACTCGGAAAGGACACACGGTGATTAGATTCGACCATGTGTCGAAGACCTATCCTGGTGGCGTTGAGGCCGTCCGCGACCTGTCGCTGGAGGTGCCTGAGGGGGAGACTCTTGTCCTGCTCGGCACCAGCGGCAGCGGCAAGACGACCACGATGAAGATGGTCAACCGGCTGATTGAGCCGACCTCTGGGCGCATCATGATCGAGCGCACGAACATCATGGATCAGGACCCCATCGGGCTGCGCCGTCGGATCGGGTACGCCATCCAGCACATCGGCCTGTTCCCCCATATGACGATTGCCGAGAACATCGCCGTGGTGCCCAATCTTCTGCAGTGGTCCCGAGAGCAGATCGCAGAACGGGTGGACGGGCTGCTGGCTATGGTGGGGCTCGAGCCGGAGGACTTCCGGGAGCGCTATCCTGTGCAACTGAGCGGCGGCCAGCGCCAAAGGATAGGAGTAGCACGTGCCCTGGCCGCCGATCCGCCCATAGTGCTCATGGACGAGCCCTTCGGGGCCCTGGACCCGATCACCCGCGAGGAGCTCCAGAACGAGTTCCTCGCTCTCGAGTCCGAGATACGCAAGACCATCATCTTCGTTACGCACGACGTGTTCGAGGCCGCGAAGATGGGTGACAGGATAGCCCTGCTGGACGCGGGGCGGCTCCAGCAGTTGGCCACCCCGGCCGATTTGGTGGAAAGCCCCGCCAACGAGTTCGTGGATCAGTTCCTTGGCCAGCACCGGTTCCAGCTGTCGCTGTTGACCAGAAGAGTGCGTAGCGTCATGCCCGCGACCAGGGCTGTGCCGGCCCGTGCAGATTCCCGCCCAACGCTACGTGCAACGGACACCCTCATCGAAGCGCTCGATGCCTTCAAGAAGACGGCAGCCAGCGCACTGCCCGTACACGACCGGACGGGCTACCTCGGCGATCTGACTAAGAGACACCTCCTGACGGCTATCACTGAGGTGCTTGGGGAAGCGGGAGGAGCGCCATGAACACTGTCCTGTCGTTCTTCCGCAAGCTCGGCCCCGAGATGCTGCGGCGCACCTACGAGCACACTTTCCTGGTGTTCCTCGCTATGGCGATCGCCGCGGCGATTGCCCTGCCCCTGGGGATCTATCTGGCACGCACAAGGCGGCGCCGAGTCGTGTCGGCTGTCCTGGGGGCTGTCGGTGTCATCCAGACTGTTCCCAGCCTGGCCCTGATATCCTTCATCGTGTTGCTGTTCGCGCTGGTTGCCCTGCCTACCATCGGCACGCTGCCTGCCCTGGTGGCCCTCGTGCTATACGCGCTGCTGCCCATATTGCGGAACACCTACACCGGCATTCGGCAGGTCGACCCTTCTGTGGTGGAGGTGGCGACGGGCATGGGCATGAAGCCAATCCAGGTGCTGTTCTCGGTCGAGCTGCCGCTCTCGTTGCCCGTCATCATGGCGGGAATACGGATCTCGACGGTCTGGACCATCGGCATTGCGACCCTGTGCGGGCTGATAGGCGCCGGGGGGCTTGGGAACCTCATACTGAAGGGCCTCCGCAGCATACAGATGGATTACCTGGTGGCGGGGACCGTGCCTGCGGCCGTGCTGGCCGTGACGGCTGACTGGCTGCTCGGCCGCCTGGAGCGCTGGCTCACGCCTGAGGGCATCCGCGAGAGCCACCATTCCAGAGAAGAAGGGGAGTGAGATGTCAACCAAGAGCCGTTTGCTGATCGTTCTCGGCGTGGTCATCGTTGCCGGCATCGTCCTGACGTTGATTCACTACGGCCGGCCATCCACGGGGATGCGGGCGGCCTTCGATGCTGAATTCCTCACGCGGCCCGACGGCTACTCGGGGCTGAGCGAGCACTACGGATTCGAGTTCGTAGCCGAACCCATGCAGATGGATCCGGGTCTGATGTATAGGGCCGTCGCCGACGGCGCCGTGGACGTGATTGACGCCTTCGCCACCGACGGCCGTATCCCTGCCTATGACCTGCTGGTCCTGAACGATGACAAGGGCTTCTTCCCGCCGTACTACGCTGCCCCCCTCGTGCGGGCCGAGACGCTGAAGGAGCACCCGGAAATAGAGGAGATACTGAACCGCCTTGGCGGGAAGATCTCCGATGCGGCAATGCAGCGGTTGAACTACGAAGTCGACGAGGAGGGGCGCAAGGCCGCCGAGGTCGCCAGGGAGTTCCTGACTTCGCAGGAGCTGCTCGCCGCCGATGCATCGCCTGGGGACGGCTCCGCTGGCGAGGTCACTGTCGGGAGCAAGCACTTCACCGAACAGGAAGTGCTAGGCGAAATGCTTGCTGCCCTCATCGAGTGCTCCTCGAACATCAAGGTCAAGCGCAAGATGAACCTGGGCGGGACGATGATCTGCTTCACCGCCCTGAAGGCGGGGGACCTCGACCTCTATGCCGAGTATACCGGGACCGGCCTGGTCAACATCCTCAAGCGGGAGGTCATCTCAGACCCCGATGCCGCTTACCAGGCAGTGAAGAAGGCCTTTGCCGAGGACTACGACATGGTCTGGCTGGAGCCGTTCGGCTTCAACAACGCCTACACGCTCACAATGCGCCGTGATCACGCAGCCAAGCTCGGGATCAAGAGCATCTCCGATCTGGCCGAATACGTCAGAGGGCAATAGGAGGGTACGGGTGGACCCGGAGCGGATGACCGGAAGACCACGAGGCGTTCCCGTTATCGCGGTTCTGCTGGTCGGCTTTCTTGTGTGCGCAACACTGCTGAGCCCGTCGGCCTACGGCGCACCGGCTGACCAAGTAGCAGAGCCGGCTTGGCTGT
The DNA here is from genome assembly GCA_964442595.1 of uncultured candidatus Brocadiaceae bacterium. Classification (GTDB taxonomy): domain Bacteria; phylum Planctomycetota; class Brocadiia; order SM23-32; family SM23-32; genus DAOVRD01. The sequence goes on from CAYUDW010000067.1 coordinate 14,660, forward strand.
CGGAGTTGACTGTCCGCCTGTCGTCGTGGGGCCGCCATGAAGTGATGGGGATTGCCATCTGGCAGTTCGGCGCGGCGTTCTTGCTCATTCTGGCCGGCTTGGTTCTCAAGAAGGTCAGCGACTATCTGTTTGCCCGCCGGATCATCCCGCTGCTGGAGAAGACGCCGTTTGCCATAGACGACGGGCTGGCCAGAGCAGCTTCGGCGCCCTTGGGTTACGTGTTCCTCTTGGCGGCTTTCGCGGGGGCCTTCACCGTCCTGCCGTTGCCCGCGGAGCCCGACGTTGAGACCTTCGTGTTCGGAGCAATGAAGGTTCTGGCGGGAGCGATTCTCGTTTGGTTCCTCTTCCGGGCAGTCGATGCTATCGTGGGCTCACTGGCCGGGTATGCGGAGCGCTCCGAGTCCAAGCTCGATGACCAACTGCTGCCGCTGATTCGCCGGGCCCTCAAGGCGACTATCGCCGTCGTGTGCTTCCTCTGGGTCGTCCAACTGCTCGGCTACAGCGTCTCCAGCCTCCTGGCGGGGTTAGGAATCGGGGGCTTGGCCGTCGCCCTGGCACTGCAGGACACTCTGGCGAACTTCTTCGGCTCCATCTTCATATTCCTCGACCGCCCATTCACGGTCGGCGATTGGATCAAGGTGGCCGGGACCGAAGGGACCGTCGAACAGATCGGATTCCGCACGACACGCATCCGCACCTGGCCGGCCACTCTCGTCTCCATCCCGAACAAGACCGTGGCCAACGAGGTGATAGACAACTGGTCCAGGATGCCCAAGAGGCGGGTGTCCCAGGCGATTGGCGTCACCTATGAGACACGGGCGGACCAGATGCAGAACGCGGTGTCAGCTATCCGCGGCATCCTCGAAGGAGACGAAGGTGTCGACCAGGAGTTCATGCTTATCCGGTTCACCGACTTCGGCGAGTTCAGCCTGAACATCCTGGTTTACTATTTCACCAGGGACGTCACCTGGGATGAGCACCTGGCCACGAAGGAACGGGTCAATCTTGCCATCATGACTATGCTCGAGGAACTGGGGCTGTCGATCGCTTTCCCCACGCGCACGATCCACCTGCGCGAGGGGGCCGACAGGTCCGGCCATGCACGCGCTGACGAGGCCCCGCCAAGCGCCGGCCGGGGGGCGACCGATGAATGACATCGCCGTGCCAGAGCCCATTCGTGCATGCGTTACCGTCGGCTTGGGAGATGCGCCGGAGCACGTCGCTGGCTTGGCCGTCGCGCTTCAACGTCATCTACCATTCCGCGTGACGGTTGTTGTCTACACTCCGCGACCGCAGTTGGTACCATTCCCACGGTTAGTGGGGCCGGCTAGGGGATCTGGTATTGGCGCGGCAATCGTTGAGGATCGGCAAGCCGACAGGGCGCAAAAGCAACTCCGCAACATCAAGCAGGCAATGCAACTGGCTTCCCCGGAGAATCAGAAAACGGAGGTGACCTGTGCCACGGGAAGCCCTTACAGGCTGGCGGCGCGCCTGTGCGAGGCGTCGGACCTGCTTGTGATGCCCCACCGGCTCGGCGCTGTCGGCGTGCTGCGCAGGTGGTGGCCTGGTCCCTACCTGAGGCTGGCATTCGCGAGCCACGCACCGACCTTGTTCTGCGTAGGACTTCCCCCATGGGAACGAGTGATCATCGTCGACTCCAGCGATAGGGCCTCGTGGTTGGCCCGGCGCGTCCTGCTGCATTTCTCCGATCGGCTTGGGTTCTCCCTAGGCGTGGTTCACCCTGAGGCGTTTGCGAGTGGCGGTGGCCGCGAATATAAGCAAGATACCTGTTGCCTCGTCGTGTCCTTGGCTGCGGCCCGACGAACCTTCCGCGGCAAGGTTCTGTCAAGTTCCCTGCGGGACTGGACAGGCGCTTGCTTGCTGTGGCCGTAGGAACCTTCACTTGCCCCCAATTGTGCTGCCAGTGGTTGGGTTAGTCTCTGTGCAGCCAGTGCCGGCTGACGGAGGGGATCGAGCCAGGCGGCACTG
>CAYUDW010000068.1:0-16447 GCA_964442595.1 uncultured candidatus Brocadiaceae bacterium
GTGCCCTTGGCCTCCCCCTCGTAGACGAAGATGGACGCCTGCTTCTCGTCATGCTTGCGGGATATGGGGTGAAGGATGCCATGCGTGTGGTTGCGCTTCACCAGGTCATGGTCGTGCACGAGGTCCTTCTCGCTGGCGACGGTCCGGTTGTCCCGCAGCAGGTAGAGGCCCTGCATGTCGCCGTCCAGCAGGTGCCAGGCCCCGTCGTAGAAGACCTGTGAGATGCAGTGCGTCAACGGCCTGGCGGGGCAGGCCTTCAGGCCCGCCGCGGTCCAGAGGCCGGCCATGCAGATGGAGTCGTTGCCGCATGTGTTGTGGCCGTAGACGTTGTAGACCCGCACGGGGTCGCCCAGCTCCTCATTGTCCCCGGACCAATGGTAGCGGTGCGTGATCTGCTGGAACCACAGCGCGAGCGCCTTCTCGCCGTCGCTCATGCCGGGCTCAATGGCCGCCTGCGCGATCTCGTGGATCGTGCGGAAGTTGTTACTTCCATTCGAGAGCCAGGGATTGACGACGTCCGTCTCGCCCACGTTCTCGATGCGTACGGCCCGATTGGACTCCCATCCGATCTCGACGCCCTCAAACACCGCGAACGGCGAGCGGCAGTTCTGCCCGTCCATGGTGCCGCCCTGTGTGGTGGCATACTCGTGCTGAGCAGCGGAGACGTCCTCGACGTGTCTCCTGGCAACGTCGGTGGGATCATGGTTGGAGGCCCAGGGCTCCAGGCCTTCGCCGTCGGCGGCTTCTGCTTGTCGCATGTCGGCCTCAGCGCACAGAAGAAACAGGACTAGCAGCACAGTCGATACGCACCAGTTTGAACTCATCGTTCCTCACCCGCAATCGCAGAGAGAAGGGCTACCGATTCGGCCGCCCATTGTCAGCCGCCGCGCCGAGAGTGTCAAGTTCGCCCGGTCAACGGCGCGGCTCTTGCCGGCCGGAGGCACCGTCTCGGCAGGAGCGCGGCAGCGCGATCGTGCTCGTCCTCGTGCTCGTTGTCGTCCTCGGCCTCCGCTGCATCTGCCGCAACCCCAAAGCGGCGGCTGCGCCTCCGCTTGACAGACGAGCCGGAACAGAGGACCATAGAACTGACCAGTCAGTTCTATTCGCGCGAAGGTGAGGTCGATGCGGGGCTTCTACTGGCGACACATGAGGCACGACCAGGAAGCAGCCAGGAAGAGCACCTGGCAGATGCTGAAGTCCTCCCTGCGTCTGGTTCGCTATGTCCGCAGGTGGTGGTACTTGATGCTGGCCGTGCTCGCACTGGCCGGCACTATGGCGGCGACGAACCTGGTGCGGCCGTGGCTGATGAAGGTGTTCTTGGACGACGCCTGCCCGAGCGGGGATTACAGGCTTCACACGATCATAGTGGCGGCCTTCGCCGGGTCGATGCTCCTGGCCGCCCTTGCCACGTTCGTCCACAGCTACCTGAGTCAGATGCTCGGGCAGCGCATAGTCCGCACCATCCGTGACGAGCTCTACACCCATCTTCAGGACCTTTCCATTCGCTTCTTCGAAGACCACCCCACCGGCGAGACGATGTCGCGCGTGGTGAACGACTCCGAAGCGGTGGAATTCATGCTGGTCCGTTCGGTTGAAAGCATCATCATGTCCGTGCTCACTCTGGGCGGCGTGGCGGCGGTGCTGTTCGTCATGAACGCGCGGCTTGCGGCGCTGACTCTTGCGCCCATGCCTTTCATCCTGGCAACGGTGATCTTCTTCAGCCGCCAGTTCCACGAGCTGTTCGGCACCTTCCGGCAGAAGGTGGCCGACCTGAATACCTTCGTGCAGGAACGCCTCTCGGGCGTGCGCGTCGTCAAGTCGTTCGCCCGCGAGGCGGAGGAGACGGCCGGTTTTGAGGACAGGACCGGCGACTACTATCATGCCTACATGAAAGTGGCCCTGCGGTCTTCGATCTTTGAGCCTTTGATGGGCATTCTCATGGGCGCGGGCACGCTCATCGTATTCCTTTTCGGGGGCCGGATGGTTCTGGGGGGCCAGCTCAAGCTGGGCGAATTCACGGCATTCGTCATGTACCTGTCCACCTTCTACAGGCCGATCCAGAGGCTGGCCCGCCAGGTGGGCCACGCCCTGCCCCGCTCGCTGGCGGCGGCGGACAGGATCTTCGAGTTCCTGGACGAGGTCCCCGAGCTCGAAGTCCCCGAGGATGCCATCAAGCCCCAGAAGCTCGAGGGGCGGATCGAGCTCCATCACGTCGGCTTCGGGTACAAGGCGGAGACGGTCCTCGACGACATTAACCTGACGATCAAGGCGGGCGAGGCCGTCGCGCTGGTCGGCCCGAGCGGCGTCGGCAAGACCACCATGGTGGACCTGATCTGCCGTTTCTACGACGTGCAGGAGGGCCACATCCTGATCGACGGGGTGGATGTGCGCCAGTACGAGCCCCGCGCGCTCAGGAACCACATCGGAATGGTGCTCCAGGAGCCGTTCCTGTTCAATACCACCATCCATGAGAACATCGCGTACGGACGGCCCAACTGCACCGAGCAGAAAGTGCGCTGGGCCGCCGAGCAGGCCCGCGCCGCCGAGTTCATCTCGGAGTTCCCGGACGGCTACCAGAGCGTCGTGGGGGAGCGGGGCGTCAAGCTGTCGGTCGGCCAGAAGCAGCGCATCTCCATCGCCCGCGCCCTTCTGAAGGACCCCGCCATTCTGATACTGGACGAGGCCACTTCCTCTGTCGACACCATCACCGAGAGGGCCATCCAGGAAGCGCTGGAGGCGGCGGCCCGGGGGCGGACGACCATTCTGATCGCTCACCGCCTCTCGACGACCAACATCGCCGACCGGATCGTGGTGTTGGAGGACGGCCGGCTCGTCGAGGAAGGAAGCCAGGCTGAGCTGCTGGCGCGAGAGGGACGCTTCGCGGCGCTGTGGGAGCTGCAGAGCATCGATGGGTCGGGGGACGCGCAGGACGGCTCCGTCGACCGGGACGGGTGAGCCAGCCCGGGATTCCCCTTCGTCCCCGTCCTGAGAAGTGGACTTAGGACCGAGGTCCGGAGCAGTTGCGCCGAGTATGATGGAAGATAATCGACCCGCAACGGAACTATAGTGATGTCGGAGCAGCCTGAGGCCAATGCCGCGGAGGAGGCGCCTCTGACCATAGGGGATGACGAGCTTCTGGCCGACGCCCGGCGGGGCGACCAGGGCGCGTTCCACCAGTTGATCGACCGACACGCGGACGGCCTGTTCCGGTTGGCCTTCAGGCTTGTGGGAAGCACCGCAGACGCCGAAGACGTCCTGCAGGAGACTTTCGTGGGTGCCTTCGAACAGATGGGACGATTCGAGGGCCGCTCGACCGTAAAGACGTGGTTGAGCCGGATTCTGGTCCGACAAACGGCACGGTTCCACCGCCGGCGTTCGCGCAGGAGAACCTTACCCCTGCCGTTGGCCGGCGCTACCGGCGATGAGCCCGACGTGCGTGGTAGGACTTCCGTCTCGGACGACGCGAACAGGCGCCTGGACGTGGATCGGGCCCTGCGGCAGCTCAGTCCCGAGCACCGCGAGGTGGTCGTCCTGCGGGAGTTCGGGGGGATGTCATACAGCGAGATGGGGGAGGCCCTCGGCATCCCCGTCGGGACCGTGGAGTCCCGGCTGCATCGGGCCCGCCAGGCACTGAAAGAAGCGTTGAACGACTACCTTCCCTAGAACAGAATCACAAAGCGGAGAAGAGCACTTATGGCCGAATGCGAGTTCCGGGCCCGAGTGATGCGCTACCACGACGGTGAGCTGGCGCCGTCCGAACGGCGAAAGATGGCCGAGCATCTGGCCCGATGCCCGGACTGCGCGCGGGAGCTGGCGTGCCTGCAGGCTCTCACTCGCATGGTGACGGACCTGCCGGCGCCCGAGATGTCGGGCGGGGCTCTGGCGAACCTGCACGAAGGCGTTGGCCATGTCCGCGAGCGTGCTATCACGCGGATATGCCGGCCCGCGGCGCTCGCCGCTGCGATGGTGCTGGCCGTGTGCGCGTTCTGGCTCCACCAAGTGCAGCCTTCCGGGACCGCCGAGGCAAGGCCGCCGGCGGCGTGGGAGGCGGCGGCCGTGACGCCGGACGCAGAGCTGGCAGGCATTGAATCGGGGGACTCCTTCGCCCTCTGGATGGTCGAAGGCCTGTCTCGGGAGAACGGACGGTGAAGAAAGCAAAGCTGCTGCTGACCCTTTCGCTCGTGCTGACCTTCGCTGCGGGGCTGGCGCTGGGCTGCCTGCTGGAGCGCGGCCGCGGGAGCAGGCACAGGCCCGGACGCCGGCAGTCCTGGCTGGCCCGCGAGCTGGATCTGACGCCGGAGCAGGAGCAGCAAATGCACGCCATCTGGTCAGAAGCCATGGGCCAGTTGGGCATGCCGCGTGGCGAGCGCAGGCAGGCACCCAGGGACGAGCGGGAGCAGGCGATCCGTGACCTGCTTACAGACGAGCAGGAAGTTCAGTACGATCGCATCCAGGCCGATTTCGAGCGCAGTCTGGCCGCACTGGCAGATGAGGGGAAGCAAGCCTTCGACCGGGCCGTCGCGCGGACCAAGGAAATCCTGACGCCCGAACAGCGCGCGAAGTACGAAGAGATGCTCGGCCGGATGCGGGAGCACGGCCGGCGCGGGCCGCCCGGACCCGGCATGGGTCCGCCCGGCAGACGGCCGCGCCGTGAGCCCCCAGAGGCCGGGCCCTGACGCTGCCCCTGTCTGAGGCACGTCCGGCCGGCCCTTTACCCAGCCGCGCTGCAAGCTTCGCGGGGTTCTTGCGGGCGTGGGTTCTTCCCAGAGCGCCGGAAGAAAACGGGCGTGGGCTGGAACTATATGGTTAAGGCTCGTGCGGATGCATGGCAAGTGGCCCTGCCGAAGCACGATCAATCACCCCTTTTGTGAGGAGGCAGTCCATGAGCCGCTGGAAGGGCTTGAGTGGCGTGATGGCCGTGGTGGTAGCACTTGGTCTATGCGTGGGCCTGGCAATGGCCCAGCAGCAGCGCGGGGGAGGAATGGGCGGTGGCCGATTCGATCCCGCGCAGTGGCGGCAGCGGATGGCCGAGCGAATGAAGGAAGCGCTCGGCGCCACCGACGAGGAGTGGAGCGTGATCGGACCTCGGCTGGAGAAGGTCCAGGACCTGTCTCGCCAGGCCCGCAGCGGGATGGGCATGGGAGGCAGGGGAGGCGGCCGCGGGATGGGCAGGGGAGGCTTCGGTGGCGGTGGCGGCCAGCCCGCTGCTGAAGAGCCCCAGACTGAAATCGGAAAGGCGGCAAGCTCCCTACAGACCGTTCTGCAGAACGAGGCGTCCACAGCCGCCCAGATCAAAGAGAGCCTGACCGCCTACCGCAAGGCCCGCGAGAAGGTGCGTCAGGAGCTGGCGAAGGCTCAGGAGCAACTTCGCGAAGTGCTGACGCTCCGTCAGGAAGCGCAACTCGTCCTGATGGGCACACTCGACTGAGAGGGCCGCAAACGGGGGGCGCGCTCGGGCCAGGCGCCCCCTGATTACACCAGGAGACACCTGTCCGACCATGGACGCTCTTCTCACCAAGTTGAGGGCTCAGGGCATCCTCGACGCCAGCGCGTGCGCCCAGGTGCGATCCGCCCTGGACGACGGCATTCCGATCGAGCAAGCCCTCTGCGATCCCGGCGGCTTGCCGGAGGTCGAAGCCCTCAGATGGCTCGCCGAGGAGTTCGGCGTCCCCTACGTCGAGGTGGACGGGGCCGAGTTCGACCCGGACCTGCTCGGCCGGTTTCCTGCAAGGCTGCTGCTCAAGCACGGCTTGCTTCCCCTTCAGGAGACTGACGGGGCCGTCCTGGTGGCCACCAGCCGGCTGTTCGAGACGACGGGCATGGACGAACTGCGGCTGGCCTCCGGCCGCGACCTCCGGTCGGCCCTGGCACCCGCCGCGGAGATCGCCCGCTGCCTGAGGCAGTACCTCGGCGTGGGCGCGGACACCGTGCAGTCCCTCGTGTCCGACTCGGCCGAGTCGGCCATTCAGATCCTGCGAGAGTCGGAGGAGGCCCTCGACCTGAGCGAAGGAGCCGAGGACGTCTCCATAATCCGCTTTGTGAATCAGGTGCTGACCGAGGCCATCGAGCTGCGCGCGACGGACGTCCACTTCGAGCCGTTCGAGAACCAGTTACGCGTGCGCTACCGGGTCGACGGCGTGCTTCAGGAGGCAAAAACCCCCACCGAAGTGAGGCGATTCCAGGCGGCCATCGTCTCGCGTCTGAAGATACTCAGCCAGCTCGACATCGCCGAGAAGCGCCTGCCCCAGGACGGCCGAATCAAGCTCAGCATCAAGCAGCGCGAGATCGACGTCAGGGTATCCGTGATCCCGATGCTGTACGGCGAGGCCGTGGTGCTGCGCCTGCTGGACCGCAGTGCGGCCCTGCTGGGATTGGGCGGGCTGGGCACGTCGAAGGAGGACCAGGACGCAGTGGCCAGGCTTTGCGAGCTGCCCCACGGGATCGTGCTGGTGACCGGGCCCACGGGCAGCGGCAAGACAACGACCCTTTACGCCGCCCTCTCGCGCATAAACGACGTCCAGCGCAAGATCATCACCATCGAGGACCCCATCGAGTACCACCTTCACGGCATCAATCAGATACAGGTCGCCACGAAGGCGGGGCTGACCTTTGGGCGAGGCCTGCGCTCCATCCTGCGGCACGACCCGGACGTGATCCTGGTCGGAGAGGTACGAGACCTGGAGACGGCGGAGATCGCGGTGCAGGCGTCGCTGACGGGCCACCTGGTCTTCTCCACCTTGCACACGAACGATGCGCCCGGCGCCGCCACGCGCCTCGTGGACATGGGCGTCGAGCCCTACCTGGTCGCCTCCTCGCTGGAGGCCGTGCTGGCCCAGCGTCTGGTCCGCCTGATATGCCCCTCCTGCCGTCAAAGCTATGCACCCTCTGCCACGGAGGCGGCCCTGCTGCGCGCCGAACTGCCCGGCGAGGTGCCGGAGCAGCTTCAGAAGGGCGCGGGCTGTCGCGAGTGCCTGGGGACGGGCTACCGCGGTCGCACGGGCATCTTCGAGCTGATGCCGGTTACGGAGCCCGTGCGCGCCCTCATCCTGCAAGGCGCCTCTTCCGGCGAGATACGGCGCCAGGCGGCCGCCGACGGGATGCGCAGCCTGCGGCAGGACGGCTGGCGTCACCTGCTGGCCGGCCGCACAACGGTCGACGAAGTGCTTCGCGTCACCAAGGACGAACGGGTGAACGGCGCCAAGGCCCTTGGGGCCGCAGGGGGAGGCGCCTGATGGCGAAGTTCGATTACACGGCCGTGGATCAGACCGGACGCGAGCTGGGAGGCAACGTGATCGCCGAGACCCGCGAGGCGGCGGTGCAGCAGCTCAGCCAGCGGTCTCTCTACCCCGTCTCGGTTGAGGAGGCCGGCCAGTCCTCCGGTGGCCTGTCGCTCGGCGGCACGCGTGTGCCCAGGGCGAGCGTAGATGCCTTCACGCGGGAGCTGGCAAACCTGCTGGCGGCGGGCGTGTCCCTGAGCCGGGCGCTCGGCATCCTCGAACAGGAGGCGTCGCGGGCCGCTGCCCGGGCCCGGTGGGCGGCCGTGCGCGAGGACGTCGTGGGCGGCATGCCCCTGGCCGATGCTCTCGCACAATACCCTCGCTCGTTCCCCCCGGTCTACGTGGCCATGGTGCGGGCGGGCGAGACGGGCGGGTTCCTGGACACCGTCCTGGCGCAGATCGCGGACTTCCGCCAGCGGGAACGCGACCTGAAGGGCCGCGTGACGTCCGCCATGATCTACCCCGCCGTGCTGGCAACCCTGGCCATAGCCGTCATGGGGTTTCTGCTCACCTACTTCATCCCGCGCTTCGCGGCGGTCTTTGCCGAGTTCGGCGGCTCGCTTCCCTGGTTGACGCGAGCGATCGTGGCCACGAGCGACTTCGTGGTTGAGCACGGGCTGGCCGGGCTCGTCGTCGTGGCGCTGGCGGTCGTCGGCGTCCGCCGGGCGCTGGCGAGCGAATCGGGACGACGCTTCGTGGAGCGGGCCGTCCTTCGCATCCCCGCCCTGGGGCGAGTGGTTGCACGGTTCGCGCTGGTGCGCTTCTGCCGGATGCTGGGCACGCTGCTGGGAGCAGGCGTGCCTCTGGTCACGGCTCTGGAAGCAGCCAGGCAAGCCATCGGCAACCAGACGCTGGCCGACACCGTGACGCAGGCGGTCGATGCGGTGCAGGCCGGCAGCCCGTTGGCGCAGGGCCTGGCCACCGGCCCGCAGCTCTTCCCCGCCTCGGTTGTCGAAATGGTGGCCGTGGGCGAGGAGGCGGGGCGGCTGGACGCGGAGCTCGTCCGGCTGGCGGATAGCTATGAGTCGGAGCTGGACCGCCAACTGCGGACCCTGGTAGCCCTGGCCGAACCGGCGATGCTGTTCGTCATGGCGGCCCTGATCGGGACCGTGGTCATCGGCATGCTGTTGCCTATCTTCACATTGCAGGAGCTGATCCGCTGAGGCGTGGTTCAGCGGTTTGAGAGGTGGAAAGGAGCACGGAGCATGAAGTACCGCGAACGAACGCGCAGCGGGCCGGGCAGGACGGCCCGCCGGGGCGGCTTCACGCTGATCGAGCTACTGCTCGTGCTGGTCATACTCAGCGTGCTGGCGGCCGTGGTGGTGCCCAAGTTCACCAAACGGTCCGAGCAGGCGCGGATCACGGCCGCGCGCACCGACATCGGGAATCTGGAGCTGGCGCTGGACACGTTCGAGATAGACACGGGGCGCTTTCCGAGCACCCAGGAGGGGATCGGGGCCCTCGTTGAGCAGCCCACGGGCATGGACGACTGGCGCGGGCCGTACATAAAGCGCGGCGTGCCCAACGACCCCTGGGGCACCCCCTACGTCTACAGCTATCCCGGCGACCACAACCGCGAGGGCTATGACCTCTATTCCTTCGGGCCCGACGGGCAGAGCGGAGGAGCGGACGACATTGACAACTGGTCGACCCGCTGACCGGCGCCGCCGCAGCGGCTTCACGCTGCTGGAACTGGTGCTGGTCATGGTCATCATCTGCACGTTGCTCGGAGCGGCCTCGCCGTCCCTTCGGGGGTTCTTCGTCTCCCGCAAGACCGACGATACTGCCGCGCGCATTGCGGCGACCACGCGGCTGGCCCGCTCGCGGGCCATCAGCGAGGGCCGCGTCTACCGGCTCAACTTCGATCTCCGTGAACGCACGTTTTTTCTGACCGTGCTGGACGAGGGCGGCTTCCGGAAGATCGAATCGAGCCTGGGGCTGGCGTTCAGGCTGCCCGAAGAAGTGCAGGTGAGCATCGCCGGCGCGTACGGCAGCCGGGCGTATCTGGACTTCTTTCCGGACGGACGCACCGAGACCGCCACCATCCGCGTGACGGACGTGAAGGGAGGCGTGGCCGAGGTGATCTGCGCCGCCCCCACAGAGGCCTTCGTCGTTCGGCAACCGGGGAAAGAGGGATGAGGAGCTCGACCGACAGGCATAGGCGCGGCTTCACGCTCGTGGAGGTGCTTGCGAGCCTGGCGCTCGTGGGCGCGATCCTGCCCGTGGCCATGGCGGGCATTTCGCTCGCGATGGGACTTGGCGAGACTGCGCGTCAGCGGACCGAGGCCGCCATGCTCGGCCGCAGCAAGCTGGCCGAGGTGATGGCCACCGGAGACTGGCAAAGCGCCGAGACGAAAGGGGACTTCGGCGACGAGTGGGCCGGCTATTCCTGGCAGTTGACGATCAGCGAGTGGGAAGAGCCGCAGGTTAGTGAGGTGACTCTTACGGTGGACTGGACGGCCCGTGGTCAGGAGCGCACAGTGTCGATGACCACGCTAGGCTACGTCGGGAGCGAGTGACATGGCACGTGTGACCTCCAGGAAGGGGTTCACACTCCTTGAGATGCTGGTGGCGATGACGCTGATGAGCATGTTGGCGGCCTCGCTTTACGCCAGCCTCCACATCGCCTTTCGCGGGCGACGCGCGGCGGAGAGGGGAATGGAGCCGGCCACGCGCGCCGCCGCTGCGCTCAGGATGCTGCGTGAGGACCTCGAATCGGCGACCGTGCCGACGGGCCTGCTGGCCGGCGAGTTCATCGGCGAAGACGCGCAAGATGAACGCGGGCGGGAGGACGACGGCCTTGCTTTCCACGCCCTGGCCAGGGATCAGTGGGCAGGCGATCCCCCGTCGCCCATCGTCAACGTCGAGATTGCGGTGAGTGCGGACGACGGAACGGGAGAAGGAACGCTGGTGCGGCGCGTCACGGCCAACCTGCTCGCGCCGGAAGCGCAAGACCCGATCGAGGAGGTCCTCTGCCGACGCGTGAGTGCCCTCGACGTGGCTTTCTTCGACGGGACGGACTGGCTGGACAGTTGGGACTCGACGACGACCGGCGACGTCCTGCCGCTGGCCGTCCGGCTCATGATCAGCCTGGAGACGGAGGACGAGGAGGAGGACTACGTGGTCACGCGGGTCTTCGCACTGCCGTGCGGCTCGCTGACCGAGGAGGGGGAGTCGACCGGCCGAGCTACGGGGGGCGGGCGATGAGGTCCCTCGAAGCCAAATGTTCGCGCCCAGGAGCCTGGCGGCAGGATCAGGGAACGGTGCTCATCGTGACCATGTGGATCACCCTCGTGCTGGCCAGCCTGGTGCTCGTCTTCGCATACTCGATGCGGGTGGAAGCGCTCGCTTCGGCCAACCGCCAGTGCGACCTGGAAGCGGATGCGGTGGCCGCGGGGGCCCTCCAGTTCGCCATGGCCATGCTGGACGGGACCGACGGCTCAACCGATGCGTTGGAGGAGGTCGTGTGGGAGGAGCGGAGCGTGGGAGGCGGGCTGTTCTGGCTCGTCCATCCGAACCTGGAGAGCGACGAGGAGTCTGCGTTCGGTGTAGTCGCTGAGGCGTCGCGGATCAACCTCAACTCGGCTTCCAGCGACATGTTGCTCAAGCTGCCCGGCATGACCGCGGAGCTGGCGGACTCCATCATCGACTGGCGGGACGAGGACGCGGAGGTCTCCCCCAGCGGCGCCGAAAGCGAGTACTACCTGCTGCAAGAGCAGCCCTACTACTGCAAGGATACGCTGTTCGAGACGGTCGAGGAGGTGCTCCTTGTGCGCGGCGCCTCCACGGACCTGCTCTACGGCGAAGACGCCAACCGCAACGGAGTCCTCGACTACAACGAGGACGACGCCGACCAGACCCAGCCGGACGACAACCGCAACGGCACCCTCGACCGCGGGTTCCTGGACTACGTCACCGTTTACAGCGTCGAACCCAACCTGTCCGCCGATGGCCAGGAGCGGGTGAACGTGAATGACGTCGATACGCAGGACCTTTCCGAGCTTCTGGGCGAAGCGATCGAGGACGATCGGGTCTTCACGGTCCTGCAGAACGTTCGCTGGGGCCGGCCCTACGGGAGCATTCTGGAGTTCTACTTCCGCAGCGGCATGACGTTGGACGAGTTCGCCCGGATCGCAGACCGTCTCACGAGCGTCGACGACGAGGAACTGGTCGGCCTGGTCAACGTGAAGACTGCCCCGCGCGAGGTGCTCCTGTGTCTGCCCGAACTGGACGAGAGCGACGTGGACGCGCTGCTGAGCCGACGCCTGGACACCGCAACGGACCTGAGCAACATCGCCTGGGTGGCGGATGCCCTGCCGGAGGAGAAGGCGACGGCCATCGGGCCGTACATCACCACCCGTTCCTACCAGTTCAGCGTGGACATAGTGGCCGTCAGTGGCGACGGCCGTGCCTACCGCCGTTGCCGGGCCGTCATTGACGCGCGGACGGGCCCGCCGCGCGTTCTGCGCTGGCAGGACCTCAGTCACCTTGGCTGGCCGCTCGATCGCGAGATACTGGCGGACTTGCGGTCGGGTGAGTTCGCCGCCAGCACGAGAATAACCGCGAGCTACCGATGATGGGAAAGCGACGATCACTGGGACTGGCCCTGGGCGAACGGCGCATCGTTGCCGCCGAGGTCAGATCGGCGCGCGGTCGTCACGAGGTCGTTCGCGTGGCGGAGCTCGCCTTCCCCGAGGGCGTGACGTGGGACGACCCGGTGGCCGTCGGCGGCTGCCTGGGCCGATTCCTCCGGGAGCAGCGCCTGCCGCGCGCCGGCACCATAGGCATTCCCGCGCGGTGGCTGATGACGGTCACGCGTGAAGTGCCTCCCGCCGGGCCGCGCGTCCTGGCCGGCATACTTCGGATGGAAGCCGAGCGGGCCTTCTCGCTGGATTCGGGCCAGATGGTCTGCGACTGGGCCGCCGCACCGGCCGAGGGAAAGGCAGGCAAGGCTCTGCTGGTGGCGACTACCTCCGGGCGGCTCAGCGCAGTGGTGGACGCAGCCCGCGCTGCGCGGTTCAAGGCCCGCGCCGTCACTTCCACGGCCGCCGCTCTGGCACTGGCCGGCACGGCGGATTCGGACGGCCTCACGGCCCTCATTACATCGGATGGAATCGAGATCGCTTTCAGGCGGAACGGCCGCCTGACGGACATCCGCCATGCTCCGCTGGCTGGTAGCGGCACGGCATCAGATGCAGTGGCCGCTGCCCTGCGTCTGGCTATCGGCTCGAGACTGGCCAGCGGCCAGGACGGCGTCGGCCGGGTGGCGCTGTGGGACGGCGTGGGACTGAGCGGCAGCGCGCGTGAGGCGTGCGCAGGGCTGGGCGTCGAGCTTGACGTGGCTCCTGAGCTGCCGCTGGCGGGGCTGCCGGAAGCGGCCTCCGGAGCGGGCATCCCGGACGGGCGCGCGGCGTCCGCCGCAGCCCTTGCGGCGGCCGGCCTGGAGCCCGGCCTGGCGCCGTTCGACCTGCTGCATTCTCGACTCGCCGTTCGCCCCGCCAGACACTGGGCACGGTGGACGGCATGGGCCGGGTTCCTGCTGCTGGCCTTCGCAGTGGGCGGCGGTGCCCTGGTTATGGACCGGAAAGAGCGGAAACGGGAGATCGCCGCCATGCAGGCCAGGCTGGACGAGATGGCGCCCTCGATCGCAGAGGCCGAGAGGGTCGTCGAAAGCGTCAACCAGGCGCGCGGCTGGTACGACCGGAGGCCCCCGTTCCTGGACTGCCTGGTCGCGCTCACACGGGCCTTCCCCGAGAGGGGCGACATATGGGCCACGAGCCTCGCGGTGCGGGACGACATGCGCGGCGTTCTGGCCGGCAAGGCGACCGACGAGCAGGCTGTGCTCGGGGTGCTCGACGCCCTCCAGCAATCCGGAGCGTTCGCCGAGGTGAAGCTGCTCTACATTCAGGAAACGCGGGGAGCCGGGGGCGAGAGCTCCTTCGACATATCCTTTGCGCACGTTGCAGCGGAGTGACCGATGAAGCTTTCGAAACGCGAGACGCACCTGGCCCTGGCCACGGCGGCAGCGGTGGCGCTCCTCGTGCTCGACCACTACGTGATCAAGCCGATCCTGGAGAGCGGGGCGGCGCTCGAGGCCGAAGAGGCGCGGCTGGTGCAAGAGCTTGAAGACGCCGGGTGGCTTTTCGAACGGCGGCGGCTGATCGCCCACAGGTGGCAAGAGCAGACGGCGGGGGGCCTGGCATCCGATCCCGCCGAGGCGGAGAGCCGCCTGCTGCACGCGATGCGCGACTGGGCTGAGGAGGGGCGTCTGGCCCTCTCCTCCCTGAAGCCCGAACGGAGCCCGCAGGACGGGACGATGCGTGAGATAACGGTCCTGGCTTCCGGCACGGGCTCGATGCGCGCCGTGGCCCGTTTCCTCTGGCAAGTCGAGACATCCTCTCTGCCGCTCCGCGTTGTCGAACTGCAGCTAGGAGCCCGAAAGGAAGGCACGGACGAGCTGTCGGTCCAACTGAAGGCCTCGACACTCTACCTGGTAAAAGTCGCGGCAAGCGAAGGAGATGTTCCAGCCGGAGGTGGCGGCGCATGATACGCGCGAAAGCGACATCCGTGGCGTTGGCGCTGGCGCTGGCCCTGAGCATCGGCGGATTGCACGGGGCGGCTGCGGCAGGCGAAGCCAACCCGTGGGAGCATTACGAGATCCTGATCGAGCGGAACATGTTCTCGCGCAGTCGGGGACAGAGGAGCCAGCCCGAAGAGGCCGAGGTGGTCCGGGCAGCGCCCAGCCCTGAGCGGTTCGTGCTGCTGCGCGGCGTGCTCAGGCAGGACGATGAGTTTATCGCCGTCCTGGAGGACATGCGCTCGGGCGGGCTCATCCGAGCGCGGGTCGGCGATGAAGTGGTGCGTGGTCGCGTAGACCGGATCACGCTGGACGGCATCCGCTATGTGAGAGACGAGGCGCAGGTCGAGGTGGGCATAGGCGACAACCTGGAGGCATCCGGGACGGCGGCGTCTGCAGCGGCCGGCGAGGGCACGGCGGGCGAAGAACTGGAAACCACAACGCTGCCGGCGGGCAGCGCGGCGGACATAGTAGAGCAAATGAGGCAGAGACGACAGAGGGAGCAGGGACAATGAACGGCTCTATCAACAACAGCTATGACCGGTCAAACCGGGAGGGATCGGCTCGGGCGGCTCTCGCCCTATGCACTCTGGTGATGCTCGCCCTGTTGGCCGGCGCATCGAACGTCGCGGCCGGCGAGGGGCCTGCGGAGGCCGCCGAACCGGCGCCGGAGGCGGCGGAAGCCCCCGCAGAGGCGGTGGAAGGGGCCCCGGAGGTGGTCGAGACGCCGGACGCGATCCTTCTTAACTTCCGGGACGCGCCGCTCTCGGCCGTGCTGGAGCATCTGTCAGAGGTCGGCGGACTGATCATCGTCGTGGAGGCAACCGTGGACGGGCGCGTTACCGTGATGAGCCGCCAGCCCCTGAACGCACAAGAGGCGGTCGATCTTCTTAACACGGTCCTGGTCGAGCAGGGCTTTGCCGCTGTGCGCAAGGGTCGCGTGCTGAAGATCGTCACGCTTGAAGACGCCAAGAAGATGAACGTGCCCGTCCGGTCCGGGACCGACCCCGGTAAGATCGAGGCGAACGATGAAATCATCACACAAGTGATCCCTCTCAAGTTCGCTGATGCCGTCCAGGTGAGGGAAGACCTGGCCAGCTTGATCCCCGCTTACGCGGACCTGTCCGCCAACGCCAGCAGCAACGCCCTGATCCTGACGGACACCGGCGCAAACGTGCGCCGCATCGTTGAGATCGTCAGTGCCCTGGACACGCACATGGCGACGGTGGCGGAAGTGCGCGTCTTCCAGCTCATGTACGCGGACGCTTCGGATGCGGCGGACTTGATCAACCGGGTATTCGAGCAGGAACAGCGCAGCTCCACGCAGCAGCGCAGGGGAGGCTTTGGGGGCGGGCGGTTCTTCCGCGGCCCGCCTGGAGGGCAGGGCGAGCAGGGCGAGGAAGGCGTCAGCCGGGCGCCCGAGGTCACGGCCGCCGCCGATGAGCGCACCAACACCGTCGTGGTCAGCGGCCCGGCGGACACGCTGGAAGTGGTCGCCCACGTCATCGAGCAGCTCGACGCTAATCCCGCGGAGGAGGAATCCGTCCTCGTCTACAGCATGAAGAACGCCGAGGCGGCGAACGTGGCGGAATTGCTGAACGATCTGTTCCGCGAGGCCGACCAGACCACTGCAGGGGGGAGGACCACGGGCGGACGGGGAGGCCAGACCCAGGGGCGCGCCGCCCGCTTTGCCGCCTTCATGCGGGGCACCACTTCGGCGGCGAGCGCCGAAGGTGTCGGTTCCCTGTCCGGACAGGTCTACTGCGTGGCGGACGAAGACACCAACACGCTACTCATCCTGACCGCGCCCAGCAACTTCGAACGCCTGCGGGGCATCATCGACGACCTGGATCGTCCCATCCCGCAGGTGCTCATCAAGGTCCTCATCGCAGAGGTCACATGGAGCGACAGCCTGGACCTCGGCGCGGAGTTCTCCATCCTGGACGTGGAGCCGGACGGCGACGAGAACTCGCTGTTCACGGACTTCGGCGTCGCGGGAGAGAGCGACGGGATCATATACAGGATGGTCGGGGGCGATGTGTCGGCCACCTTGCGCGCGCTGGAGAAGCTGGGCAAGCTCGACATCCTGTCCCGTCCCCACATCCTGACCAGCGACAACCAGACGGCCACTATCACCGTCGGCCAGGAGGTCCCCTTCATCCAGAACACGCGCACTACCGAGACCGGGCAGACCATCAACACCATCCAATACGAGGACATCGGCATCATCCTGGAGGTCACCCCTCACATTAACCCGGAGGGGCTGGTCATCATGGACGTCGCCCCGGAGATCTCGACCACCACGGCCGAGACGGTGCCCATCTCCGAGACGGTGGACGCCGCCGTCTTCGCTAAGCGGTCGGCCCAGACGCGCATCGCCATCAGGGACAGCCAAACCATCGTGATCGGCGGCCTGATGCAGGACTCCAAAACCGAGAGCATCAGGAAGGTCCCGATCCTGGGCGACATCCCCCTGCTGGGAGCGCTCTTCCGACGCACGGTCAAGGACAAGGAGAAGACCGAGCTGCTCATCTTCCTCACCCCGCACGTCGCGCGTGAGGCCAATGAGCTGCAGGGCATGTCGGATGAGGAG
>CAYUDW010000069.1:0-3186 GCA_964442595.1 uncultured candidatus Brocadiaceae bacterium
CGGCCTCGAGGACCGTCGTGCCCTCCGGCACCGCCACGTCCTGCCCGTCGATGGTCAGTGTGATCACCGGTCCGGCTCCTCGAACAAGGGCCGCCAACACGGTCTCACGGGTGACGTCACCCACGCAGGGCAATGGTCGGCGACGGGCGCCCGTCTGTCGTCCCGCTTCTTTCGCCGTGTTCGTCCTGTGGTCATGCACCCCTGCATTGCTGCCGGCTATCCGTGTTGAAAGCCTTCACTTCCTGGTGACCGAATCGAATTTGCACGCGACGAGGCAGGCGCCGCAGACGATGCACGTCTCCTGATCGATCGTGTGGGGCTCCTTCTTCTCGCCGGATATGGCCCCCACCGGGCAGCTGCGCGCACAGGCACCACAGCCAACGCATGTCTCGGCCTCGATCTCGTAGTGGAACATGCCGAGGCAGCATCCGGCCGGGCAGCGGCCTTTGAGCACGTGCTCGTCATACTCGTCGCGAAAGTGGCGGATGGTCGTGAGCACCGGATTGGGCGCCGTCTGGCCCAGGCCGCACAGGGAGCCGAGCTTGACGGCCCGTGCGATCTCGTTCAGCAGGTCCAGGTGCTCCGGTCTGCCACGGCCGGAGGTGATGTCGTTCAGGATGCCGAGCATCTGCCTGGTGCCCAGACGGCAGGGCACGCACTTGCCGCAGGACTCGCTCTGCGTGAACTCGACGAAGTAGCGCGCGATGTCCACCATGCAGGTGTCTTCGTCCATCACGATCATGCCGCCGGAGCCCATGATTGAGCCGGCCTCCGTCAGGCGGTCGTAGTCGACGGGCAGGCTCAGCATGGCGGCCGGGATGCAGCCCCCGGAAGGCCCGCCGGTCTGCACGGCCTTGAACCGCTTGCCGTCCGGCACGCCGCCGCCGATGTCGAACACGATCTGCTGGAGCGTGGTGCCCAGCGGCACCTCGATCAGGCCGGTGCGGTTGATTTTGCCGGCCAGGGCGAACGTCTTGGTGCCGCGGCTTCGCTCGGTGCCGTACTGCGCCAGCCACTCGCTGCCGCGCTCCAGGATCACGGGCACCGTGGCGAGGGTCTCGACGTTGTTGATGTTGGTGGGGCAGTCGTGCAGGCCGCGCTGGGCCGGGAAGGGCGGCCGCGGGCGCGGCATGCCGCGCTTGCCTTCAATGGAGGCCAGAAGCGCCGTTTCCTCCCCGCAGACGAAGGCGCCCGCGCCTACCTTGAGCTTCACGTCGAACCGGAACTCGCTGCCCATCACGCCGTCGCCCAGTAAGCCCAGTTCGGGGGCCTGCGCGAGGGCCTTTTCCAATCGCTCGATGGCCAGGGGGTATTCGGCCCGCACGTAGACGTAGCCTTCGGCGGCGCCGATGGCGTAGGCCGCGATGGCCAGGCCTTCGATCACCGAATGCGGATCGCTCTCTATGACGGAGCGATCCATGAAGGCGCCGGGATCGCCTTCGTCGGCGTTGCAGATCATGTACTTCCGCTCGCCCGGAGCCCGGCGGCAGAAACTCCATTTCACCCCCGTGGGGAAACCGGCCCCTCCGCGCCCGCGCAGGCCGGAATCTCCCACCTCCTGGATGACGTCGTCGGGGGACATGCTTAGGGCCTTGGCCAGGCCGGCATACCCCCCCCGCGCGATGTAGTGTTCGACGTTCTCGGGGTCGATCCGGCCCGCGTTGCGCAGGACGATGCGCAACTGCCCCTTGATCATCGGTAGATCGGCGAAGGCGGGAATCCCGTCCGCGGCCGGCCCGTCCATCACCGCCAGGGCCCGGTCGTGACGCACGTTGCCATGCCCGAAGTAGCCGTCCAGCAGCGCGGGCGCATCCTCGGGAGATAGGCCGCCGTAGAGCACCCTCGGAAGGCCGGGCCCGCGCAGTTCGACAAGGGGCTCGGCGTAGCAGAGGCCAAGGCAGCCGACCTCGCAGATCCGGGCGTCAGGTGCCAGGCTCGGCAGGCGTTCGGCGATGGACTGGATGAGCTCCACGGCCCCGGCCGCGCGCCCGCAGGTTCCCGTGCCCACCAGGACGAGCCGACGCTCATCGGCCTCGAACTCCGCCCAGGCGCGGACGGCCTTTTCGCGCACGTCTTCGAACGTCACTCCAGCTTCTCCAGCAGCTCGAGGGCCTTCTGCGGGCTCATGCCGCCATAGACCTTGCCGTCCACCACCATGACGGGCGCCAGGGCGCACGAGCCGAAGCAAGCCACGCGCTCGAGGCTGAACTGGTAGTCGTCGGTGGTCTCCCCCGGCTTGATGCCCAGCTTCTTCCTGACGGCTTCCATCACCCGCCCGGCGCCACGCACGTGGCAGGCGGTGCCCTGGCAGACTTTAATGCGGTGTTCGCCCTGGCGGGTCAGGTGGAACTGCGTGTAGAAGGTGGCCACCTCGTAGACCGCCACCTTTGGCAGGTTGAGGAACCGCGCAGTGGCGGACATGGCATCCCGGTGAAGGTAGCCGAACACCGCCTGCACGTCTTGAAGGATGGGGATCATGTCCCCGGGCTGGCCGGCGTAACGGGCGAATATCGCGGCCAATCGGTCGTCCGTTGCGGTGGCGTGCGGCGGCATCCTGGTCGCTGTCTAGGGCAGGACAAGGCTGTAAAGGCCGATCTCTCTAGCGTACGGCCCCCATGTCAGGCTGTCAAGGACATGAGACGTGCCGGGTCGTCGGGCGGCGTTTGTCCCGGCGCGGGCAGCGCAGTTGCCGCGACGGCAAACCGGCAGCGAGCCGACCGCACTCCAGAGCGCCCGCCGATGCAGCGTTATGTCGCCCGCCCCGCGCCTGCGGGGCGGGCTAAGGCCGGGGTGGCACGTGAGATGCCGCCGGGCTGACGCCCGGGGCTATTCCTATGTCGCCCCTGACGGGGCTTTGACGGCCGCGGGTCAGGCGCCATTCTCGGTCATTCCCAGGAGGCCGTCCCGCCTCTGCGGGAGCGGGCGACGAGGAGTCTGGGCTCGTGCAGCTCGCCGCAAGTCCCGATAGGGACGGCATATGGGTGGCCGGGGGCGCCAGCCCCCGGAACACCCGGTCACTCTACCAAAGCCCGTCCCACAGGCGCGGGACGGGCGACATAGTCGGCCCCGGGCCCGGCCACGGTCCCAAAGTGCGATGTCGAAGGTCCGCGCCGGAAGGGGGTAAGCGACCGCTCACCAGTCGGCGACCGAGCCGTCCTCATGCCAGAGCCGAGGCGTCTCCCACGA
>CAYUDW010000069.1:3286-10914 GCA_964442595.1 uncultured candidatus Brocadiaceae bacterium
CTCACCAGTCGGCGACCGAGCCGTCCTCATGCCAGAGCCGAGGCGTCTCCCACGACCCGTCGTAGAGCTTCCCGGCGACGGCCTCTTCGTCCACCTCGATGCCGAGGCCCGGTCCCGTCGGCACGGCCACATAGCCGTTCTCCACCACGAAGGGCTCCTTCAGGTAGCCCTCGCCCAGGCAGACCTGCTCCTGGCAGAGGAAGTTCGGCGTGCAGGCGTCGAGTTGCAGAGACGCCGCCAGGGCAATCGGGCCGAGCGGACAGTGGGGCGCCACGGCCGTGTAGTGGGCCTCCGCCATGGCCGCGATCTTGCGGACCTCCAGAATCCCGCCGGCGTGCGAAAGGTCCGGCTGGAGGATGGCCGCCGCTCCCTTCTCCAGCACCTCGCGGAACGCCCACTTCGTGAAGAGCCGCTCCCCGGTGGCGATGGGCACCGTGGTGCTGCGGGCGATGCGGACCATGGCGTCCACGTTCTCCGGCAGGCAAGGCTCCTCGACGAACATGGGGCGGAGGGGCTCGAGCTCCTTGATGAGTTGCACGGCCATGGCCGGCCCGACGCGGCCGTGGAAGTCGATGGCGATGTCGATGTGATCGCCCACGGCCTCGCGCAGAGCCGCGATCCGGGCGACGCACTCGTCCATGAACGCCTTGCTCTCGACGAACCGGGCCGCACCGAAGGGGGCGGTCTTGACGGCTGTGAAGCCCGCCGCCTTCCCGGCGCGTCCGCTCTCTGCGTAAGCGTCGAGGCTTTCGCCGCCGACGTGCGCGTAGACTCGGATCCTGTCCCGGACCGCTCCGCCGAGCAGTTGGTGCACGGGCACGCCCAGCGACTTGCCCGTGACGTCCCACATCGCCTGCTCGATGCCGCTGAGCGCGCTGGTCAGCACGGGGCCGCCGCGATAGAAGCCGCCTCGATAGATGGCCTGCCAGTGGTGCTCGATCCGGCGTGGGTCCTGCCCGATCAGGTAGCGTCCCATTTCCTGCACGGCGGCAGCGACGGTCTGCGACCAGCCTTCGACGACCGGTTCACCCCAGCCCGTGACTCCCTCGTCGGTGTGCATCTTCAGGAACACCCACCGGGGGCGGACGAACAGCGTCTCCAGCTTCGTTATCTTCACAGGCCGTCTCCCAGGTTGCCCAGGATGCCGCCGTCGGCGACCAGCGTGGCGCCGTTGATGAAGCTGGCTTCGTCCGAGGCGAGGAAGCAGATGGCCGCCGCGATCTCGTCCGGCGAGCCGAGTCTGCCCATGACCTGCACAGGATTTGTCCGCGGTCGCCAGGCCTCCCTGTCCACGTCTCCGCCCTTGCGCGGGTAGAGGGTCGTGTCGATCGTGCCGGGCAGGATGCAATTCACGCGGACGCCGCGCGGGCCGAGTTCGAGCGCCAGCGCACGCGTCAGCCCGCAGAGCCCCGCCTTCGAGGCCGCGTAGGCCGCGAAGCGGGGATGGGTCTGCTCCGCGTGCACGGAGGAGACGTTCACTATGCTGCCGGAGCCGCGCTTGAGGATCTCGTCCGCCGCAAACCTGCTCATCATGTAAGCGCCCTTGAGGTTGGTGTCGAGCACCGTGTCCCAGAACGCCTCGTCCATCTCCTCCAGGGAGGCCCGCCGCGTGATGCCGGCGTTGTCGATCAGTACGTCCAGGCCGCCGAATGCGGAGACTGCGGCGGCCACCACGCGTTCGCAGTCCGCGCCCGACGACACGTCGGCTTGCACGAAGATCGCACTTCCTCCGACGCCCTGTATCTCGTCGGCCGTGGCCTCGCCGCCGGTGACGTTCCGGTCCGCCACCACGCAGACGGCGGCCCCCTCGCGGGCCATCTGGAGGGCCGTAGCCTTGCCGATGCCGGACGAGGATCCCGTGACGATCGCTGCCTTGCCCGCAAACCGTTCGCCCATGCCTTATGCTCTCCCTGTCCGCATCCGAGCGGAACCGCAAGCGCGTGCGCGTCCTTATACCAGTCCCCCCTGGGGACGGCAAGTGGGCGCTTCGATCGGGCCCGCCGGCCCTGCGCGCTCGCTTGCAGCGGGATTGGATGTGGGGTAACTTGCGCCGGCTGGAGGTCGGTCCCTGTACACGGCTCAATTCGAGGGCGCCAGATGGAACCGGAGATCGTCGCTGATTACGCCTGCGTTACCGGTGAGGGACCCCTGTGGCACCCGGACGAGGGCAGACTATACTGGGTGGACATTCCGGCCGGCCGCATGTTCCGATACGATCCGGCGACCGGCGCCCACCAAGAGTGCTACTCGGGAGAGGTCGTCGGCGGTTTCACGATCCAGGAAGACGGGGCGCTCCTGCTCTTCATGGCGCGGGGGGCCGTCGCCGTCTGGCGCGGCGGGGACCTCGACTACGTGCTTGACGAGATCCCGGACGAGCGCGAAAGCCGCTTCAACGACGTGATCGCCGATCCGGCCGGGGGCGTCTTCTGCGGCACCATGCCGACCGGAGAGCGTCCGGGAAGGCTCTACAGGCTAGACACGGACAGGTCGATTACCGCTGTGCTGGACGGCATTGGCTGCAGCAACGGCATGGGCTTCACGCCCGACCGGAGGCGAATGTACTACACCGACTCGCGGGCGCGGGAGATCTACCTGTTCGACTACGATGAGACGAGCGGAGCCATCGCGAACCGGCGCTTGTTCGTCCAGACCCCTGAGGGCGAAGGCGTGCCCGACGGCATGACGGTTGACGCCGAGGGGTGCGTCTGGTCGGCGCGCTGGGACGGGCGATGCGTCGTCCGCTACGCACCGGACGGCACGGAAGAGCGCCGCGTCCAGTTCCCCGCCAGAAAGGTCTCGAGCGTGACCTTCGGCGGCGAGGACTACGCGGACATGTACGTCACAACCGCCGGCGGCGACAAGAAGGAGCAGGAGGGCGCGGGCGCCGGGGCGCTCTTTCGCCTCAACGCGGGCGTCCGAGGCGTGCCGGAGTTCTGCTCTCGGATCGGGTTATAGACGCGCTTGCAGGGCTTTGAAGGAGGACAACGAGCCATGTTCAACGAGGAGTTGACGGCAGGGATCCGCGAGTGCGGGGCCGTGGCCGTCCTGACCGTGGAAAGGGCGGAGGACGCCGTGCCCCTGGCCCGCGCGCTGCTGGCCGGCGGCGTCGACGCCATGGAGCTGACGCTGCGCACGCCGGCGGCCGTCGAAGCGTTGGCAGCGGTCGTGCACGAAGTGCCCGAGATGGTGGCAGGGGTGGGCACGATCCTGACTCCCGGTCAGGTGGCCGAAGTGAAGAAGGCCGGCGCCGCGTTCGGCGTCGCGCCGGGCACCAACCCGCGCGTGGTCGAGGCGGCGCGCGAGGCCGGGCTGCCGTTCGCCCCGGGCGTGGCCACCCCGTCGGACGTCGAACGGGCGGTCGAGCTGGGTTGCCGGGTCCTGAAGTTCTTCCCGGCCGAGCCCATCGGAGGGCTGCCCTATCTGAGGAGCATGGCGGCCCCCTACGCGCACCTGGGGCTGTGCTTCATGCCCCTCGGCGGCGTCAACGCGGGGAACATGGTCGCCTATCTGAAAGACCCCCTCATCCTGGCCGTGGGCGGCTCGTGGATCGCCCGCAAGGAGAAGATACGCCAGCACGATTGGGCCGCCATCACGGAGACCGCCCGCCAGGCGATCGACCTGGCCGGGGACGCCAGGGAATCAGGTTGAATGGGCGCTCGCCCGCCGGCCATCCGCGGCGGGCCTCCTCTTGAGTTCTGAGAAAGGTGTTGTCTCCATGAGCAACCTGGTTACGTTCGGTGAGATCATGGGCAGGCTCGCGCCGCCGGGGTTCCTCAGGCTGCGCCAAGCCCTGCCGGGACCGATCGACGTCACGTTCGCGGGCTCGGAAGCGAACGTCGCCGTTTCATTCGTTCTTTTGGGCGGCCGTGCGTCGTTCGTCACGGCGCTGCCGAAGCACGCCATGGGGGACGCATGCGTGGGCGCGCTGCGCAACATCGGCGTCGACACCTCGCACCTGCTCCGCACGGACGAGGGGCGCCTGGGCCTCTACTTCCTGGAGACCGGCGCAAACCAGCGCCCCAGCCAGGTCATCTATGACCGGGAAGCATCGGCGATATCGCGGACGCCGGCCGAGGCCTACCGGTGGGAAGAGGTCTTCGCGGAGGCGGATTGGTTCCACGTGAGCGGCATCACGCCCGCCGTCTCCGAGCGCGCTGCCGGCGCCGCGCTGGCCGCAGTCGAGCACGCGAAGGCCAGCGGCCTTACGGTCTCCTGCGACCTGAACTTCCGCAAGAAGCTCTGGCGCTGGGAGCCAGGCACGCCGCCGCGCGAGCTGGCAGAGCGCACGATGAGAGAGCTGCTCCGTTACGTCGACCTGGTGATCGCCAACGAGGAGGACGCGGCGAACGTGCTCTCCATCCGGGCGGAGGAGACGGACGTGGAGGCCGGCAAGCTGGCCGTCGACCGCTACCCCGACGTGGCGCGCCAGATCACGGACCAGTTCGGCAACGTCACGAAGGTCGGCATCACGCTGCGGGAGAGCATCTCCGCGTCGCACAACAACTGGGGCGTGATGGTTTACGACGCACCGAGCGACGCGGCCACCTTCGCGCCGACCGTGGACGGACGCTATGAGCCCTACCAGATCCGCAACATCGTGGACCGCGTGGGCGCAGGTGACTCCTTTGCGGCGGCCCTCATCTACGCGCTGACCACGCCCGAGCTTTCCGACCTGGAGACGGCCGTCTCGTTCGCGGCGGCCGCATCCTGCCTGGCCCACTCGGTGCCGGGCGACTTCAACTTCTCCAGTCGGGCGGAGGTCGAGGCGCTGATGAAGGGCTCCGGCGCGGGGCGGGTGATACGCTGAGCGTTTGGGCGGCCGGCACCGGCTCCCGCCGGCGGGCCCGTGCATCAGACCACGGTGCTGCCGCGCCCTGACAGGAGGATGGCGTGAAGATAACGAGCATCAGCACTTTCATCATCGGCAATCCGTGGAAGAACTGGGTCATCGTCCGCGTCGAGACGGACGAAGGCATCTCGGGCCTGGGGGAGGCAACGTCCCTGACCGCGCAGCCCCAGGCCGCAGAGGTCAGGGAACTCAGCCGCTTCGTGGTCGGCATGGACCCCCGGGAGCCCGCGCGCGTCTACGAGGCGATCTACAAAGGGCTGTTCCTCCGCAACACTGTTGCGGCGTGCGGCATCGAGATCGCGTGCTGGGACATCCTGGCCAGGAGCCTGGGCGTTCCGCTGTGGCGCCTGCTCGGCGGCAAGCTGCACGAGCGGCTCCGGGTCTACGCGAACGCGTGGTACAGGTGCCCGCGCGACCCCTCCGCACTTGCCGAGCATGCCGCGCGGGTCAAGGAGATGGGCTACACGGCGTTGAAGTTCGATCCTTTCGGGGCTGCGTATCTCACCCTCGATCCTGCGGAGGAGAAGCTCTCGCTGTCCCTGGTGCGTGCGGTCCGCGACGCCGTCGGCGACGAGGTGGACGTCCTGGTCGAGGGGCACGACCGGTTCACGGCGGCGACAGCCGTGCGCCTCGGGCACGCGCTGGCGGAGTTCCGGCCCGCGTGGTTCGAGACCCCCGTGAACTCGCAGGACGTGAAGGCCACCGCCGAGGTGGCCCGCGCCATCCCTGTGCCGGTTGCCAGCGGCGAGCGGTTGACCTACCTGAGCGAGTTCGCCGACCTGCTGGCGCCCAGGACGGTCTCCATCGTTCAGCCCGAGCCGCTACGCTGCGGCGGGGTGGGCGGCGCGATGCGGGTCGCCGCCCTTGCGCAGGCGCACGGGGCCGTCGTCGCCTGCCATCAGGCGCAGAGCCCGCTGAACACCGCGCTGAACGCGCATCTGCACGCCGCCATGCCGAACTTCATGATCCACGAGTGCTTCGACGACTTCCTGGTGCCGTGGGCACGCGAAGTGTTCCGGGGCGTGCCTCCGGTGAAGGACGGCTACATCGAGCCCTCCGACGCGCCCGGCATCGGAGTCGAGCTCGACGAAGAGGAAGCCGCCCGGCACCCATACGGTGAGGACAAGTTCATCCGGCTGTTCGAACCGGGGTGGGAGGACCGGCGTCGTTAGCGGGGAGTTCGGCCGGCACGGGAGATCGGGCGGCAGACGGCTTTCTATCGGGCCGTCTCGGATGTGGGCGCGCACGGCGTGGGCCGGCTGTGCGTCCCTCGCCACGGCAGCGTCCCTGGCAGCAGACCCATCCTTCGCCCGCCCTGACGGCTCTGGTGGATCGCCGTCGGCCACGTCTATCCAAGGGGGTTGACCGGAGCCGATGTCCGGGTATACTGCTCGCGACACATCGGGGCTTCCTGCGTCACGGAGGTCCACCATTCCCTTGTGTGGCCTTTCCGGGCGCGCCGGCTGACCGGCGGCGACGGCATTGCTGGGCCGGCGTGGCCTGTGTACTGATATCGAACGCGGCCTGAACGGAGGGCGCAGAGCTGATGAAAGCTTCACGCTTCCTGACGCGGGAAGAACACAGGATGCCTGCCATTCGGACTACCCTCGACTTGGATCGGCTCGAGGAACGGATGCTCCTGTCGGCGACCTATCAGCTCACCGATCTGGGGACGTTCGGCGCGGATCACAGCTACGCCTACGCGATCAACAGCTCGGGACAGGTAGCCGGGGCGCACGAGACCGCAGGGGACCGCATCGCCTTCCTCTGGGATGACGGCTTCAGCATCGACATCCTCGACCTAGGCTACGAGACTTCGCAGGCCGTCGACGTCAATGACCTCGGCCACGTGACGGGCAACATGGACGGCCCCTTCCTGTACGACGGCATCCAGGTCGAGCACGTGGCTGCGGGCTGGGCCAGCGCCATCAACGATGACGACCAGATCGCCGGCACCCACGCGCCGGACGACTTCGTGGCCTATGTGTGGGATGAGACCAACGGCCTGCTGGTGCTGCCAGACTGGGGAGGCGACTACAACAGCGCCGAGGATCTGAACAACGCCGGCCAGGTTGTGGGCGGAGCCGTGAACCAGTGGGATGAACTGCGCCCCGTTCTGTGGCAGGACGGCCAGATCATCGATCTGGGCACGCTCGGCGGGCCGGAGGGAATCGCCATCGGCATAAACGAGGCGGGACAGGTCGTTGGCGACGTGGACGACGCGGCCCTGAATCCCCGTCCCTTCCTGTTCGAGGACCTCGACGAGGACGGCGTCTCGGACCCCGGCGAGATGCAGGACCTGGGAGTGCTTTCCGGCCACACTCAGGGCTGGGCCTGGGCCATCAACGAGTCGGGCCAGATCGTGGGTGCCTCCGGCACGGCGATCTCATCTCGCGTGGCGGCGGCCTGGATCGACGGCGAGGTCATCGACCTGACTGACGCCGTCCAGGGGGGATCGGCTATGACGCTGATCCTCGCCACCGACATCAATGACGCCGGCCAGATCGTCGGCTACGGCGAACTGAACGGCCACGACCACGCCTTCCTTCTCACGCCCGTCGCAGCCGCTGACGACGAGCCGCCGACCGCTTTGCTCGACGCTTCGGACGTCACCCAGGGCGGGGCGGCGACGCACGCGTTCACCGTGACCTACGCGGACAACGTAGCCGTGGACGTGTCGACGCTGGACGATTCGGATATTCGCGTGACCGGCCCCGGAGGCTTCGACCAGGTGGCCGAGTTCGTCAACGTTGACGTGGACGCCGCCGGCACGCCGCGC
>CAYUDW010000069.1:11014-16376 GCA_964442595.1 uncultured candidatus Brocadiaceae bacterium
CCCGACGCCGGCGACGTGCCGGTCACAGACATCAGTCATGTGACCGGCAACAAGTACCGGATCAGCTTCAATCCTCAGCAGGCCGCCGGGACTTACTCCGTTCAGATCGGACCGGACGTCAGGGACCTGTCCGGCAATCGCATGGATCAGGACGCCGACGGCCACAACGGCGAGCCGGAGGACGTCTACTCGGGGCAGTTCGGCATCATCTCAGGTCTCTTCATCACGGGCCACGAGCCGATCACGGAGCAGGTGGGCACGGTTGACTACGCGGAGGTCACGTTCAACGAGGAGATCGAGGGCAGCACCTTCACGGCGGACGACGTGATCATCGTCGGTCCCGGCGCCGGCGTGGTGGACGTGGACGCCGTTAGCTGGGAGACGGGCAACACTTACCGCATCCTGTTCGCGGAGCAGAACCGGGCCGGCGTCTACGTGCTCGTGGTCGGGCCGGACATCGAGACGCCCACCGGCGGCAAGATGAACCAGGACGGCGACCCCAACGAGGGCGAACCGATCGACGACTCCTACTGGGGCATCTTCACGATCGCCATGTCCGGCCTGCGCATCACCTCGCACACGCCTTCGGGCACGGAGCCGCCCGGCGTTGCGCACGTCGACGTGACCTTCACCGAGGACATCGTGCTCGATACGTTCGACGTGGGCGACGTCGACATGACCGGCCCCAACGGCGCCATCACTCCCACGGAAGTCGTGCACGTTGTGGACGAGACCTATCGCGTCGTCTTCCCCGAGCAGCGGGACGACGGCACGTATACGCTCAGAATCGGTCCCGACATCGAGACGCCCGCCGGTTGCCTGATGAACCAGGACGGCGACACCATACCCGGGGAGGCCACCGACGACCAGTATCGGGCTGTCTTCGTCATCGACGACAAGGAGTACGAATGGTACATCATCGACCTGGGCGCCCTGGACGGCGACTACAGCATGGCCATGGGACTCAACGACGAGTGCCGCGTCGTCGGCGCGACCGGCCTGATACAGGACGAGAGGCCCCAGCCGTTCATCTGGGAGCCGAGTGACCAGGAGATGCACGGGCTCGACACGCTGGCGGCCAACTACGGCATGGCCTATGACATCAACAACAATGGGGACGTGGTGGGTATCACGGCCGATGCCAGCGACGAATACGGCGTGAAGTGGGTCGGCCAGACTCCCCAGATCATATTCCCGGACGGTGACGTTGCCAACGCCATCAATAGCGTAGGCGTCATCGTCGGTGCGGACAACCGCTGGCAGGACGGCGTTGTGGAGGCCCTGGAAGACATCGCCGATCCCGGCTGGCCGACCGGCTGGGATCCCGACAACGGGGGACGGGACATCTCCGACCACGGCGACATCGTGGGCTCGGCGTCCGAGCCCACCCAAGACGAATACGGCAATCCCCTGCCGGACCTGGACCGGGAGTGGGCCTTCATCATGACGCCCGACGGCCAGGTCACTCCGCTGCCGCCGCCCAACAACCTCTGGCACAGCTTCGGCTTCGGCGTGGACCCCTCCGGCTCCACCGTGGCCGGCTACTACTTCGATCCCGAAGCCACGATGTCCCTGACCTACGCCTGCATATGGGAGAACGGCCAGTTCCAGGATCTGCACACCTGGGGCCCCAACTACTACAGCATCGCCAAGGACGTGAACGACGAGGGGAAGGTCGTGGGCATGTACGGATCGATCGATCCGTACCACCCCGACTCCAGCGTCTTCATCTACGAAGACGGCCAGATGAACCGCATCGAGGACGTGGTCGACCCTGACCACAATTTCCTGACGTTCCAGTTCGCCTCCGGCGTCAACGAGGAGGGCGACGTCGCCGGTTGGGGGGTCGTGAAACACGGCGTCCTGGGGGACGGCGAGATCCACGCCTTCCTGATGACGCGCGACAAGCCGAAGCCGCTCACCGCGGACCTGGACGATCCGGCCGCCGGCGACCTGGTGGCCCAGACCGACCTGAACAACCGCGGCTACATCCAGGTGACCTTCTACGACGAGAACGAGAACGGCCTGAACCACCTGTCCATCGAGGACGCGGACCCCGAGTTCTACTTCGCCGGGCCCGGCGTCAGCAGCGTCACGCTGGATCTCGTGCCCACGCTCGTCAGCTCGGATGAGTTCGGCGAGACCTGGAAGTACACCTTCCAGGGCGCCTTCCAGCAGGGCGAGGTGGATGTCTACTTCATCAACGGCGCCTGGGCGGACACGTCGGGCATCCTGGGCGAGGCCCGGTGGCGCAGCTTCACCGTCGGCCCCGACCCCGACCAGTGGGATAAGGATGGTCCGGACAACACGCGCCTTGACGCCTCGTCCATCCAGACCGACGGCACGCCGGAGTCGATCCAGACGCACAACATCCACGAGACGGACGACATCGACTGGGTCACTTTCTCCCTGGCCACGGACTCCTCCGTCATCATCCAGGCCAAGTGCCTGGACGGCCACCTCGACATGTACCTCTACAAAGATGCCACGCTGCTGGAGCGCGATCAGTTCAGCGGCCAGATCGGCCAGAAGGCGTTCCCCAGGATCGTCATGACGGGAAATGAGGAGTTGCTTCCGGGCGACTACTACGTGAAGGTCGAGAGCCTGTTCAACTCGGAGATCATCTCCGAGTACGACCTGAGCGTCGAGGTCATCGACCTGGGGGCCACGGTGACCGAGGTGCACAACTGGGACGGCGACACCGACCCCTCCATCTTCGGGCGGTACTTCGAGGGGATCGAGATGACCCATCCGCCTGCCGCCCAGATCGATCCGAAGCCCTTCACATTCGAGGCCGTGCTGAGCGGCGCGCACGTCGCCAGGGCCGACCAGGTGAAGTTCGTCCTGCCCGGCTTCGAGTACACCGACACGAACGGGGCCGACGGCTGGACGTGGCCCGACGTGCCCATCCACCAGCTCGGGGCCACCACCGGCGTGGAGAACCAGAACGTCCTGACCGTCATCGCACGCGACGTGGACGAGAACCTGGACATCCGCGTCTACCAGGGCGTGCTCAGGATCATGCCGCAGCCGCTCTGGCTCGACATAGACACGAGCAAGACCTTCTGGGACGCGAACCAGAAGCACTACAAGATCGTGGGGCTCGTCCAGCCGGACTTCCTGGCCACCGAGTACAGCTTCCCGCCGGGGTTCTTCCTGCTGGGGGGGCAGTACGGCGTCTATCCCGGGTTCGACGTGGACATCACCGCCGGGCTCGAATGCGAGCCGCAGGCCGTCTACGCGACGGCCGGCATCTTCGTGGACGTTCAGTTCATGAGCTTCATGGTCTGGTCGTATGCCGACGGCCGGCCCCTGCACTTCACCGCGCAGGAGCTGGGCGGAGGCATCAACGTCGACCTGGATCCCGATGACCTGGACTCCCGCATCGTTGTCAGCGTCGGCAACCCCGACGTTGCGAGCCTGAGCATCACCGTGGGCAGTCCGCACGGCAGCTACTTCTACAACCACTTTGCCCCGCCACCTCCGCTGTCCCCCTTCCTCTTCTTCCCCTTCAAGGACAAGAACACCACGATGCTGAACTTCGGGGGCGACATGAGCAAGGTGGACTTCCGCCATCCGGAGCTCTTCAGCATCATCGCCCCGTGGGACGTCCCGAAGGCGCTCACCGGGCTGATCTTCGGCTTCGGTCCCGACCTCAGCTTCAAGGTGAGCTACGGCTGGCAGTTCACGCTGGACATGTCGTGGATGCCGGACAAGACCGACTGGCGCGTCCCCAAGAGCTCGACGGCTCTCACGCACAATTTCCTCAAGGAGGGGGCGATCGCGTTCGGCCCGAACCTCGGGTGGGGGCTGGCGTCGGCCGACATGAACGGAAAGATCACGCTGATCAAGAACGTCTCCGCGAACATATGGCGCAACGATCCGGATTCCGGCTCCGCGCCCAGCGTCACGGGCCAGCTCCAGCTCAAGCTCTGGCCCGGCCTCTCCCTCGGGTGGTACAAGTTCCTGGACGAGCCGAAGCTCGGGCAGCCGATCGGTTGGCGGTACGTCCGCTTCGTGATCCCGGACAGGGGCACGCCGGGCTTCTACGACTCGGCCGACTACTGGGACCTGTCCCAGTACGTGATGATGGCCCTGCCGATGGGAGCGGGCGCTATGTCCACGGGCAGGGCCGCGATGGGCGGAGTTTCCCTCGAAGGGGAGGCATCTGGCGACGGCGATACGGCCGTGACCGCCGATCCCTACCTGGCCTCGCGCACCGACGGTACGCAGTTCATGGCGTACGTCGAGGACACCGACCCGGGCGAAGACATGGCGGCCGAGGTCTTCCTCAAACGCAAGGCCTCCGGGGAGGACTGGGGCGCGCCCGTGCAGGTCACGAGCGACGGCCTGCCCAAGTCGTCGCCCGTCATCGGATTTGCCGCAGATGGCGACCCGATCGTTGCCTGGTCCCAACTGACCGCCACCGACGGCACCGACGTGCAAGAGGACCTGATGTCGAGCGAGATCTACTGGGCTCGGTTCGACGAGGCGAGCGGTACCCCGGGCCAGGCCGTTCGCCTCACTGACGACCAGACCGCCGACGGGAACCCCTCCCTGGCCGTCGACGGGCAGGGCGTTCTGACCTGGGGCCGTTACAACCTGGGCGGAGAGCTCTGGGAGGTCCGTTACGCCACGTGGGACGACGTCAGCGGTTTCGTGCTCGCCGGCCTCCCGCTCAGCCAGAGCGGACAGAACGCGTGGGGCGCCCAGGTGGCCATAGGTCCGGGCGACTACGGCCTGGCCGTCTGGTCGAGCGGCACCCGCGATCAGGATGGCTTCGTGTCGGACGCCGTGCCGGTCTACAGCGTTTGGGACAAGCGCACCCGCACCTTCTCCGCCCCCCAGGCCGTGCCGCTTCCGCCCGACCACGAGATGTCTTGGTGGGCCGACGTGGCCTTCGGTTCGGACGGGCGCGCGCTGGTCACGTGGTCTGAAGGCAAGAATGGCGAGGGCACGCGCGTCTACGCCGCCACCTACGATCCGTCGACGGATACGTGGGGGACGGTGCATGAGGTGATGACCGGTGGCGTGATCGGCGCTCCGCAGGCCGTCGTCGGCCCGGAGGGGCAGGCAGCCGTAATGGCCACGGGCTGGCACGAGGGTGGCAACGTCTGGGTCTCCCACTGGAACATGGGCGATCCCCCCGACGAGTGGACGTGGCAGGAGGACGTGAGCGAGGCCGACGTGCCCACCTACGACGTCTGCGGCGTCTATGACGAAGAGGGTAACATTGCTGCGACCTGGATCGGCGGGACCGAGCCGGTCTACCAGTCCATCCCACCGCCGGCGCCCGAAGGGCCGGAACTCATCGAGTCACAGTCATTGGACGGCGCGCAGATCTCCATCTACGACATTGAAC